>JAUMVV010000065.1 GCA_030529985.1 Bacillota bacterium
ATTCCCCGCAGATAAAAACAGATGCTTTCCCGCAGTTTGCAGGAGAGCATCTGTTTTAATATTATGCTTAAACCCGTTCATCCACATCAGGCATATATATGAATTTTTCTGCATAATGTGTGTGCAGCAGCTTGTGTGCAATAGGACCGTTAGGATCCTTCAGATATTCGTCATATAGAGCCTGAACCTCGGCGTTCTTGTGAGACTTTCTCTTCGGCAGTCTCAGGTCTTCCGAATAGAGAGCATTTGCACGCTCTTCCCTGACTTCATGTTCAAGTCTTTCCTTGGCAGATACATGGGGCTGACCGCCGCCGTGCACGCAACCGCCCGGACATGCCATAATCTCCAGGAAATGAAGCTCCAGTTCGCCCTTTTGGATTTGCTGAAGTACCGTCTCTGCCGCCCTGATGCTGCTGACAACGCCAACCTTAACATCGATCATTTTATCACCAACAGGAAGTTTCACTGTGGCCTGTTTGAAATCCCCGATTCCGCGAACCGCCTTGTAGTCAATATCCTCCAGATCCTCGCCTGTCAGGATGTCAGCAACCGAACGCAGCGCTGCCTCCATTACTCCGCCTGTCGCTCCGAAAATAACACCTGCACCTGTATATTCTCCCATTATCGGATCAGGCTCCGATTCAGGAAGCTTATCAAACAGTATGCGTGCTTCGTTTATCATCTTCGCCAGTTCTCTCGTCGTAAGAACATAGTCAACATCCCTGTTGCCGTCAACCTGCATCTCAGGACGGGCACATTCCGCCTTCTTGGCTGTGCACGGCATTACTGATACGCAGACTATTTTTTTCGGATCCAGCTTCTCCTTGTTGGCATAGAAGGATTTCACCACCGCTCCGAACATCTGCTGCGGTGACTTGCAGGTGGACAGATTGTCTATAAATTCAGGCCAGAATATCTCGCAGTATTTTATCCAGCCCGGTGAGCAGGATGTAATAAGTGGCAGCGTACCGCCGTTCTTGACCCTGTTGATAAATTCGTGTCCCTCTTCGATGATGGTCAGGTCTGCCGAGAAGTTCGTATCGAAAACCTTGTCAAATCCTAACCTCTTCAGAGCCGATACCATCTTGCCTGTAACGGCACTTCCCATTTCTACTCCGAACTCCTCGCCGAGAGCGGCTCTGACCGCCGGCGCAGTCTGAACAACCACATACTTGTCGGGGTCAGCGATGGCCTCCCAGACCTGTTTGATATGTTCTTTTTCCTTTATCGCAGCCACAGGGCAGGCATTGATGCACTGTCCGCAATATATGCAGTCAGTATCCTTGATGCTGTAGTTGAATCCCGGAGCAACCTTGGTGTTAACACCGCGGTTTACAAATTCCAGAACGCTGATGTGCTGAATTTTGGCACATGCACTTACGCAGCGTCCGCAGAGCACACACTTGGAGGAATCGCGAATAATCGAAGGTGACAGGTCATCTATGCATACCTCCCTCTTTTCTCCGTCAAATCTCTCCATGTCGATACCCATTTCGTAACAGAGCTTCTGCAGCTCGCAGGTTTGGTTTCTGGTGCATGTGAGACATTCTCTGTTATGATTTGCCAGAATCAGCTCCAGATTCATCTTTACGGCCTTTCGAACACGATCTGTATCTGTTCGGACGACCATTCCCTCCTCCACCTTAAGCACACATGCCGTAGGCAGGTTTCTCATCGGTCTGCCCTTTACTTCTGCCTCACAAACGCAAAGTCTGCAGGCTGCAACTTCATTTATATCTTTTAGGTAGCAGAGCGTAGGAATGTCGATTCCGGCTTCTCTTGCTGCCAGAAGAACTGTATAGTCTTCCGGTACCTGTACGCTTACACCGTTTATGGTCAGATTCACTTTTTTCTTCGCCATTTCAGTACACTCCCTTCTCTAATATTTTATTATTGAACCGAACTTGCACACAGTGAGACATGTTCCGCACTTCGTACACTTGTCCTGATCAATAACATGGATCTGCTTGGTTTCGCCCTCAATAGCACGAACCGGACACATACGGGCACACAATGTACATCCACGGCAGTCATCCTTGATCTCGAAGGTGAGCAGCGGCTTGCAGACCAGTGCGGGACATTTCTTCTCCTTAACATGAGCCTCGTATTCGCTATGAAAACGCTTAAGGGTGGAGAGAACCGGATTAGGTGCTGTCTGACCCAGACCGCACAACGATGTTTCCTTGATGTTCTCAGCCAGTTCTTCCAGTTTATCGAGATCTTCAGGAGTTCCCTCTCCGCCGGTAATCTTTATCAGTGTCTCGTGAAGTCTCTTGGTTCCCTCACGGCACGGAACGCACTTGCCGCAGGATTCGTCAACTGTAAAGTCAAGGAAGAATCTGGCGATATCAACCATGCAGTTATCCTCATCCATAACTATCATTCCTCCGGAACCCATCATTGAACCGATAGCCACCAGGTTGTCAAAGTCGATAGGTATATCCAGATTTTCGGTGGTGATACATCCACCTGAAGGTCCTCCTGTCTGAACGGCCTTAAATTCCTTGCCTTCCGGTATCCCTTCTCCGATATCGTAGATTACCTCGCGGAGCGTAACTCCCATAGGGACTTCCACAAGACCTGTCTGATTGATTTTGCCTCCCAGCGCGAAGACTTTGGTTCCGGGCGATTTGTCCGTACCGAAGCCTCTGAACCAGTCCGCACCGTTGAGAATGATCTGCGGAATGTTCGCCAGAGTCTCCACATTGTTTATGCAGGTCGGTTTCCCCCACAACCCCCGGTTGGCAGGGAATGGCGGCTTGTTTCTGGACATGCCGCGCTTGCCTTCGATCGATGCTATCAGCGCTGTTTCCTCGCCGCATACGAAGGCTCCGGCACCCAGCCTGATATCGATATCAAATGAGAATTTGGAACCCAGTATATTTTTGCCCAGAAGTCCCATCTCTCTTGCCTGATGGATGGCGGTCATGAGTCTCTGTACTGCTACAGGATACTCCGCCCTGACATATATGAAACCTCTGGATGCTCCTATGGCGTAGCCTCCTATTGCCATGGCTTCCAGAATCGCATGGGGATCCCCCTCCAGCACCGATCTGTCCATGAAGGCACCCGGATCTCCTTCGTCCGCATTGCATATGATGTATTTCTGGTCCGCCTTGTTGGGTGCTGCGAAACTCCATTTCATTCCCGTAGGGAATCCACCGCCTCCGCGGCCTCTGAGACCTGACTCCTTCATCACATCGATCACATCTTCCGGCGTCATCTCCAGGACTGCCTTTGCAAGACCCTGATATCCGTCTTCGGCAATATATTCGCCTATATCCTCAGGATTTATTTCGCCGCAGTTCTTGAGAACCACCCTCTTCTGCTTCCTGTAGAAATTCTGTTCCGCAAGTGTTTTGAATTCACCGTTGATCGTATATTTGACTACGGGATCGCCTCCGAATATATGCTTATACATTATTTCACCGGCTGTTTCCGGTGTTACATGAACATAGGTTACTCGCTTCTGCCCCGGCACTATCACCTCTACTATAGGCTCATATGTGCACATTCCCGCACATCCGCATGGAACTATATCTACATTTTCAATATCTTCTTTCTGTTCCAGTTCCGCTTTCAGTGCCTCGAATACATCGATGGCTCCGGCAGAGATCCCGCAGGTTCCCATGCCCACCAGAATTCTGATATTTCCTTCCGTATTCTGTTTTTCTATAACTTCAGCCTTTACCTGCTGCAAAGTCTCAAGTGTTGTTTTTGCTTTTGCCATTATGCATCCACCTCACCTTCGATCGCTTCATCCATTTCCTCGTCAAGCTCTGTTTCAAGATAATACTTGTCGAGAATTTCAGGAATCTGATTTGTGTCATATAATTTAGCGTACACATCGTCATCGATCATCATTACCGGCGCCAGACTGCAGCAGCCCAGACATCTGGTTGCATCCAAAGTGAACATCCCGTCCTCTGAAATGCCTCCCACCTCAACATCGAGATGCTGTTGCAGAGCTTCGACGATTGCCTGGGCTCCCTTGACATAGCAGGCAGTTCCCAGACAAACGGAAATTCTGTGTTTGCCCTGCTTAGTCAGATTGAACTGACTGTAAAAGGTTGAAATACCGTAAAGTTCTCCCACCGATACATCATCCAGCTCCAGCGAAATCCATTTCTGAACCTCAAGCGGTACATATCCGAAGAGCCTCTGCGCTTCCTGAAGCACCATTATGTTGATTCCCTCCTGATCGCGGATGGAATCTATGTACGCTTTAAGTTCCTTGAAACGGGGATCGTTTGGCTTAATGCAGTCGTTGCACCTGCCATTGCATTTTTCTGTCATGCTTATGCACGTCTCCTTCCTAAAAATACTGATAAAAATTAATAATAACTGATAAAAAAACTGACAATAAATACATCCGTTATGTGAAAAAAACAATCTCCACACATCAAGTGCGGAGATCGCTTAACTGTCATGATTTTATTTCCACACGCCCATAATAAGTGCAGGTGGTGGAAAGTGTCAATTATTTAACACATAGTATTATGTATACAAGTCTTATTTCGTCAAACTTCGCAAGATAGTGAAATACCGCCCCTCTGTAACCCCTTGCAATTCATACGAATTATCACTTTCTTGCTATTATCTTTAGAGATGGCGTATGAGTACTTTCCTCTTGTTCTCCGGCTGCAGGCTGTCAGTTGTCACTGCCTCCTGTGCTCTCCTGACCGCTGACTTGACATATACATATCAAATTTTCCAATGCTGCCGGCCGGGCAGCAACTGATTTGTCGGGTGCGAACAATTGCTCCACCACGAGAGAGGATTTGAGTTGCCGGTGGAAACAGCGCTTCACCTCTCTCCACCACATACCCCTACTCGGCAGGCGTTTCCCCGCCGGACTTCTTCTCTCTCTTATGGCTTTCTTTTTTCAGGTTTCTCCGTTCCTCCTTGAGAGCCTTTCTCTCTTCTTCCTCTTCCATGTATCTGATGAGCTCGTTTCGCCTTGCCTTTGTTTCTTCCGGTCTGACTGTGCGATATTCTTCCATGTCCGGGAGCAGGTCAACATATGCGCTGTCAAACTCCTTCGCAACCTTCTCGTTTACCTCCTGGTAAAGTGCTTTGAGAGTGCTCAGCTCTATACTGTTCCCCTGAGGAAGGAAATATATCTCGACCCACACCTTTCGTCCCGTCTTTATAACTTCAAGACATGTAATATCGATATGCGCCTTTTCCAGTACCTCCCTGCAAATACCCTCCACCTTTTGCTTTATTTCACTATCCGCAGCGAACAATACGAGGCTTTTCAGCGAATCCAGTATCATCTCGACCGGTTCTTTGATGAGAACTATGGCGAGAGCTATGGCAATGCCCGGATCCACATACGGGCATATAAATGCAAGGGGTGTCCTTAACAGTATCAGGTTCAAGAGAAACGCACACCCGACACCCAGAGTACTCAGTGCATCCAGCTTCCAGATGAATAGCTCCGCCTTGATTGACGGAGATGAATAGCGCTTCTGAAAGTATTTCAGAACGAAAAACATGGCAACGCAGCCTGCTGATACCGCCAGCTCGAAAACGGCCAGCAGGGAAGCATCCACCTCGTTACCTCCCGAAAGTATGCTTTTGACGCAGTTCAGTACCAGCACAACATCGACACCAAGCAATATGCAGTATTTGATCAGCACGAAAAGCGACTCCACCTGTGCGAAACCATAAGGCTTTTTCTCGGTCATAGGGTGATACAGCAAAGGCACCAGCATGATAAAGGGCCCTATCATTATGAGATCTGCAATATCGTATACGCAGTCCATCAGAACCGCTTTGGATCCGGTAATTACTGCAAAGAATATCTCAGTAAGCAGGAATAAAATACTCCCTAACAGTGAAAGATTCAGTATCTTTTTCTCAGTCTTCAGTCTGTTATCATTCAGCTTGTTATCATTATGTGCTTCATCCGTACCGCTCATAAAACCTCCATCAGATCTTCCGGTAATATTATGATTCAAGTGTCAAAAGCAATAAACACCATTCATATTGTATCAGCCCTGCATATAACTTGTTTGCCGAACCTTTTCTTAATTCCCGGGTTTCCTGCATTTTTTTATATATTCCTGCGAGTTCTTTTCCTTTTTCAAAGCTTTTCCTGCAATATGCTGTCTGGGGTTAAAGAGCCTGACGGTTACAGCTTCATCCGGAGTTCCCTCCCTGAGGATCCTCTCATTGATACCTGCATTTTGCGGCAGCTTATCTTTACCGCTATCACCGCTGTCCACGCTTGAAGCATCCTGCCATTTCAGCACCGGGTATCCTGCTGCAAGGCCGGTTCCGTAGCTGTTGTATTTGTATGCGCTGCCCAGATTGCTTGCCATATTCACAAGGGAGAATGAACTCATTTTTCTCGTTCCGTGGGAAATATCCTTCGGCTTGTATTCACCGTCTCCCACATGATACTGACCAATACCCTTGCCACCGTCTGTGCTTATATAATAGTTGTTCACTATGTATTTTTCATCATTCGGCTTATCATTCGTCTCCTCAATCAGATCCTGGTCGTATTCCCCGATTATACCTCCGCTCCAGTCACTGTTGTTTATGCTTCCGGCATTATAGCAATTCTTGATGATAACGCCTCTTCTTCCCGCAATACCCACAATTCCTCCGGCATAAGCTTTAACAGCCCTGTGTGGCAACTTCTCATTGTACACCGCAATGCTACCCGTATTATAGCAGTTAGAAATTTCAGTACCGTAGGCATTTGAATAGCCCGCAATTCCGCCGGTTGCCTCTGTGTGTGATTGAATATTTCCTGTGTTAAAGCATTTTGTCACAGGTCCGTCCGGATTCAAGGTTCTTCCCGCAATCCCTCCTGTACCGAATGATGTGGATCCCCGCACAGAGGATTTTACTGAACCGTTATTGCCGCATTTTTTCACCGTTCCCCAGTTTTCTCCTGCGATACCCCCGACATTTCTCGTTCCGCTCACATTCCCGTTATTGATACAGCGCAGAACTGTCCCGTCTTCATTATATCCGACAATGCCGCCGGTCTCAGCCAATCCTTTTGTTTCTGCTTCCGATTTGCAATCCCTGATACTTCCGCCTGCATATAAAACACCCGCAAAACTCCCGCAGGGTCCGTTTAAACTCTCTGTTCTGCCCTTCAATGTCAGATTGCATACTTCCCCCGAAAGACAACCAAAAAAGCCCACCTGGAGGTTGTTGGATCTGATCTTAAGTCCTGAAATTGTATGCCCGTCTCCATCAAATATCCCCTTAAAACATCTGCTCTCGCCGTTTCCTACCGGCACCCATTTTTGCGAAAGCCTAATATCTCTTCCCAGCCTTATCTTCACATTCTCAAAAGTCTCGAATCTGTTTTCCTTCCACTTGTCGCGCTGTTCTTCATTTACGAGGCTGGCAAAACCAATCAGTTCCTCTTCGGAATAGAGTGTGTATTCATTTTTGGGATTTTCGCTGTCAAACCATGAAGTATCTTTATGGACTCCGCCTCCCGCTCCGGTACCGCCACGAGTGTTTTCTACAGCAAAAGAAACGCCAGATGCCGGAACACCTGCCGCGAAAACAAACACAAGCAATATAAGCACTATTTTATAGACTATCCTTTTCATAGTTCTCCATCCCCTATTCCCATCTACTAGTTAAATTTCATGCTTTAATGAGTCCATTGATATTTTCTCTCTCTTTTATATTATTGTCAAGCGGCACGGGAGATGCGTTTACCGGGTTTGTAGCCGTTTTTTATCTTTCCAACTGTCAAAGATGGGATATTATTGTCAAGCGGCGCGGAGATGTGTTGTTATGTTTTTATTGTCTGTTTTTATTGCGAGTAAATTCCCGAAGTAGGTTCCGCAGCGGAAGTTGCGGTGGAATTTACTTCCATAAGTGAGTTGGGGTAGAATTTACTCTTAGAATTTACAGTTACTATTTACTTGCAATGTTATTACACGAAAAACCGAACCGCGTAGCCGACACGCCATTGATTTGGTACAATATATGCCATAAGGAAATGACGGGGAGAACAATCTTCAGCATCTTGAACAATACTGCACTAAGCTTACCGGATATATGCTAACACTATGATTTAATAATACAAAGGGGGAAAACACGATATGACGGTGTCAAGTTGTTGTGGAGTTTTTTATTGACTTCTCCAAAGTCTCCTTAT
>JAUMVV010000066.1 GCA_030529985.1 Bacillota bacterium
AGGAATCTGAATGAGCAAATATCTATCATTGGTTTTTCTTTATAACAGAGCAGGCTCAAAAAAGATTCTTCTGATCGCTTCCATTATTCCGCTCTGTTTCATTGCCATTTTTCTTGTGAGGATCGGCAACCCAGCTGATGCCAGCTCCTATATGCTGATGGAGAGGGCTTTTGGCGGCGTTTGGGGTGTTCTGGTCATAGTAGCTGTATATCTGCTGGGATACTCAGCTGTAGTGAATGCGATCAACGGGAAAAAGGCACTTAAGGCGTCTCATTCAACGACTGGGTACACGATCCGGAGAATGAGTATTTCTCCAATCTCATCCTATTTCGTTATGTTCGGATACTACATCGCCATCATCCTTATTTTCTGGGGACTGGCTGTAGCCTCACTCTATTTCATTGGAAAAGCCGGGCTGACACTGACAGGAGCAGAAGGCATCCAGACTAAGATCGCCCTGGGTCTATTGCGGACTAAAGTTGGCGCTGCGCTGATACCGATGGCCCATCCAATTGTCATTGTATTTGATATCGTTGTCGTATTGGCAATGGCGGGCGAATGTGCCAGGACATGTTATCTCGGCTGGCACAATGGATCGCCGTCAGCCGGCATTCTTCTGATTGCAGTAATGATGTTTGTTGCCTGGTCCTTTGACCTGAGCACGGGCTTTACACTTCTTGTGATTCTCATCACCGTCTTTTACGCGATATTTTCAGTCGGCGATGTCATCTCCAGAGAAAAGAGACCGAAGGGAGATCCTTTCAGGGTAAACAAATACAGCGGCATCATCGACATGGACAGCATGGACTTTGATGACGATGTTTTCCTTGCTGTGAACAGTGCAGCAGATGCATACGAAGCCTGGTCACCGGAAACCTCTGTATTGAACCAATACGGAAGAATCGAAAGCAAAAGCCAGAAAGGGCGGTTTGGCATATGGAACCGCAGACGCCGGTTTATGCCGATCGGCAGCAATATAGAAAAAGCAAACTTCTTCTTTGGCCTTTGCGTCTGCGTAGGTATCGGTGAGCATTTATTGTTCTTCGCGAAATATGTCATGCAGATGAGGATTATCAGCCGAAGTATCAAAGGTGTCACTATAGATCCGGGCGCTGTCATGCCGTACTTCTGGGATATGGAGAATCATACATTCTACGGCTACATTGCAGCGATACTGCTGGTGATCTTCGTACAGGCATACTGGAACTATGCTTACTACAACAAAGAAACCAAGAGCGTGTATGTCATGAGGAGACTGCCCGACAGGAAAGAGTATTCAAGAACCATCTGGGTAGCACCTTTGATGGAGGCACTGATCATAGTGCTTATCATGGTCGGGAATATCCTGGTGGATCTTGGCGTCTATACCTTCTTCACACCGGATATCGCACTTCATTCGGATTACCTGTCACATCTATTGCCGTTCTAGGAGGACCAACATGATTGAATTTAAGAACGTATCAAAAAAGTATAAGGACAAGGTTGCACTTTCAAACTGCAGCCTTCAGATACCAAAGGGACAGATCATCGGACTGTTTGGGGCAAACGGAGCAGGCAAAACGACTTTTATGAAGTGCATGATGGGATACCTGAACTTCGACGGCGAGATCACCCTTGACGGAAAAAAGATCGATGGAAGCAATATATCAAAGCTCTCCTTCGCAACGGGAGACCATTCATTCTTTCCGACGATCACAGCCAATGACCATAAATGGTTCTACAAAATGCAGTTCCCGCTTTTCAATGAGAAACGATACGAGGCGCTGATGGAGTTTTTTGAGCTGCCTACAAACAAGAAGATCAGCGAGTTCAGTCTGGGACAGCAGAACCAGTTTGAGGTCGTCCTCGCCATAAGCCAGGGCGCGGAATACATCATCATGGACGAGCCTTTTGCCGGAAATGATGTTTTCAACAGAGAGGACTTCTACGAGGTATTGATCAGCGTTGTGGATAAAGACGAAACAGTGATTATCTCCACGCATTTGATCGAGGAAATCGCGGACTACATCGACAGGGCGATCCTCATCAGAAAAAGTGAGATCATAGATGACCTGAGCGTCAAGGAAATAGAGGAATCCGGCAAGACGCTGGTCGAAATCGTCAAGGAAAGATACGATTACCGGGCAGACCGGATCAACAGAGCGATCGATGAAATGAAGTAGAGAGAAAAGGGAGTCGCGATTATGAAGAAATCCATTTTTATATTTCTGACGGCAACGGTTCTCTCTATAGGGATGATCGTATTCGGATGGATGTCCGCAAGTGATCAGATCGGCAAGGCCAGACTCACAGAGGAAACGATCACGGGAGACAGAGCCGCAGCAGACGGGCTTATCGTTGCATTCAGGGCAGATTCCGCCGATGATCTTCATTGGATCAACGGATTTGATTACAGTACGAACAAAACCGTGTCCTCATTTACGAGAGGTGACATGGGAACCACGGCTGAGACCTCAGTGTATGATGATATGCGTTTCACCGGGTGGTCTGCAGTGCCTTATTATACGCAGCTGAAATATGACGCACTGGAAGGATTACAGGACAAGAAGATCCAGAACTATTACGATAAACTCCAGAAGCAAGCCTTAGCAGACGGCAAAGAGAAAAAAGGCACGATAAGAACCGGAGATTATCTTGATTATTATCCGATTAGCTTCCGGTTCCAGTTTGGCGAGAAGGTGTATAACTCAAGCAGTGCGCTGACCGGGCTGAAGACTTTGGCCGACAAGAAATCAAATACTGAAGAAAAGGCTGCGCCTTACGCAGGAGATATAGAACTGTACACGGTGCTGAATGAGTGGTTCAGGATCCCTGTGCTCGACAATGAGTATCAGAATTACAGGGTCTCCAGCGAACAGGACTCCTCTAACAAGAGGTTTTCCGTCAGTAAGACAACCATAAAAAAGCCACTTGGAGCGGGGAAAGACTATTATGAATTCGACCCCGTTATCTTTCTCCAGCAGGAGAACATCAAGGACGGAAAGAAGTGGGAGCACCCGGACACAGAAGAAAGCATAGAGAGCCAGGATGACAATAATTCTCACAAGGCATCCGAGTATGGATTGAAGAACAGGCTGCTTTTCGTTGTGAACAACAGGACAGTCAAAGGAAACCCGGTAGATGTTTCTCAGATCAAAGGCGGCTACGGCGTGTATGAACTGCCGATCGATGCAGATGCAACCATAAGCATAGGCAAAGGCAGGAAAAACCTTTTCATACCGGATCCTACGCCTCTGTCATATCAGCTTAATATGACATACGCACTGGATGAAACAGCGGAATATGTCGATATCAGTCTGTCCGGAAATCACAGGAGTCTGGCCATATTTTCCGTTAAAGAGGGCGATTACCTCGTAGAAATCGTCGATGCGGATACGTGGCAGTCAAAATGTATGGCGAAGATGTTTCCTGCTTCTGAGAAAATGTCTTATACATGGGGAGAGGATGGCACTTTGGCAGCAACAGATCATAACAACCATATTGCGATCCTGACGGAAACTGATGATAACACCTATGAACTGCTATACTCCGGCAAGGTCGCAGAAGGACTTGATGATGAGTTATTTGCGACAGAAATGATCTCAAGGAAGAAAGCACATGACAGATATGAACATGGAAATGCCGAGGGCCTTGCTGTTGCCGCAAAGGCAGACAAAGTGGCATTGGTTCAGAATTCTCCAGCAGGAGATCCGAAGCTTGGCCTTCGAAATCCAGACCTTGAGTGCGCGGTGATAGACAAAACCGGCGTCATCTACAACGGACTGCTGAAAAGCAGCCTTGTAGATATAGACTACGGCAGCACGGAAGAAGATATTAAGGCCATAGAGGATCTTGCAGGAGGTTCCATGGTCAAGAATGTCATAAAGCCTGTAAGCAATAAGAACCGGGTAGAGTGGAAAACAAAATAGTACCAATAATGCTGAATATTAAAACAGAATCGCCTTGTTACGGCGGTTCTGTTTATTTGGGATGGGTATTAAAGGAAACGGGGCGACGACAACAATTTAATATTATATTTAACGAAAATATGGTAAATATCAAAATAAAATGTTGAAATCCGCCGATGGAAATACTATAATACCAATGACGAATAGTCTTGTTGTTTGAAAGGAGAAAAGGAGATGCTATTACAGTTTACGGTGGAGAACTTTTTGTCATTTAAAGATTCTGCTGTATTGAGTTTAGTTCCTGCAGCGGATAAAGAGCACTTAAACAATATCGCGCACAAGGACGAGTATAAGGGTTTAAATACTATAGCAATCTATGGAGCAAATGCATCAGGAAAGAGTAATCTGTTTAAGGCAGTTACTGTTTCGCTGAATATGATTCGTAGTTCTGCCAATACGCAGGTCGACCAATTGCTTCCGGTTGTTCCTTTTAAGCTGGACGAAGAAAGCAAGAGCAAACCGTCTTCATTCGAGTTTCAATTTGTCGCCAGTGATCGAAAAAAGTATATATACGGTTTCAGTGCCTTTCCAGACAAAATTGTAGAGGAGTATCTGTATTGTTATAACACAAATAGACCAACAAAGGTATTTGATAGAACAGATACTAGCGTATACACGTTTTCTCGCACAACAAAGAAAGAGCTTGAACCGATCGTTAGATTCACGACGGACAATAGACTGTTTATTTCTAGTGCAACACTTTTGAATGCAGAATCAACCAAAAGTGCCTATGAATGGCTAAGCCAGGGAATAGACACATATATGAATGTCAAGGAACTTGAAGGTAATGCGTTCGCATACTATAAGGCAGATCACGATAATAACAGTAAAGCCAACATAGATTTTACCAAAGAGTTGTTCAAAGCAGCGGACATAAGCATTTCAGATATTGAGTACAACTACCATAAATTCAGCGAGTTTCCTCCTGATGTGCCAAATATTATGATTAACAATGAACCCATTATTTCAGAAGACACTGTCATGCATGAGGTAAAAACGGAACATATTGTTACAGACGAAAATGGCAATAAGCGAAAATACAATTTATCTCTGGCAGAGGAGTCTTTAGGTACATCAATGTTGTTTTTCTACGGTCCATTCCTGAAAGAAACCCTTGATAAAGGCAAAGTGTTATTTATTGATGAAATAGACAAGAGCTTGCATCCGTTCGTAGTTTCATATTTGATAAGCTTATTTTCGAGCAGTAGAAATAAGGGCGCTCAATTGATTGTCACGACACATGATACCTCGCAACTTTCTTTAGAAAGATTTCGTCGAGACCAAATCTACTTCACAGAGAAAAATCCAAAGAATGGCATCAGCGATTTGTATTCACTTGACGATTTTGAAAAACCTGTAAGAAAGGATGAAAATATACGAAAAAAATATCTTCAGGGCAGATACGGCGCGATACCATATGTTCATGCGGAGGATTTGTTATGAGCGGAAAAAAGAGATCCTTTTCAAAAAAGGCAAGAAACAAGCATGATCGGAAAGAAAAGCCAATGGTTATTATAACCGCAGAGGGAAGGAATGAAACAGAGTCGAAATACTTCAATGGGTTCAGAACAGCGGACTGTCCATATATTATCAAGGTCCATAAGGCCGGAAACATAACAGATCCAACCAAGTTAGCGATCTCTATTCGCAAACGTTGGGAAGATGAAGAAGCGGACATCCGAACAGGGGACAAGGCATTTGTAGTCGTTGATTTGGATAATAAAGATAGTAAGGCGCGGGAGATACATAGGCTGGAGAATGAAAATAATATCGAAGAATACATAGTATCAAATCCAAGTTTTGAAGTATGGTATTTACTCCATTATGATTATTCAACACATAGTTTTATTAATGCAGATGCCGCTATCAGAGAATTGAAAAAGCATTATAAAGGATATGAGAAGAACTCAGACATGTACCCGTTACTGAAAGACAAAATGTCTAAAGCGATTGCAAATGCCGATAAACTGGAAGATTATCATAATGCAGAAGAACACTCGCATCCAGATGTGCATTGCAATCCATATACAGATGTGCATAACCTGGTAAAACTATTAACAGAGTAAGCCATTATGATAGGTTGCAAGGATGACTGAACACTTCTTTTCTCAATAGAACATTAAATCAAGCCATGAATAATCAAAAAGAAATAAATGAAACGATCCAGAGGATTGCTTCAGCAGCTACAATTACAAAAAATTATTCTTTTAATACGGATGCGTTGAAGCAACACCAAAAGGCACTCAACAACATAACAACCTCTCTTGTCACATCAGAACAAACAGTAAGATTAATCCGCGGAAGTTGCGTGGCCTTGACGGAAGCCATTAAAGCAATCAATCCAACGATACAATTGGCAGGGGAGATATCAAAGAAGTACTCTGAGTTGTTTGATAACCTACACTTTACTATCCCTATAATTACGATTCCAAAGTTTGAGCTTCCTCCGGAACTGTTAGACTCTTTCAAACGGCTATCATATCTATCGCTTTATCATCGTGCGAATTGGCCATTGTTCTTTATTGATAGCAAGGAACTAAGACAGTTAATGGATCCTTTTTTGAAGGACGAAACTCCGAATCCAACCTTGTTTAAGGAGACTGTCATTGACTATTTTGACAGGGTTGGAATTGAAACGGTTACAAATAAATGGGACAACGTTTCATGTGTTGGAAAAGAGAGGTTATCCATTCTGCGAGAAGCGATTAGCCTGTATAGCGAAGGTCATTATTATGGCTGCACAGCGATACTGATGTGTCAGATAGCAGGAGTTATTAGCAGCTCTTTCTATAGGCTACACGATGAGGGGATAGAATTTGACGTTGAAGCTGTTAGATTAATGTATGAATCATACAATCCCAATAAAAAATGGAGTAAGGGCACTGAAGCGAAAATTGTTGCGGGGGAAAAGCGAATTGCAGAAAAGGAATTGTTGCTCTGCTTACTTGCAGAGGTTGATTCAGGTGTTCTGTATTGGAAGGCAGCTACCGACTACTTGTACAATATCGTATTTACCTCAGACGATGACAAATATGAGCATGCATGCAGGAATAAAATATGCCACGGAATCCAATTGAATTATGGTGATAATGAACATGCATTGAAAGCAATACTTAGCGTAGACCTTGCAATTCAGATTGCGGAGATTATGCAAAGCGCGGAAAGCTGAGCTACCATTATCTACAAGCATAGCATCCAAACAAATGATTACATAAAGAAATGAATGAACAAGAAATAAAAAAGACAGAAAATATTTTAAACATGTGTGTGGATCTTGATGTTTTTTTCTCGTCCGCAATGGAAAACATGGCTATTTTGAAGGCGTATTCGGAGACGAATGAAGACATTAGGAAATGCGACGAAGATGTCAAGAAACTCATTAGTGACAGCATAAGATTACTTGAACAGCAATTGTTTATCGAAGTCTCAAAGATATTTGATTCGGCAGAAACCGGAAAACACCAAAATGTATCATTAAACAGGCTTCGAATACTTCTTGAAAACGAAGAGGAAAATGGGAACGGCTCAGTGAGGATAGTAATTGATGCGTTGAACGAATTGTGTGACTATTATTCTAATACTGGAATGAGTGAAATGCGAAATAAGATACTCGCACATCACGATAAGATAGAGCTTGATAAAAAACAAATGAAAGTGGTTCCATATCCAATGATTGAGAAGTTGGTATTAGAGGGAGAACGAATAAACAGAGCGGCTTTCATGGCTTTGCTTGGAATAGAACGTTCAGCTTATGATTATAATGAGATGATTCGTAGATATAAAAATGCTATACAAACCATGATTTGTTGAATCAACAAGAGCCTATGCCTCCCTTGTTTTGAACCAACTTACAATTTTTTCTTGATAATTCATGTCTTGCTGCAAAGGGGCTAACTCCCACATTTTTCCCACACTTTTTGCCACTGACGGTCTCAGGTGACCACAGATCAGCAGGAGTTACAACTTACAAACAACGTTGGAATTTCAACGCATTTTCGCGGAAACCCAAGTGTACCAAGGGTTTCCGTTTTTGCTCGGGAGCAAAAGATTAGTTCTTGGTTCGATTCCGAGTGGGGGTGCCAAAAGTGTGTCAAAAGAAGCGATTCCTTTTGACACATTTTTTAATGCTCCTGTACTGGTAAACTAAATTTGGACACAAAAATGTGGGATGTCGTACTTCAATAA
>JAUMVV010000005.1:0-23560 GCA_030529985.1 Bacillota bacterium
CCTCTGCAGGGTAGATCCCGCAGTAAACCATAGACTGAACCTTCTTGTAACCCGGAAGCGGCTCTCCGGTGGGGTTATCGGCCAGCGTTATGGTGTCACCCACACGGGCATCTGCAACCTGCTTGATGCTTGCGCATATATACCCCACCTCACCTGCCTTGAGCTCACTGCACTCCACCGGACCCGGAGAATATGTGCCGACCTCAGTCACTTCATATTTCTTCCCGGTATTCATAAGGCGTATCATATCTCCCTCGGCAACCCTTCCGTCAAAAATTCTGGTGTATATCACCACACCCTTGAAATTATCGTAATATGAATCGAAGATCAGCGCCTTCAGCTTCTCGTTTTCATCTCCTCCGGGAGCGGGGATTTTCTCCACTATCTGCTCCAGAAGCTCATCTATTCCCGTTCCTTCCTTGGCAGAAATAAGCGGCGCATCGGAAGCGTCCACTCCTATAACCTCCTCGATCTCCCCCCTGATCTCATCGGGTCTTGCACTCGGCAGATCGATCTTATTCAGGACCGGCATGATTTCCAGATCTTCATCCATTGCCAGATAAACATTGGCAAGGGTCTGGGCTTCGACGCCTTGAGTCGCATCAACGACAAGAACCGCCCCCTCGCAGGCAGCAAGACTTCGGGACACTTCATAGGTGAAATCCACATGTCCCGGTGTGTCAATAAGGTTGAAGATATATTCGTTCCCGTCTCTACTGTTGAACACGAGTCTGGTGGTCTGCAGCTTGATAGTGATCCCTCTTTCACGCTCCAGATCCATATTGTCCAGGAACTGTTCACGCATATCCCTTTTGCTTACCAGCCCTGTCTTTTCGATTATCCGATCGGCAAGGGTGGATTTACCGTGGTCAATATGTGCTATTATGCTGAAATTTCTTATATTTTTTTTATAGTCACTCATTATTATCGTTATCTATCTGTTGTGATGTTTTCTTATGCATTCAAATGTTTCTTCGCTGATATCGTGTTCGACCTTGCAGGCATCCCTGCGTGCGGTTTCATGAGGAACACCCATGTTCTCAAAAATCTCGGTAAGGAGCTTATGCCTTTCATAGATCATGGAGGCGATCTCTTCGCCGCCTGCCGTGAGGAATATATTACCGTCCTCGTCTCTGGTAATATATTCGTTGGTTTCCAGCTGCTTCATAGCAACGCTGACGCTTGGTTTGCTGAATCCGAGATGATTTACTATATCGATTGCACGCACGCTGCCCTTTTCTTCCCGAACCATCAATATGGTTTCGAGGTAGTTCTCGGCAGATTCCAGTAGCTTCATAAGATCCTCCTATCTGATCGCAGTCTCAAGAGAGAGCTTCATCATATCGGTAAAACCTCTTTCACGCTCATCAACATCAGCCTTCTCATTGGTGACGAAATGATCGCTAACAGTCATTACAGCGAGAGCATCCACTCCGGCTGCTGCCGCATTCATATAGAGTGCCGCCGCCTCCATCTCAACTCCCATTATTCCCATATCCGCCCAGCTCTTCCACCAGGCAGGATCATGCTCATAAAAGACATCGCAGGAAACAATGTTTCCGGCTGTGAATCCTATCCCTGTGGACTTACCTGCATCCCTCACATCCGAAAGCAGCCTGTAACTTGCACTTGGAGCATAATTCCCCGGAAGTTTGTATGTGTGTACGAAATTAGAGTCCGTAGAAGCTGCAACGGCCACAAGAACATCACCCAGCCGCAGGGTATCGAGGAAAGCCCCCGCCGTGCCTACGCGTATAAGTCTCCTGCAGTCAAATTCATGTATCAGTTCATAGGAATATATACCCATGGAGGGCATTCCCATCCCCGTTCCCTGAACAGAAACGGGGACTCCTTTGTATGTGCCTGTAAAGCCAAGCATATTTCGCACTTTAGAATAGCATCTTGCATTATTGAGATAATTCTCCGCTATGTATTTCGCCCTTAACGGATCACCCGGAAGCAGCACTGTTTCCGCCACTTCACCCTTTGACGCTGCCAGAATATGTGTACTCATATTTATCTGTCTCCTGTTTTCTTGTTTTAATTGATTATATCACGCGATCCTGATCAATGCACCATATTACTGTTGTGTGTGACACAGCAACTTGACACCGTCTTTATCAAACTTGACTTTGACGGGATAATTAATAATCTATATAATGAAGTAGAGCATATCAGGTGTCCCGCCTTATTGCTGTACGCAATTACAACAGCGGATTTCCGGACTTAGTGCACCCTATGGGATTTTAACAGTAATGTCCGAAAAAGACCGACAAGTACATAGCCGGCCGGTTTGGCGAACCGGGAAAGTAATAAATCAGTTAATAACGGATGCTATAATTCGGAATATCATAGAAATAAACGACCCGAAAGTTTTGATTTAGGAGTTGATTTGAAATGCTAATGGAATCCCCTCAAGACTGGTTAATAGTAGCTCCAATAATAATTATATACTTAATAGCATTTATAAAACCATTTAAGGGATAATCAACTTTAAATACCTCATTTAAATAGGAGAGTAACATCTCTTCTCAGACTATATGCAAAGACCCGATCTTGAGGACAAGAACCGGACTTTTACTACAGGCTGATATTTCAATATACTCCCATTCGGAACAAATAAAAACCACCCGGCTGAGACATTCCCGGGTGGTTGTTTTCTCATGATGTTTTCACATCGCACATTTAACTTATGTGCCGGTGGGGACGGGTGAGAATTAGGCATTAGCCTTGTTGAATCTGTTGTTTAATCTCGAAACTTTTCTTGAAGCGGCATTCTTATGAACGGTTCCCTTAGAAGCAGCCTGCATAAGCTTCTTCTCTGCCAGAACCAGATCGGTCTTGGCCTGTTCCATATCGCCGGCCTCAAGGGCGGCGTCGAATGACTTGAGAATATCCTTCAGATGATTCTTGACTCTTCTGTTTCTTGCAGTCTTCTTATCGATTACACGGATTCTTTTCTTTGCGGATTTAATATTAGCCATTAAATTACCCCACTTTCTTAATTCTTAAGCTGTCAGACCGAATTGTCCGACTTAAACACGCATGTGGTATTATATACCAATGTTCACAGCGTTTCAAGCACTTTGTGAAAGCTCTCCACTGCTTTTGCACGGGTCTCTTCCTCGTCAACCAAAAGAGCTTTCCCGTCCCTGCAGATTATTGCCCCGTCACACACTGTCATGCAGATGTCCTCCGCCTGTGCCGAAAAGACGATATTCGCGATGGTGTCATAATCCGGCGAAAGGTGGGGTTTCATAAGGTCAAATACTATCAGATCCGCTCTGTACCCTTCCTTAAGCAGGCCGCAGTCCTCCCTTCCTTGTGCCTTCGCACCGTTGACCGTTGCCATCCTCAATATATCGGCTGCCGGAACGGCGTTGGCATCCATGGAAATTCCTCTGCACAGCATGGCCGCCATATGGATTTCCTCCAACATATTCAGATTGTTATTCGATGATGCTCCGTCAGTTCCTATAGTCAGATTTATGCCGGCATCATAATATTTCTTTATGGGAGCTATTCCGCTGCCCAGCTTCAGGTTGGAGGATGGATTGTGGGAAATGAAGGCTTCATTTTCCTCGAGTATTGCCATATCCCCCTCCTCCAGCCATACGCAGTGTGCGGCAACGACAGGTGATCTGAAAAGCCCGCACTTTTCGAAATACTGAACAGGTGTAAGTCCCCCATGTCTGCCTTTGCACTCCTCATGTTCGGATTTTGTCTCCGAAGTATGGACCTGTATGATGAGATTCTGCGCAGCCGCGAAATCCCCCATCTCCCTGAGGCTCCTCTCCTTTGTCGCATACTCGGAATGAGCTCCCGCATCGGCCTTTATCCTGTCATCATCCAGATTTTCTATCCAATCCATCAGTTCGAGAGTCTCCCTGTATTCTCCGCCATCGTAGTAGGATGCAGCATCATCGAAGCTGACAAGACCGTTGCAGATATTAGCCTTTAGTCCTACCTCGTGGAGAGCCTTGCCGTAATCTGTCAGGTTGAAATACATGTCGGTAATGGATACGCATCCGGATTTCATGAGTTCGACCGCACCCAGCCTGGCGCCCCAGTATTTGGCTTCTCTCGTGAACTTAGCCTCAAAGGGAAAAATCCTCTCATTGAGCCACCTTTGGAGAGGCAGCCCCTCGCCATATCCTCTCAGGAGAGTCATCGGGACATGGCAATGGGTATTGTAAAAAGCCGGCATGATAAATTTACCCGTGCCGCTCATCTGCTCTCCGAAATCCCCCGCAGGTTCTGAATCACCAATATAAACTATCCTATCCCCTCGCGTAGCCAGATACATGTTGTCCCTGACCTTGAAATCCTCATCCAGAAGCCTGATATTCTTAAAAAGCATACTTTTTTCCTCCAATTATACTCATACTATAATATATTCCCTGAGTTTTTCAAAGGTTTTATCTCCTATGCCCGAGACATTTTTCAGGTCTTCAACAGATCTGAATCTTCCCGATGTTTCCCTGTAATCAATTATCTTCTGAGCGGTAGCCGGTCCCACACCATTAAGGGTCTGAAGCGTTTCGGAATCAGCTGTGTTGATGTTCACCCGGCCGCCGGAATCAATTCCCTTCTGCCGGACATTCGCATAGCTCTCATCGCCGCTGCTTTCTGCTTCAAAAGCCGGAATATACACTTTCTCTCCATCCTCAAGAAACTCCGCCCTGTTGATGCTTGTCAGATCCGCATCCTCTGTGATCCCTCCTGCTGCCCGTATAGCATCCTCGACTCTGCTCCCCTCCGGAAGCTCGGCAAGCATCGGTTTAGAAACAGCCCCTCCTATATCCACAAATATGGTCGTGCTGCCGGCTGTCTCAGCTTCGGCTCCACCGCTTTCCCCTGAAACTTCAGAACCGCCGCCGCTGCCTCCGACGGCATAGACCACAAGAGCCGCCAAAATAAGCAGAGAAATAATACCCACTTTCTTAAGCTGAGCCGTGTTATCCCTGATAAATCTCTCAAGCCGCCCTTTCATCTCAAAAAAATCAATACTGCCCTTCATATCAGTAACCCCTTCCCTTAAAATTGCAGAATGCCCGCCGTGCCGGCATTTCTTCACTCAATAAAAATACCAATACAGCAATTATAGGCTTATTGGTATTTATTGTCAATATTTACTTAAATTGTATTTTATATGGGCTGCCTGAATTGCAGTTTCAATCTGCTTACGGAAATCTCAGCCCTGTCGCATTCGATCCCCAGGGTGCGGATCGCTGTATCTATAAGCAGTTCCGGGCTGAGATTTGACTCGCTGCCGGCATCAAGAACCGCATCTATCACCAGGCAGTCATTTCGGGGATTGAAGCTCAGCTTTCTTATCTTAGGTTTGATATCCACAATAACAGGGTCTTTCTTTTTTTTCTGCTTTTTCAGTGCCGTTATTGTCTCCTGCCCCATGTACTTTTTCCACAGCTCTTTGGCATCTTCATGCAAAGGCAGACAAAGCGGGATTCTGATTTCATATTCCGCAGCAACCGTCATGGAAGCAAGCGTTTTCCTGAGTTCAGGCGCTTCATGTATGGAGACGAGTGTCAGACCCTCGGGCATGAGTGCTCTGAGGGATTCCAGCATCTCCTCCCCATTCGTATCACAGTCTTCCGCTGCCGTTTCAAATTCCATATATTCATCATATCCCTTATATCCCAATGAAAGCGGCTGTGCGAAACCCATCTTCGGGTGGGGGTTAAAGCCCTGTGAAAAGGCGAGCTTTATTCCCGCTCTCTTGAAGGAGCGCTTGAACACCTTCATAATGTCAAGATGTGAAGTGAAACATATCACACCTGTCTTTTTAAATCTGATAACATATTTCATAGCTTTATTTCAAAGTGAAGGGGGCAGAATATCCGTCACCCTCTGCAGTTTACAAAACAATCGGTGTATCTGCTGACCCCGCAGCCGGTACATCCCTGTCTGCAGTCGTGTGTGGTTTCGCCTTTCATTGCTTTTTCTCTTTCCGCGATAAAATATTTCCTGTCCACAAACGGATCGATAATATCCCACGGGAGAATTTCCCCTTCCTTCCTGTGTCTGTAGTTGAAAAATTCTTCTATGTCCTCACCTGATCCGAAACCCAGTTCGGCAGCACAGTTTTCAAATGCTTGCTTCCACACTTCCGGTTTGAAGTGTTCGGTCCAGCCGTCAAACCTGCAGCCGAGCCTCCACGCTTCCTCAAGGAGCCTTCCGCACCGTCTGTCCCCTCGTGCAAATACCGCTTCAAGATTGCTGGTTGCAGTCTCGTGATAATTAAAGGAGACACCCTTGATTCGAAGCTTTGAGGCGAGGTAATTGTGCTTTTCTATGAACTCCTCCGGCCTGTTCTGAGCTTCCCACTGAAATGGCGTATGGGGTTTGGGAACAAAATTCGATACGCTCACAGTGACCCTGAATCGGCCGCCCTTCCTGCCTCTGACATCGTAGTTGATATCCACGATTTTCTTTGCAATATCAGCTATTCCATCCAGATCCTCAAGGGTTTCTGTAGGAAGACCTATCATGAAATACAGCTTGATATGCTCCCATCCCAGTTCCACAGCCTGTCTTGCGGCACTGAAGATATCCTCCTCCGTAATGTTCTTGTTTATAACATCTCTGAGTCTCTGCGTGCCTGCTTCCGGTGCAAAGGTGAGCCCCGATTTCCTGTAGCCCTGAATTTCATCAAGCACTCTGAATGAAAAGGAATCCAGCCTGAGTGATGGCAATGACAGAGCCACATTCTGCTTCCTGCAAAGCCTCATGAGTCCTGTCGCCATGGGCTCAAACTGCGAGTAATCGCTTGTGGAAAGAGAGAGCAGCGAAAGCTCCTCATGTCCTGTATTCCCAAGCTGTTCCATGGCCAGCCTTTCTATGGTTTTCGGTGTTCTCTCCCGCACGGGTCTGTAAATCATGCCTGCCTGACAGAATCTGCATCCCCGGGTGCAGCCGCGGAAGGTTTCCACAACCGATCGGTCGTGGACGGTATCTATAAAGGGCACAATATTGTTTACCGGAAATTCAGCCCCTTCTATGTCCTTTACTATAGCTCTGGGAACGGTCTTAGGTGCTTTTTCATTCAATGCACTCATATGGGATATGTTATGGTCTGCACCGTATGCTACCTCGTAGAATTCGGGTATATACACTCCCTCGATTTCCCCGATCTTTTCGAGAAATGCTTCTCTGTCCCGATTGGCTGCTTTGGCATCGGCAAAGGCGAGACACAGCTTTTCAAGCGTCTCTTCCCCGTCTCCCACGAGAAATACATCGATAAAATCCGCAAGAGGTTCAGGGTTGAATGCGCAGGGTCCTCCGGCAATTATCAGAGGATACTTCCCCTTCATTCTCTCCTGTTTTCTTACGGGTATTCCGCCCAGATCCAGCATGTTGAGTATGTTGGTGAAGGACATCTCGTACTGAAGTGTAAAGCCGAGAATGTCCAGCTCGTCAAGGACTGTGAAGGTTTCGAGAGTGTAGAGTTTCCTTCCCCTCTCTCTCATCATCTTTTCCATGTCAGCCGCAGGTGCGAACACCCTCTCGCAATAGATTCTGTCATTCCCGTTGAGGATGTTATAGAGAATCTGCATGCCCATATATGACATCCCTATCTCGTATGTGTCAGGAAATGCGAAGCCTATACGAAGGGAAACATCATCAAGATCTTTCCTGACCATGTTCACTTCCCCACCCGTGTAGCGTGCAGGTTTTTCCACCCGCTTCAGCATCGATTCCAGTTCTTTATCTATTCCTGTTTTCAACATTATCGTAATCTATATCCTTCATCAGTTCATCAATTGTCTCGCCTACTCGATTCTCGATCTCATCAAGGAGTTTCCTGGTTTCCTTCTTCTTTCTGAGAATTGCCGCCTTTGCATCGGGTTTGCCGTTTTTCTCAGCTTTTCCGATTATATAATCCATTCTGACATCAAGTCCGGCGTAATGGTCTTCAAGTGTAAGCCTGTCTCCAAGACTGACCAGATCAGCCTCAGTCAGATGGCAGACATCGTTCGTATACTGGTACATCATATGCGCACGGATGATCTGCTCTTCTTCAAAGTATTTATTCCTATGACACCAGTCTGCACAGACATCCCAGTGTCTCTCTTCAACCCGTGCCATATCGTGGAGAAGTCCGCTCGCAAGAACCAGTTCAAGATCAAAGGCTCTCCAGCCCAGACCGTGTCTGTCTCCGGAGTGATCCTGTTCATAGTAAAAACGGCCTCCTCCCCTTCGGTAGGTTGTTATCCTTATGTCTTTAAAATCTGCGGCTCTGGTGCCTCCCGCCTCATTAAGCGCCTTCCCGAGCAAATATGCAACTGCTGCAACGGATTTGCAGTGTTCGATCACATGCTCAGGCGTTCCATACTGTTTCAGGTATTCAAGACATTGTTTTCTGTCCGGATGTTCTCTCATTCTAACTCGCTTTCAATACTGCTATAGCAGGGTCAGAGGGTTTTATCATGCTTACAGCATACGATATGCAGTGTTCTGTACCGGCACAGGCACCCTGTATCGTGCAATAAATTCAGCAAACTCGGCAAACGAGGTTCTGACCCTGACATCACTCTGTTAATTTCTAAAAAAAGCCGTACTGCCGTGCGACGTACTGTCGTATATCTCTTATGATTACCGCTGCCAATTCGTTAATCTTCGAAGAAGCTGTACTCATCTTCGTAGTACTCAAACTCCATGCCAAACAGCTTTATGGTATCTCCCTCTTCCATTCCCATTTCCTTGAGGGTATCGTAAATGCCGCTGTTTTCAATGTATCTGAAGAGATATCTCCTTGAACCGAAATCATTGAAATTTGTAGAATTGAATATTTTTTCCAGCTGCGTGCCGTAAATGGAGTAACTCTCGCCATCAAATTCAGCAAACACCTTCCTGTAATCAGGGTCAAAATCATCCGATTCGAAATCAAAGTATTCGTATTCTTCATCCTCATCTGACAGATCGGCTTCTGCTTCAAGAAGTGCCTTGTAAGCTTCTTCAATAAGCTCCTTAACACCTGTCCCCGCTGCCGCCGACATCGGCATGACCTTGAACCCCTTGTCTTCAACATATTCTCTGAACTCAATGTATTCTTCACATATTTCAAGATCTTCAAGATCGTCGCTGCAGCCAAGTATATCTATCTTGTTCGCGGCAACTATCTGCGGTTTTTTTAACAGCTTTTCGCTGTATTGTGCCAGTTCGGCATTGATCTTGTCAAAATCCTCTTTCGGATCTCTCCCTTCAGAACCGGATACATCGACGATATGGATGAGCACCCTTGTTCTCTCGATATGCTTCAGAAAATAGTGCCCCAGGCCCGCTCCTTCATTTGCACCTTCTATAATTCCGGCAATATCCGCCATTACGAAGCTGCTGTCATATATACTGACGACACCCAGATTGGGTTCGATTGTCGTGAAGTGATAATTCGCAATCTTCGGCTTCGCACTTGTAGCCATCGAAAGGAGGGATGATTTCCCTACATTAGGGAAACCCACCAGTCCCACATCAGCGATGAGCTTCATCTCAAGAATCACATTTCTTTCCTTGGCGAAACCTCCGGCCTCTGCGAAATTGGGAGCCTGCCTTGTAGAGGTGGCAAACTTCATATTTCCTTTGCCTCCCTTGCCTCCCTTGGCAGCAACAAAGGACTGTCCGTGCTCAGTAAGATCCATCATGATTTTGCCGGATTCTTCATCGATTACCATAGTGCCTACAGGCACCTTGATAATCAGATCTTCACCGTTTCTGCCATAACGCTTTTTCTTCATTCCGTCCTGACCATCCTCGGCTTCATACTTTTTCCTGTACCTGAAATCCAGGAGCGTTCTCATGTTTTCGTCGGCCCGGAAAATAACATCTCCTCCTTTGCCGCCGTCTCCTCCGTCAGGTCCTCCTTCCGGAACAAAAGCCTCTCGCCTGAATGTTACGGCTCCATTTCCGCCTTTTCCTGATCTAATTGTAATTCTCGCTCTATCTACAAACATAATAAATAATTCAATTGCCAAAAGCAGTAAGGGCTGAGCCGGATCTGAAGGTCATATAGCGATATGTATACGATACTGCATTTCCCTGTCTCCACCGATTTGCGTCTTTATTATCTTATACGCTCAGCAGTGCTATGTCTTACGCTTTTGACAAGTTAATTGATAAATCAAAAATAATCGTACAAAAACAAAGACCCCTAATGATAGGGGTCATGATAAGCTTACGCCTCCTTAGGATAAACACTTACCTGCTTTCTCTTCTTGTCGTATCTTTCGAACTTTACAGCTCCGTCAACTTTTGCAAATAATGTGTCATCTCCACCTTTACCAACATTGTTGCCAGGATGGAATTTTGTTCCTCTCTGTCGAACCAGAATGCTGCCGGCGCTTACGAACTGACCATCGCCTGTCTTAACGCCTAAACGTTTGGACTCGGAATCACGACCGTTCTTCGAGCTGCCTACTCCTTTCTTACTTGCCATGGAATCACCTCCTGTATAATCAATCTAAAACACTAATTTCTTCTTTCAGGCTTACTTTCGGGCAGCTTCAATTGCTTCCATAATTACTGCCTTTGTCGCCTTAGGGTCGATTTTGATGCCCTTTTCCCGGGCATATTCAACCAGTTCTGCCTTGAGCATCTTTGACAGCGGCTTTTCCTCTGCCTTAGGTGTCTCTTCAGACTTAACTTCTTCTGCAGTTTCTGCTACAGGCTCCTCTACAGGCACTTCCTTCTTAGGTTCAGCCTTAACTCCGCCGATAGCTGTAATCTCAACCAGTGTATACGGCTGTCTGTGTCCCTGCTTCTTCCTGTAGTCCTTCTTGGCTTTGTATTTGAAGATTATAACCTTCTGACCCTTGCCGGATTCTACAACCTTACCTTCAACAGTAAGTCCTTCCAGATAAGGAGTTCCAACCTTGATGTCGGAACCTTCGCCTGCTGCGAGAACCTTGTCGAATACTACGGCATTTCCGTTTTCAACATTCAGCTTTTCTATTCTGATCTGATCGCCGTTCTGTACTCGATACTGCTTTCCGCCTGTTTCAATAATTGCGTACATTGATAATTTCCTCCTCTAACCAGTCTCGCCTACCGGGGCAGCCCGCTGAATGCGTGCATTTAAATCGCCCTGTTCGTGCGGCTCATACCCATACAATATACTACATTAAGAGACCTTTGTAAAGAAAAAATATCTTAATATTTCTAAAATCATTTCATATATGAAAAGCCGTATTATTCGATAATTACTCCGTCCTCGTCAATGATGATCCCTTCCGGCATCTCACCGTTCCCTTCTGCTTCATCCTTCCGACCCTTTCTTGATTCTTTCAGCATTTCCAGAAGTTGTTCTTCAAGTTTATTGAGCAGCTGCGGATTGCTTTCCAGATATTCTTTAACATTCTCTCTGCCTTGCCCTATCCTGTCGCCTTCATAGCTGTACCATGAACCGGCCTTATCAATCAGTTTGGCATCGACGGCACAGTCAAGCACATCACCGGATTTGGATATTCCTTTGCCATACATTATGTCAAATTCAGCCTGTTTAAAAGGAGGTGCTACCTTGTTCTTGACGATCTTGGCTCTGGTTCTGTTGCCAAGAACCTGATCTCCCGCTTTGATGCTCTCAACTCTCCGGACATCTATTCTCATTGAAGCGAAAAACTTCAGAGCTCGTCCGCCGGTTGTCGTCTCCGGACTTCCGAACATTACGCCTATCTTCTCCCTGAGCTGATTGATGAAAATTATAGTTGTATTGGTCTTGTTGATTACACCGGCAAGCTTCCTGAGTGCCTGTGACATAAGTCTGGCCTGCATTCCAACCGTTGCGTCACCCATAGCTCCATCGATTTCATGCTTGGGGACAAGCGCCGCAACTGAGTCCACTACGACTACATCAAGCGCGCCGCTCCTTACAAGAGTTTCAGCGATTTCCAGTGCCTGCTCGCCGTAATCCGGCTGTGAAACAAGAAGTTCATCAACATCGACCCCCAGATTTCCGGCATATTCCGGGTCAAGTGCATGTTCCGCATCGATAAAGGCCGCTTTGCCGCCCTTTTTCTGTGCTTCCGCTATTATATGCAAGGTAAGTGTTGTTTTACCCGAAGATTCCGGTCCGTATATCTCCACAATTCTTCCGCGTGGAACTCCTCCGATTCCCGTCGCAAGATTGAGACTCATTGAACCTGTTGAAATAGCTTCGATATTCAGCTTGGCATCATCATCGCCCAGCTTCATTACTGCACCTTTGCCAAACTGCTTCTGTATCTGAGCCATAGCACTCTCAAGTGCCTTCTCTCTTTCCTCATTGCTCGAGAACTGCGGTGCTCTCATACTATCGTTTTTAGCTGCCATATGATTACCTCCAATAATCGTGAACATTTGTTCTGTGTCCATAATACCCTTTGCCGTGCACCCTGTCAACAACTGTTTTGAACATTTGTTCGCATTTTATTTTGATGTATGAACATGGTAGTATTTCCATATATTGTAATTTTATCATCTTTGGCTTATTTGTCAACATGTATCCCGCAAAATCAACCACGCCTGCCGCAGCAGCCACTATTATATGTATATGCCGGGCTAAGCTGCCTCATAGCCGTACTGCCACTCATAGCAAGCAAAAAAACAAGCTGAAGACGCTGTGCGATTGTGAAGCAAAACCATCTCCCGAGATCCTTTCGCCGATCAAACATTCCTGTAAATCACATCAAACATGGAGAGCATCGCGTTGCGGCGATTGCGGACTCTGTCATTCAGCATCCTCCGTATCTCACGGCACTCCCTCTTTTCGCCATATACGAAACCAATATATACAAGCCCTACGGGCTTTTCCGGTGTTCCCCCACCGGGACCGGCAATTCCCGTAACGGAAATACCTATATCACTTCCGCTTACTCTCCTGACCCCCTCGGCCATCTCCAGAGCTGTTTCCCTGCTTACAGCTCCGTATTTGCTGAGGGTGTCGTGGCTGACTCCCAGTTCCTCTGTTTTAGCCCGGTTGCTGTAGGTAACAAGTCCTCTGTCGAATACTGCGGAAATACCCGGAACATCGGTAAGTGCGGCTGCGAACATGCCCCCCGTGCATGACTCGGCACTGGAAATGCTGAGCCCCCTTTCCATAAGCATTTTGCCTACGACCTGCGCATAGTCCTCACCGTCGTAACTGTAGATGTACTGTCCGCAGAGTTCCTCAACTCTTTCCAGCATGCCGGCCACCGCCTCCATAGCCTCCTCGCGGGTATCCCTTTTGGACGCGATCCTTATCATTGTCTCGCCATTTTTGGCATAGGTTGCAATAGTGGGATCGGTCTGACCGTCAATAAGCGGCAGGAGAATGGTTTCCAGATCCGATTCGCCTATCCCGAAGCTTTTGACTTCCCTGTAATAAAGACAACCCTTTGCAAGCTCCTCGAGCCATGGCTGAACAGATTTTTCAAACATGCCGGTCATCTCACCTGGAGGACCCGGCATACAGGCTATCCACTGCTTTTTACCGGAACCCTCCTCTCTTTCGCGGTCAAGAGCAAAGCCCGGAGCAGTCCCCGAATCATTATAAAAAATCCTGCACCCGGAAGGCATCTCCGCCTGTTTGATGTTATTGTCGGTCATAACTCTCTTATATGAAAGCATGCGGTTTTTTATGGATCTGAGAATATCATCATGCATGACGAGATGATCCCCCATTATCCTGCAGACCGTTTCCTTTGTCATATCGTCCTGTGTGGGTCCGAGTCCCCCTGTGGTTATAACCAGATCACAGTCCCGGAATGAAGTCTCTATCATCTCCGCCAGCCGATCGGGGTTATCTCCCACCGTATGGTGGTACATAACATCGATCCCGAGAGCATTGAGCTTTCGGGAAAGATAGACTGCATTTGTATTTACGGTCTGCCCGAACAGGAGCTCCGTTCCGACGCTGAGTATTGCCGCCCTCACTGTGAAAACACCTCTTTGTTTTTAACTATATATTCGATTCCGGAATAGATGGTCATGACAAGTGATGCCCAGAGGAACACCTGTCCCGTTATCATTATCACTTCAAACTGCGAAAGTGCATGAGCCAGAATAAGCACCGGCACCGCAATCATCTGAAGCACGGTTTTTATCTTTCCGCTCATTCCCGCCGCAACCACAATTCCCTCGCTTGCCGCAACTGTTCTCATGCCGGATACTGCAAATTCCCTGGCGAGGATCACTATGAACATCCATCCCGGCACGGTTCCGTCGCCCACCATAAGGCAGAAGGCGGAATACACGAGGATTTTATCCGCGAGGGGATCCATTATCTTGCCGAAATTCGTTACAAGATTTTGCTTTCTGGCTATACTGCCATCAAGCATATCTGTAAATGATGCTGCAATGAACAGGATAAGTGCCGCCCAGAAGCACCACTGAAAACCGCTTCCAAGAAGATATGCCGCCACGAAAAACGGGACGGCTATCGCTCTGGCCACCGTCAGTTTGTTTGGTAGATTCATTTTTACCTGCCTTTCTTCACTTCAACACCGACCAGATCGTAATCAAATGCGTCCAGCACCTGAACATTAACGAAATCTCCCGGCCTGTGCTCATTATCTGATTTGAAAATTACCGTGTTATCAATTTCAGGAGCGTCATACATCGTTCTTCCCACATATGCCCCCTCTTCATCAATGCCGTCCACAAGAACCTCAAAGACCTTTCCTGTCTTCCCTTCGTTCACCTCTCTCGAGATGTCCACCTGCATTCTCATGATGCTGTCGGCTCTCTCTGCTCTTATATTCTCGGGGATCTGATCCTCTCTGTCCCCCGCCGGGGTTCCTTCTTCTCTGGAATATGCGAATACCCCCAGCCTTTCGAAACGGAATTCCCCGGCAAAATCGTACAGTCTGTCAAAATCGTCCTCGGTCTCACCGGGAAACCCGGTTATGAAGGTTGTCCGTATGTGTATATCGGGCATCGCCTTCCTCAACCTCATTACAGTATCCTTTATGCCGGAGGATGTGGATCTCCGTCTCATACTCTTAAGAACATTGTCGGAAATGTGTTGAAGCGGTATATCGATATACCTGCAGATACGCTCCTCGGATGCCATCACCTCTATAAGCTCGTCTGTGATCTTATCCTCATAGCAGTACATCAGCCTGATCCAACGGAATCCCTTATCGGGATCCTTCCCTCCTATGGCGCAAAGCCTGCGAAGCAGCTGTGGAAGCATCAGGCTGCCATAAATATCTCTGCCGTATTCGGTAAGATCCTGTGCTATGAGAATCAGTTCACGGGTTCCTTCTCCGGCCATATGTTCAGCTTCCCGAATTATATCCTCCATAGGTCTGCTCCTGTATCCGCCGCGAATCTGCGGTATTACACAGTAAGCACAGCGGTTATTGCAGCCCTCTGCGATCCTCAATGTCGCCGAATATGGATTATCGGCCATCTTCCTGGCACTGAATTCCCGAAAGCAGCCCGGAGCAGGACTGCGGTACAGCCTTTTTTTCTCTGCGATTATCTCCGGAAGCCTTTCATAATCATTTACACCCATGAAAATATCCGCTTCAGGAATCTCCTCTGAAAGCTCCCTGCCGTATCTCTCGCTGAGACAGCCGCTCACTATGAGAAGAGGCTTGTCAGCCGACGGCTCATTTTCCATGCGTTCCTCGATCAGCCTCGCCATGCTGAAGATGGTATCGATGGACTCGGTTTTGGCATCATTTATGAACCCGCAGGTGTTCACGATTATCACATCAGCATCACAAGGGCTTTGTGAGACGGTCATTCCCGCCTCCTCACAGATTCCGCCTATCCCTTCGGAATCATTGAAATTCTTCGGGCATCCCAGAGTCTCTATAAAAATTTTCATTGCTCATTCTCCTCTGAACCGGCCTTGAGGTTGGCAAGATCCTCCTCGGAAATCAGCACCTGCCGCGGTCTGCTCCCGTCAGGCGGCCCGACGATCTGCCTTTCTTCCATCATATCGATTATGCGAGCCGCGCGGTTGTAGCCTATCCTGAAACGCCTCTGCAGCATCGAAACCGAAGCTGATCCCGCTCCCACAACCAGCTCTATGGCGTCGGGAAGCAAATCATCTCCGGGATCCTTTTCGCTCTTGTCCGCATCAGGCGTGTTGACCCTTTCTATGGTATCCAGTACATCGGCTTCAGCCGCCTCATCCATGGTCCCCTGCTTTTGAACGAAGGCGATAAGCTTCTTCACCTCACCGTCGGAAATGAATGTCCCCTGGACTCTCGTAGGCTTGCTGCTGCCGATAGGCGCGAAAAGCATATCCCCCTTGCCTACCAGTCTCTCGGCTCCCACCGTATCCAGGATGATCCGGGAGTCGATATTTGAAGATACCGCAAAGGCAATTCGTGAAGGTATGTTTGCCTTCATCAGACCGGTGATCACATCTTTGGAAGGCCTCTGGGTGGCGATTATCACATGCATTCCCGCTGCCCTTGCCTTCTGTGCCAGCCTGATGATCGATGTTTCAACCTGAGTTGAAGCCGTCATCATCAGGTCAGCCAGTTCGTCAATTATTATCACGATCTGCGGAAGCGGCCCTTCGGTCTCGCCGTCTGTCACCCTGTTTTTTTCCTTCACCCGCTGTGCGTTATATGCTGCGAAATCTCTTACTCCGCTTTCTGCGAACTTCTTGTACCTGTCTTCCATTTCACTGACAGCCCAGTTAAGAGCCGCAGCTGCCTTTGCAGGATCGGTAACAACGGGGATAAGCAGATGGGGAATCCCGTTATAATCCGACAGTTCTACCATCTTAGGATCTATCATCACCATCTTCACTTCATCGGGATGTGCCTTGTACAGAAGACTGGCGATAATACTGTTTATGCACACCGACTTGCCTGAGCCGGTGGTTCCGGCAATGAGAAGGTGGGGCATTGTAGCCAGGTCGGCAACCACCGCCTTGCCCCCTATATCTCTGCCTACGGCAAAGGACAGCTTGGAAACTGCGTTCCGGAATTCATCGGAATCCAGTATTTCCCTGATGGTCACTGCATTGGAATGTATGTTCTCTATCTCTATTCCCACCGCACGCTTTCCCGGGATAGGAGCCTCTATTCTGATGCTCTTGGCCGCCATACACAGTGCGATATCGTCTATAAGCTTGGTTATGCTTGAAACTTTGACGCCCGTATTCGGATGAACCTCATATCTCGTCACTGACGGTCCCTGTATCACATTCTCGACGGAAGCCTCTATTCCGAAGCTTTCGAGAGTATCCTCCAGAAGTTCCGCTCTTTCTCTAAGCTCTCCCTCCGTAGCCATGGAAGCTGTTCGTTTAGGAGCCTTCAGGAGATCTATCGGAGGGAATTCATATGGTCTGTCACCGGTATTTGAAATGAAATCTCCGGCCGCCAGTCGGCTTTCTTCTGCCTCCTTCTTCGTAAGCCTCTTCGCCTCTTCGCGGACAGGAGCTGTCTTTTCGGCAGTCTCATCCGCCCCCGCACCAAGAATTTCAGGACCGTGAGTTTTTCGTGAAGCCCTTGTTCTTTTCGTTTTTTTATTTTCGGCGGAAGCTGCACCGGGATCAGGCACATTTTCGGCCATGTATCCCATGATCTTCTTCTGTCCCGCCGACATTCCGGGATCGCCGGTCTCAAGCTCCATCTTCATCTGCTCAGCATGCTGAGCCTCCATGGTCTCACGCTCTTTCGCGCGTTCCTCTCTTTCCAGTTCCCTGCGCTGTTTCCTGAATTTAATGTTTTCAAAAAATCTGGAAATCGGCGTATTTATAAGCAAAAGCAGGAATACGATAATAAGTGCAAAGGCAATAATATAAAGACCTGCGATGCCGAAGGCCTTTGTCAAAAGACTGCCCACGCCCATGCCGAATACGCCGCCGCCGTTCAGTGCGACTCCGTCATTGAAGCATTTGCTGAAGCCGCCCCACGATCCGCCGGTCGTGATACTGTCCATAAATCTTCCGGAATTCACAAGTGAAATCCCCAGATAAATAAATACCAGGAAGATGACAGACTTGATTCCTATGTGTATCGTCTTTTTGAGAAACAGCAGTATGCCGTACAGAATGAAATAGTACGGCAAAACGAATGCAACAAAGCCGAACATGCCCTTTAGACCCCTGGAAATGGATTCTCCCACAATCCCCGCCGCATGTGTCTGCAATGCGATGACGAGAAAAACCCCCAGTGCAATAAGAATGATCCCCAGAATTTCATCTTTTATCTGAGCCTTGTTTTCCCTGCGCATTTCAAGTTTCTGAACGTTTTTCTTCACATCAGGAGATATATTCGATTTCCTGCTGTTTTTGTTTTTGCTTCCGGGCGGACGCCCCGGTCCCTTCTTCTTTTCTGCCATTATTACCTCTTGTTCTATGATCAGCCTGTCAAAAGCTGAAAAGCACATCGTCGCCGCCACACAGGCTGAGCTGCGCGCAATGCACTGCCAATGTATGGTATCAAGCCCTGCGGTTACTGCCTTTGATGCCTGTAATTTACAGTGCGATAAGTGAATATCCCAGTACGGCTATAGCCACAAGCCATACATAAATCGTAAATCCTATGAGTTTCTTTCCTGCCACGACCCTTATCATCGTCTTGATCGCAAGGATTCCTGTAGCGGCGGAGATAACCACCCCTACGGCAATCGGTCCAAGCATCGTAATGTCAATGCCCTGAGCAGCCGCATCCGGTGCTTCGAGTATAACGGAACCCAGAATAGACGGGATGGATATAAGGAAGGCAAATTTGACAGCAAACTCCCTGTTAAGACCTGCAATCAATCCCCCGAAGAGCGTTGAACCCGATCTGGAAATTCCCGGGCATATTGCCACCCCCTGCATACATCCGATGAAAATGGCATGCCGCCACTTCATTCCCATTACATCTTTGTCGTCTCTGCCCACCCTTTCGGCTATAAGGAGGATCATACCGGTAAGCAGCAGTCCTATTGCTATTGCAATGATGGAAGAATAGAGCCCCTGAAAAAAATCCTCCAGAAGAAGCCCTGCTATAGCTGTTGGAATCGTTGCCACTATTATCATGAATCCCAGCCTTCTCGTAGGACTTGAATTGATTCTGAGTCCCCTGCCTGTAAACAGATCCTTCAGCGTTCTGAAGAGTTCGATGACAAGCTCGACTATATCTCTCCGGTAGATCACGAATACAGATATAAGCGTTCCGACATGCAGGAGTACCGCAAAAAGCAGGACGCTTTCGGGTTCCACCCCGAAGAAGTACTGCAGCAGCGCCAGATGCCCTGAACTGGAAATCGGCAGAAATTCCGCCAAGCCCTGAACCAGACCAAGTATTATTGCCTGAAAATATGTCATTTGATCTTTCTCCTCTCGAATCCGGTATATATACCCGTTCTTATACAGAATGAATTATAGCACAAGACCACAATAAATGGTAGCCTAACTTGTTCGGCACACACCATTTTGGGTTTTGACACTCTCTCCGTCTGTGTTGTATAATGTATTCCGTACATCATTTCACAAGGAGGTCAGTATAAAAATGAAAAGAAAACCAAACATAGCAGTAGTAGGCGCAACAGGTGTCGTAGGTTCAACTTTTCTCAAGATTCTTGAGGAAAGGGATTTTCCTTTCGAAAACATCTACATGATGGCTTCAGCCAAGTCTGCCGGGAAAAAGTTGACATTCAAGGGCCGGGAGTACACCGTTGAAGAACTGACCGAGCATTCATTTGACAAGCCCATTGATATCGCACTGTTTTCCGCAGGCGGTGGCACCAGTGCCAAGTTCGCACCTATTGCTGCAGCTCATGGAACAACAGTAGTGGATAACAGCAGCCAGTGGAGAATGAACAAGGAAGTTCCCCTGGTGGTACCTGAGGTAAACCCTGAGGATATAAAGGATAACAAGGGGATTATTTCGAATCCCAACTGTTCAACGATTCAGGCAATGGTCGCACTGAAACCTCTCCACGATAAATACGGAATCAGGAGAGTTGTATTCTCCACCTATCAGGCTGTTGCAGGTTCAGGTCTCAAGGGAATAAATGACCTGAAAAACGGAATAGAGGGTAAGGATGAGCCTCTTCAGGCCTATGCTCACCCTATAGCATACAACTGTCTGCCTCACATCGATGTGTTCACCGAAAACGGTTATTCGAAGGAAGAGATGAAGATGATCGACGAGACCCACAAGATCCTTCATGACGACAAAATAGGCGTTACGGCCACAACGGTCAGAGTTCCCGTATACTACGGTCACAGTGAGTCTATCAACATCGAACTGTCCAAGCCTTTCCGTCTTGAGGATATTGTTGAACTGTTCAAAAGCTCACCCGGGATCATCGTTCAGGACGATCCGGAAAACGCTGTTTATCCTCTCGCCACTGAAGCGGCAGGGACAGATGAGGTTTATGTGGGAAGGATCAGGAGAGACTTCTCAGTGGAAAACGGCATAAACATCTGGTGCGTTGCGGATAATGTCCGCAAGGGTGCGGCTACAAATGCGGTACAGATTGCCGAAAAACTTCTTGAAACACTGCCCGACTGATAAAAATCGTAATTGCACCACAGACTGGCGGAATGCCCGTCATACTTAAAAGAGCGGCGAAGGACTTATATCCTTCGCCGCCTCTGTTTTTCCGATATTATTCACCGGGGCTTTAGCCTTCCATAATGTCTCTGCCATCATAGTAGTTACAGTTAGGACAAACTCTATGAGGAAGCTTTGGTTCGTGGCACTGTGGACAAATTGAAACGCCGGGAGCCTTCTTCTTCATGTTTGCTGCCTTTCTCTGATGAGTTATTGCCTTTGAAGTTTTTCTCTTAGGTACTGCCATTATTACACCTCCTTCGTGCCGATTATGTAATCACGCCTGTGCCTGCCGGCATCGACGCCATAATTTCCTGATATTTACGACAACAAAATACCGTATGTCGCAACATTGAAAGTATACACGCGACATACGGTGTTTGTCAATATCTATTTTGCTTTATCTTGACGCCCTCCACGATATCTTTCGTATCTCTGGCGATCATGAGTTCTTCGTTGGTAGGAATCAGAATAAGCTTGACGGCTGAATCATCTCTGGAAATGATGGCTTCCTTGCCTCTTACTCTGTTCTTCACAACATCCAGCTTGATTCCCAGATTTCCCAGGTCATTGCAGATGATGTCTCTCATACCGATATCGTTTTCACCGACGCCTGCGGTGAAAACGATCGCATCACAGCCGTTCATTTCAGCAATATATGCGCCGATGTAGAATCTTACCTTGTGGGCAAACACCTTCAGTGCCAGCTGTGCTCTCTCGTTTCCCTCTTCCGCCGCAGCTTCCAGGTCTCTGAAGTCGCTGGATATTCCCGAAATTCCCAGTACACCTGACTTCTTGTTCAGGATTTCGTTCGCCACACCCTGATCCAGGTTTTCGCACTCTCGCATGTATGTTACGATCGCAGGGTCAATATCGCCCGATCTCGTTCCCATTACCAGACCCTCCAGCGGCGTGAATCCCATCGAAGTGTCTATGCACCTTCCTCTCTTGATGGCTGATACGGATGCACCGTTTCCAAGGTGGCATGTTATCAACTTGAGATCATCCAGATTTACATTCAGTATGTCCGATGCTCTCTCTGCCACATATCTGTGTGAAGTTCCGTGGAAGCCGTATCTTCTGATTCCATGCTTCTGATAAAACTCATAAGGAATAGCGTAGATATATGATTCAGGAGGCATTGTCTGATGGAACGCCGTGTCAAACACACCTACCATAGGCGTACCCGGCATCAGCTCCTGACATGCTGCTATACCCAGCAGGTTCGGAGGGTTATGCAGCGGTGCCAGCTGAGTACATTCTTCAAGAGCCTTGATTACATCATCGGTAATGAGAAGTGATTTCGCGTATTTTTCACCTGCGTGAACAACTCTGTGACCTACCGCTCCGATTTCCTTCATATCCTTCACCACGCCGTGTTCAGGATCCTGAATGGCAGCAAGCACATGTCCTATGGCATCCTTGTGATCTGCCATCGGGGTGACATCCCTGAACTTGTCAATGCCGGTCTTTTCGTGGGTAATCACAGAACCATCCATTCCGATTCTCTCAACCAGCCCCTTGCATTCAAGAACTTCGTTCGTCATATCCAGTACCTGGTACTTCAATGAAGAACTTCCGCAGTTGATTACTAATACTTTCATTTATAGTTCCTCCCGTCTTGATTTTATAGTCTTCAACGCACCGATTATATCATATTTCTATATGAGGTGTAATAACTTTATCGGAATAATCATACATGTCTCTGCCGAAGATGATGTTATACATATCCGCAGCCAGTATATCCAGTTCGGCCATGAGCCTGAGTTTGTCGTCCCGGTTCTCATCGAGGAATTTATTGATGTTTGTGATCACCGGGATCGTCGCCTGCTCTTCCTTCTTGACGATTCTCAAAAATTCCCTGCCACCTTCGCCCGCTGAAAGAACTCTGGCGAAAAGTGCCGGTTCGGAAATTTTTCCTTCCCTGGATATTCCTGTCAGGCTGTCTGCTGTCTTTCCTGTCAGTCCGATCAGAATATATACCAGTATCCTCCTGATGGAAGAAGCCGTGTAGCGTTTCGATGTCAGCCTGTCCACAAGATCGTCGGTTGATTTTGCAAAGACGATCTCCTTCTTTAATTTGTTCTCAAGTCCTTCCCCGATACAGTACAGATTCGTGAGCTCACCGGCAAAAACTCTTGTTATGTCGTTTCTCAGCAGCTCAAAGGCAGTAGCACAGGCCTTGTCCACCCTCTCCTTAGGCAGTCCTCCCTCTGAAAGAGCCAGGCATACCTTTCCGGGCATGTACTTTGCGGCCTCGTCAAAAGTCTTCTTATGTATAAGTCTTCTGATCTCCGTGGAACCCGCGAAACCGAGGATAGAGTTTGATTCATTTATCCCTGAAACATATCTCTGCACGGGAACCGCTTCGATCACAACCCCCTCATTCCTCAGCGCTATTATGTTTTTAAGATATTCAATTGACAGTATGTTGTTTGGTCCTTCCAGAAGAACTGCGGCATCCTCCCCGAGAATGTTCGCAACTGCCATCTGGTTTGCCTTTGCGCGGGAGATTCCCTCCTTCATGAAGGTGTCTATAAGCTCATTCACGCGGGCTTTTTCCGATAGCATGGTCTCCGCAATTTCCACCAGCCCCTCAAAATTATGTGTCTCACAGCCAAATGAAATATGGGAAACACCGAGACCTGCTAAAGTCCTGACTGCTCCCATGGCGAAGATTTCCGCTCTGTTGCAGGCATATACTGTTGGCAGCTCGATAACCAGGTCGGCGTTGTTCCTCTCGTCCGGGCTGCTGTCAAGAACGACCCTCGCTCTGGTCCATTTGTCCATGATCGCAGGTTCACCCCGCTGCACGAAATTGCCGCTCATGCAGATTATGGTATAATCCGCTCCCGTCAGTTCTCTTGCCTTTGCTATCTGATAAAGGTGTCCGCTATGAAGCGGATTGTATTCTGCTATTATTCCAACTGATTTCATATTTCCCTCCATGAAAAAAAGGCCGCCTCAGGCAGGCCCTGATTGTTTATCACTGTTTGATCTCTTCATCCATGTCCGGCAGCGGTGAAAATTCAGGCTTGCTCTCGGCATCCATCTGCGCTCTGTAG
>JAUMVV010000005.1:23570-41245 GCA_030529985.1 Bacillota bacterium
AAGTTCATCCCTGTTTGCGGCAAGTGCTGAATTGATATCATCAAATGCCTTCTCTATACTGGTGAACATTTCCCCGAAATAGATAGAGCTGAGGTGTTCCATCTTTCCCTGGAAGTTGTAGAGAATACCGTCAAGATATTCATAGGTTCCTATCTTGAGCTGTTTGGCGGTGTCCTCTGTAACCTTCATAAGCTCATCGGCTCTCATCTTGGACTGAACCGTAATGTCATTGTTCTCCACGAGAGCTTCAGCCTGGCTCTGTGCATCTTCAATAACCTTCTCATACTGCTGCTTTGCTTCGGCGATTATTCTCTCCCTCTCGTTCTTGATCCACTGCGCCTGCTGGATCTCGTCAGGAAGCTCCGATCTGATCTCTCTTACTATCTCCAGCAGCTCCTCTGAATCGATCATTATCTTGCCGGTCAACGGGAAGCCGGCAGCGGTATCAACTATTTCTTCAATTTCTTCCAATAATTCTAAAACCCTCATCGCATCCTCCTAACAGAAAGTGTTTATTCAGACATTCTCTTCAATATCTCCTCCGGCACCAGTCCGTCAATGGAACCTCCAAGAGTGCATACCTCTTTGACCATGCTGGAACTGATGAATGAATACCTGGGATCGGTCATGAGAAATACTGTCTCTACATCGCTGTGAAAGAGTCTGGCGTTCATCTGAGCCATCTGTATTTCATATTCGAAATCACCTGCAGCTCTGAGCCCTCTGACAACAACATTGAAGCCTCTGCTGTTTACAAAGTCCGCCAGAAGCCCTGAAAAATGGTCAACATTCACATTGTCCAGTTCTTTCAGCGCATCCCTTATCATTTTTTCTCTTTCCTCAAGGGAAAACATGGTTTTTTTTGAAGGATTATCTATCACACCCACCGTAACCTCATCATACAGTCTGGAAGACCTTTCAATGATATTCATATGTCCCATCGTGAGCGGATCAAAGGATCCGGTATACAGAGCCCTTATTTTCATAGACATTCCTCCGTAAGTCCTTACAAATTCTAACACAGTTCTTCAAAATTAGCAACTATATATTGGTGTAAATGGAAAGCATAACCACACCATATCGTCGTTCTTTCGACTTGATAAATCCCTGTATCACATCAGGGAGTTTTTCCTCTTTTCTGTGCTCGGCAATAATGTAACCCGAAGGGGCAAGCAGACCTCCGCGCCTTATCAGTTCAAAGGCGGCTTCCAGCAGCCCCTCATTGTATGGCGGATCAAGAAGAATGATATGGAAGGGTTCTTCCGAACCGCTTTCCACTCTGTCGCTGAGCTGTTTCAAAACCTTCCTGTAATCGCCTGCCATCACCTTCGCACCTTCGTCCACACCGCAGTGCTCCAGATTTCCCTTTATGAGACTAAGGCTCTGCCTTGAAGAGTCGGCAAAAACACAGTATTCGGCACCTCGGCTCAGAGCCTCTATGCCCAGGCTCCCTGTTCCGGCAAAAAGATCGAGGACTCTGCTCCCGAAGATCTCATTGGTCAGAATGCTGAAAAGCGCCTCCTTCGCCTTATCGGATGTAGGTCTGATGTCATAGTTTTCAGGGGCATTCAGCCTCCTGCCTTTGTATTTTCCGCTTATTACTCTCATACTTCTCCTTACAGATTCAGCGAATAATCATCGCCGAACAGCTTGTTTACTCTGCTCTTCAGCCCGGCATTTTCCGGCTTTGTAAGCCCTGGATCCTCTGCAAGTATTGCCTTTGCTTCATCCCTTGCCGTATTCAGCACCTCAAAATGTCTCACCATGTCGGCCAGCTTCATATCGGGCAGACCGTGCTGCCTTGTACCGAAGATTTCTCCCGGTCCTCTTATCTTCATATCTTCTTCAGCGATAAAAAAGCCGTCGCCGGATTCTTCCATTATCTTTCCGCGTTTTTTTGCCGTCTCTGAATCGCTGCCTTGAATCAGGAAGCAGTATGACTGACTGCTGCCTCTTCCGACTCTTCCCCTGAGCTGATGGAGCTGGGCAAGTCCGAAGCGCTCGGCATTCTCTATTATCATTACGGTAGCGTTGGGAACATTTATCCCCACTTCTATTACCACTGTTGCCACCAGGATATCTATCTCACCCCTGCTGAAGCGGGTCATGATGTCATCCTTTTCCTTCTGCTTCATTCCTCCGTGTAACAGTGCAGCTCTGTCAAAGTGTTCCGAAAGCTCCCCGAATACCTCCTGAGCAGATCTGACATCCATGGTCTCGGATTCATCTATAAGAGGTGTAACCACATATACCTGCCTTCCCCGGGCTATCTGCCTCTTCGCGAATGCATATATCTGTCTTCTGGCTCTTTCATCCTCCGCACACCTTGTACATATGGGAAGTCTTCCCGGAGGCATTTCATCTATAACCGAAATATCCATATCACCGTATATCATGACGGCAAGTGTACGGGGAATAGGCGTTGCCGTCATAAGCAGTATGTTGGGGCTCTCGCCCTTTTCTTTCAGGAGAATACGTTGATTTACCCCGAACCTGTGCTGCTCGTCGGTTATTACAAGACCCAATCTGTTGAAGCTGACTTCGGGCTGAATAACCGCATGGGTACCCACCAGAACCTGGACTGAACCATCAGCAAGCCCTTCCAGCACTTTCCTCTTTTCGGCGGCCTTCATGCTGCCGCTGAGAAATCCAACAACGATACCGTGCCCTGAAAGTCCTGATTTCAGGCTCTCGAAATGCTGATATGCGAGTATTTCCGTCGGAGCCATCATAACAGACTGATATCCGCACTTTGCAGCCTTGTACATGGCTATTTCCGCCAACACCGTCTTTCCTGACCCCACATCCCCCTGCACCAGCCTGTTCATCCGTTTTTCGCTTTCCAGATCGGCAGCAATTTCCCCGGCGCAACGCTTTTGAGCCGCCGTAAGCTTGTAGGGAAGTGAATCTATGTACTCCCGCTCGGCACCCGGATTGTCAAATTCTGCACCCCTGCACAGGGTTCCCGAAGCCAACTTGAAAGCCTGCAGTCCGATCTGCAAAACCATAAATTCCTCAAACACAAGCCTGTATTTCGCCGCACGAAGACTCACTCCGTCCTCCGGAAAGTGGATGTTCTCAATTGCGAATTTCGTATCGCAGAGTCTGTTTTTTTCTTCAGTTTCCCTGTTCAGAATGCTTTCTGCTTTTGCATACAGCGGTCTCAGGGTCTGCTGGAGCCTTCTCATCTCTTTTTGGCTTATCCCCTTTGTCAGAGGATATACGGGCAGTATCCCCGTCTGTGCTTCGGACTCTCTGCTGAACTGCGGATGTACCACCTGCAGCCTTCCCCGGTTTCGCTGCGGTTTGCCGAAGAATGTAAGCCTGTCTCCGGTCCGGATGGAATTCGAGATATAAGAGGCATTAAAAAAAACAAGTTCAACCGAACCCGTATCGTCGGATACGAGCATTTTGAGAATTCTTCTCCCTCGCCTGCTGTATCCTCCTGTTCTGACAAGCTCAACCTTTCCAGTAAAGACAGCTTCCTCATCTTCCTTCAACATGGCGATACTGAGAATGTTTCTCCTGTCCTCGTATAGTCCGGGAAATGTGAAAATGAGATCCTCCAGTGTCTTTACTCCAAGCCGTCCAAAGGCTTCCGCCTTCTTCGGACCGACGCCTTTTAATGTGCTTATGCTGTCCTGAAGCTCCATATTCTACTATTCCCTGCTATGTTTCGGCCGGTGGAAGGAATCGAATACAATATGCCTTCCGGCGATCTCAACCGATTGAACACCTGTCACCACTATGCGCACATTGCGGGGTCTTTCTCCCATAACTTTTTCCACAGTGTCATTAATGTAATCTAATATTTTCCGGCAGTTTTCTCTGATGCTTGCACCGAATCTGATAATAACATAAACCGTGATTTCCGCGCCCTCCGGGGTCTCTGTATATGCTACCCCGTCGTTTCCCGGCATCACGCTCTTATACCTGCCTTTGAAGTTGTATACTGTAACCCTGCCACCACAGGTTTCAACAGCGTCATCGACGATTCTGAGAATTATGTTTCTTGAGAAACGGATATCGCCTATATCATTTGTCATTTCGAGCATAGGGTGATTATAACACAAAATAAAAACACCTGCACAGGGCAGGCGTTAAAATCCGGAATTAGAGGGCACGTTCAACTTTGCCTGATCTGAGGCATTTAGTGCATACTTTTGCTCTTCTTACTGTTCCGTTGTCATTAATTCGTACAGTCTGGATGTTCGCATTCCACTTTCTTCTTGTATGTCTGTTTGAGTGGGATACGTTGTTTCCGGAAACCTGTCCCTTTCCGCAAATCTCACACTTGTTTGACATCTACCGCACCTCCTTGCAAATTTGTTATGTTCAGCTTTAAGCTTTATTTCAACTCGAACATTGAAAATTATAGCATAGGAGCAAAGCCTATGCAAGGGATATTTTAATACATTTAACGTACATATTTTAATACATTTACCGCACATTCTTCTCTCCCCGAAATTTCGTAAAGATTCAGGAATGTTGTTTCCGGGAATGTTTGTGCCCTCATTCCGCTCCTCCTGAACTACTCTTCCCGGAGCACGATCCTGCCCTCTTCCCGTGTCCTGTTCATATCTATGACCCTCTGATTCCTGCTTCCTCTGAACCGGAGGGTCAGATCCCTTTCGGCCTGAACAAACGGTCCGTCAATGAGAATATCGCACATAGCCAGCAGTTCGGCAGTGCCTCTGTCCTCCTTCGCCCTCTTCATAAGCTGCTCCAGAGTATAGCCGCTGAATATGGTGATGGTTTTCCCTCTTTTCTTTACCTCTCTTCCCAGCTCCGCAAAACCCTCTGCCTGACACATAGGCTCTCCTCCGGAAAAAGTCATGCCCGCAAGAAGCGGATTTTTATCAAACTCCTCAAGAAGTCTGTCGATAGGAATATCCCTGCCGCCTGCCGGATCATGGGTTTCCGGATTGTGACAGCCGGGGCATCCATGAGGACAGCCCTGACAAAAGACTGTAAATCTGATGCCCGGGCCGTCAACGATAGATTCTCTCATTATTCCGGCAATTCTGATCGAATCTGCCATTTTATTGCCTCCTGTCCGATTCTTACTGAATCTGCTCCATCTCACCTTCCGAACCGATGCTGTGCTTCACTCTGTCCTTTTCTTCAGCCGTCTTGGCATCATTCCAGTTGTCCATCGTACCTACGAGATATCCGGTGATTCTTCTGATTCTCTCAAACCCAGGAGCTCCGTCGTCTTCCTCTCTGCCGCAGCAGGGACATTCGTTGTCAATGATTCCCGTATACCCGCAGACCGGATCTCTGTCCACAGGGTGGTTGATCGAACCGTAGCCCACACCGCTTTCCTTCATGCATCTTACTATCTGTTCAAAGGCATCAAGATTCTTAGTAGGATCTCCGTCAAGCTCAATATAGCTTATATGACCCGCATTGGTCAGGGTGTGGTACGGAGCCTCTCTCTTTATCTTGTCAAAGGCATTTATATTGTAATATACAGGGATGTGGAATGAGTTGGTATAATACTCCCTGTCCGTAACACCTTCGATCACACCGTATTTGGCTCTGTCGATCCTGACGAATCTTCCGGAGAGCCCCTCCGCAGGCGTCGCCAGAAGAGTATAGTTGAAGCCCGTCTTTCTTGACTGTTCGTCAAGTTTCTTTCTCATAAAACCTATAATTTCAAGACCGAGAGTCTGTGCCGCATCGCTTTCGCCATGGTGAGCACCTATAAGAGCCTTCAGGCATTCCGCCAGCCCGATAAAGCCGACGCTGAGGGTTCCGTGCTTGAGAATTTCACCCACTGTATCGTCTTCCTTCAGCTTTTCCGAATCGAGCCAGACTCCCTGCCCCATAAGGAAAGGATAGTTTCTCACCTTCTTGCTTGCCTGTATCTTATAGCGCTCCATGAGCTGATCCATCGCCAGGTCAACCTTCCTGTCAAGTTCCTCAAAGAAAAGATCGATATCGCCATGCGCTTTTATGGCTATTCTCGGCAGATTGACTGAAGTGAAGCTCAGATTGCCTCTGCCCCCCACGACCTGTCTTGAAGGGTCATAGACATTCCCGATCACTCTGGTTCTGCACCCCATGTAGGCAATTTCCGTATTCGGATCGCCCTCCTTATAGAACCGGAGATTAAACGGTGCGTCTATAAATGCGAAATTCGGGAAGAGTCTCTTGGCGGACACCTTCATTGCCAGCTTAAACATGTCATAGTTAGGATCTTCAGGATTGTAGTTAACGCCTTCCTTGACCTTGAAAATGCTGACAGGGAATATCGCCGTCTCACCGTTTCCGAGACCCGCCTCGATGGCCAGCAGAATATTCTTGATAACAAGCCGTCCTTCCGGTGATGTATCGGTACCGAAATTTATCGAGGAAAAAGGAACCTGTGCTCCGGCTCTCGAATGCATCGTGTTGAGATTGTGTACGAATGCCTCCATCGCCTGATAGGTTGCACGATCCACTTCTTCATTGGCATACTTCGTAGCCTTGTTCTGGATAGTTGATACATACTTAGAATCAATAAGTCCGCCGAGATATACGGCTTCAACTTCCTTGTATCCGTTTTCATCGGCAATTGTAGGATACAGATCCTGCTCCTCCATCATTTTCCTGCCGAAGGCCTTTACCTTCTCCACACCGTCCTCTATGTCAAAGAGGAGGTTAAGCATCTTGCCCACATTTGTCCAGTAAAGCTTCCTGTAGGTTTTCACGACCCCGTTCTTCATGCCGTAATCAAAATCTGCAATGCTCTGCCCGCCATGCTGATCGTTCTGATTTGACTGGATAGCGATACACGCCAGTGCAGAATAACTCTGTATATCATTCGGCTCTCTGAGATGTCCGTGTCCTGTGGAAAAGCCTCCCTTGAACAGCTTCTCTATATCGATCTGACAGCAGGTAGTTGTCAGCGTGAGGAAGTCCATATCGTGAATATGTATGTCCCCTTCTCTGTGAGCCTTTGCGTGTTCAGGCTTGAGCACAAACATTTCATAAAACTGCTTGGCACCTTCGGATCCGTACTTAAGCATCGTGCCCATTGCCGTATCGCCGTCGATGTTGGCGTTTTCACGCTTCGTATCGTTATCCTTGGCATCCTTAAAGGTAAGATCCTCATATGTCTTCATAAGCCTGGTGTTCATATCCCTTACCCGTGTACGCTCTGCTCTGTAAAGGATGAATTCCTTGGCGGTTCTGGCATGGCCGTTTTCGATAAGCACTTTCTCTACAGCATCCTGGATTTGTTCCACTGTAGGGATGTCATTGTGGCAGATTTCTGTTAGATACAGTTCGACCTGCCTTGCAAGATAGTTGGAAGTGTTTCTGTCCTGTCCGCCTAAAACCTCTGCAGCCTTATATATGGCATCGGAAATCTTCTCGATGTTAAACTCTACGGTTCTGCCATCCCTCTTGATAATCTGTCTTATTTCACTCATGTCTTCGCCTCTCACTACATATTGTGTCTTTTTACGTTTCATTGAAAATTATACACAAAATATTCTTACCGTCAATATGAAAAAGGGCAAAAAAACAAAAAACCCCTAAAAAAGATGGGGTTTACAGTAAATTGTTTTATGTAGCTTATGCGTAATATTCTGAGCTGAGCATGGACATGAGATTGAGATCATAGAACACGCCATCCTTCGAACAGGCATTTCTGGCCACGCCTTCGTCAACAAACCCCAGGCTTCTGTACAACGCCGCGGCTCTCGTATTCCCGGTAAAGTAATCCAGTGTGACCCTTTCATATTTCATGTCTTCAAACAGGTATTTCAGAAGACCTTCAAGTGCCTCCCTTCCTATACCCTTCCCCCTGTTGTCTCCGCCCACATAGATCTTGGTGATATCCAGGGATCTGTAGTGGGGTTCAATTCTGGAAATGATGATCCTTCCCAGAGGTTCGGAGGTACGTTTGTCCGTAATTGTCATATCGATAACCGAATCATTATTACGGAAGGCGAAACCTTCCGTAACCACATCCTCGTAACTCCTGTCCTTGTCCAGTGCGAAATATCTGGTCATATCAGAGTCATTTTCCCATTCAGTATAAAACCTGTAATCATCAAACAGGGTTTCCCTCAGCAATAAGTTTTGTGTTTCAATGGTAATTGCCATGCTTTCTCCTCAAGATTTCACCGAATCTTTACATTCTCTGCGACATGTTGATGTTATAATACTATTATATTGAGAATAACGACCTATAACAAGGAGAAATCTTTTCATGAAGCGAATTGTTCCGTTTTTTATTTTGTTTATTTTTATATCGGTTTTTGTTTTATCCGGCTGCAGAGAACCGGATCGAAATGCCGAGCTGAAGGATCTCCTCTCTTCAAATGTATCATCACTTGAAGAAACCTTCAGCAAAGAGACCTGTGCATACGGACTGTTTACGGATTACATGACAACATGGGCCAAAAGCAGCGGTGTCGATGTGGTCTACAAGGGCGAACACAGCACGGTTCTCGTAAACAAAGCGACTGAGGGCTGCGGCAAAGAGCCGTCCACGGTTTTGCTCTGCAACTTCGATACCTCCGATGTTGAGAGTTCCCTTGAAACTCTGGCGACGGCGGAAACTTCACTCCTTGGTCCTGCGGAACACGGGAAAATATCCCTCGTCATCACCGAAAAAAACGAGGGCAGATTCATCGGTATCGAAGAGCTGCCTGAAAAATATCTCTCGGCTGATAACCTCATCAATATGCAGCCTTCAAGCAGCGATACCGTCTTCGTTTCAGGTCCGAGAAATGCCGTCTGCAAAATGCACGAATCAGGCAAAACCAAAACCAGCAGATACAGCAATGCCTATGAAATCACGATGACAATGCCGCTGTACACGGATCCCTATGATTTTGTCAAAGATAACAACTACCCTAATCCGATAAATACGATAGGGAGCTTCCTGGCAACCCAGAAGAGTTCGGGCAAGCTTTTTGATATCGCGGATTTCAACTGCAAATACACCGACGGCTACACACCTTATTCTGCAAAGGCAATCATCGTGATAGACGATAACAACATCGAGAGCTTCAATAACAAATTTTCCAAAGCATACGAAAATGTAAAGAAGAAATTCGACAAGCTGGAAACGGACTTCGTATTCACCTTCTCCGAAACGGAGATGCCTGACAGGGTTCTGGGGGATGAAGTCAGCAACAATCTTATCAGTCTCATGTACACCCTTAATACGGGAATATGCCTTCAGGACGAGGATACGGGAATAATCAAAGCCTCCTCCTATATAAAATCCATCAGTACCGAAAAAGGTGATCTGGACATTGTGATAGACATGAGAACCCGGGGTGAAAGCTATCTGGACAACATTTCCACGGAATACATGACCACCGCCGGACTCTGCAGCACGGAATACTCATGCAAAAAGAGAGGACTGCTCTGGTCTGCCGGGGACAAGTCCGAACTCAAGGAATTTTTCACGAAAGCTGTGCCTCTGCTTGACGGTGACAGCGACATGAATCTCCGCACCTATGAAAACGATTTCATAGCACAGAACGATCCGGACCGGAACATGATCATCTATACATTTGAAGACAGCCACAAGAATGCTGCCATGGAAAACATAGTGAACTTCATGGATCCGAATTACAGCAAGCAGAATTAAAACAACGGCATCACCGATGTCACCGCTTCGTTGTAAATCCTGCACGCAGCAGATCAGCATAAGAAAAACCGGCATCAGCCGGTTTTTGTCGTTTTATTCATCTATTCGCTCTATGTCGGCTCCCAAACCCTTCAGCTTGTCAACAAAATGTTCATATCCTCTGTCGATGTGGTATATCTGGGATACTTCTGTGGTGCCTTCGGCAACAAGTCCCGTAAGAACCACTGCCGCTCCTGCTCTAAGATCGGTAGCAACAACAGATGCACCCTGAAGCGTCCGACCGCCCGGGATAATGGCACATTTCCCCTCGGTTCTGATACTTGCGCCCATTCTGTTAAATTCGGCAACATGCATAAATCTGTTTTCAAAAACAGTTTCCATAACGACGCTCGGACCCTTCGCCACTGTCAGCAGTGCCATAAACGGTGACTGCATATCTGTAGGAAAGCCCGGATAAGGCAGCGTCTTGACATCTGTTGAAACCAGAGGATTAATGCTGCCGTCCACGATAACTCCCTCGTCGGTCATCTCAATTACTGTTCCGCACTCTCTCAATTTGGCGATTACCGCCTTCAGGTGGTCGGGAAGCATATTTTTGATCAGTATCCTGCCTCTTGTGATTGCTGCACTGACCATGAATGTGCCCGCTTCAATTCTGTCCGGAATGACATGATGCATCACACCGTGGAGCTTCTCAACCCCTTCAATCTTGATCGTATCGGTTCCCGCGCCCTTGATCTTGGCTCCCATCTTGTTGAGGAAGCTGGCCAGATCCACTATTTCAGGCTCCTGAGCTGCATTTTCCAGTACGGTGGTGCCTTCTGCCAGCGCTGCTGCCATAATGATGACCTCTGTCGCACCCACGCTTGGGAAATCCAGATATATCGTGCTGCCGTGAAGTCTGTCCGCCTTCGCATCCACTATGCCACGGCTCAGAGATCTCTCGTTTATCTCCGCTCCCAAAGCTCTCAGACCCTTGAGGTGAAGCTCAACCGGTCTCTCCCCTATGGCACAGCCCCCCGGCAGGTGTATCAGTGCCCTTCCGCTGCGGATAAGAAGCGCTCCCAGAACAAGTATGGACGCTCTCATCATTTTCACAAGTTCAAATGGTGCTTCGTTATTTATCTCACCCGCCGCTTTTATTTCAACGGTGTTATTGCCAAGATCCTTCGATACTCCTGCTCCGAGGTTTTCAAGAAGGTCGCACATCACATCAACATCCCTGAGAGCGGGGACATCATACAGGGTGCAGGCCTCATCTGTCAGCAGTGTTGCCGCCATTATGGGCAGCACGGCATTTTTTGATCCGCTGATGCTTACTTCTCCCCTCAGGGGTTCGCTTTTTCTTACTAAAAATTTCGCCACTATAATATCTCCTTACGTAAAAAAAGGGCAAATAATTTGCTCCTTTCCTTTTCTATAATTATAAGTCCTGAAGTTCTCTGATACACTTGGCACAGACATTCTTGCCATGCACCTGTTTAATATCATCCGAACTGCCGCAGAATATGCATGCCGGCTGATATTTCTTCAGCATTATCGACTCTCCGTCCATATATATTTCCAGTGGATCCCGGATGTCAATATTGAGTGTTCTTCTCAGTTCGATCGGAAGTACGATCCTTCCAAGCTCATCAACTTTTCTTACTATTCCTGTCGCCTTCATCGATGTGACTCCTTTCGATTATTTCTCTTCCTTAATTCTTTGACATCATTCCCATAATCGATGCCACTGATTTCGCAATGCTTGAAATGGCTGCCACGATTCCCTGATTTCCTCTGATCGCATCGGAAATGTCGGCAACGACCCCTGACACGTCGGAAATAATGTTATCGGCGTCCTGACTTCTTGCGGCTGCAATCTCGGATACAACTTCGAAATCCTCGAGAACCTTATTGGTGTGTTCCAAAGTCACCATCAGCTTTCTCACCAGCAGAATTGTAAAAATGATAAGAACAATCAGTGCAATCATCACCAGAACGAAGAAAAACGCTTTTAAATCTATGGTTACATCCATACTGAAAACCTCCACTTCTTTAATTGCTATTATTACACAATATGGAAATATTTTCAACCTGTTTTTTCGTAAATGCCCATGATTTCGGGACTGTAATTCCCCTCGGGATCACGCACGGGAAGTTCCTCCATAATGTTAAGTTCATGACCTCCTCCGAGCACGAAATGGACGAGAACTATGTTTGCCTTTCCCCCTTCGCGGGGAGTGACAAACCTCATATCCTTAGCCTCGAGCCCGTGTTTTCTGCCATAGTAAAAAACATCTACGAGCCTTGACGGCCGGTATACCATGAAAAAATGACCCCGCTCTTTAAGAAGCAGTGAAGCTGCAAGCATGAAGTCCTCAAGATCCGCACTGCTCTCCTGTCTGGCTATCCTGAGACCGTCTTTATCGCTCACCATGCCGCTTCCCCTTGCAATATATGGGGGATTGGAAACAACAGCGTCCATATTTCCCGTCAATTCCGGGTATTCAGCGGAAATGTTCTTAACATCACAGCAGAAAAAATCGAGTCTCCCGTTAAGACTGTTCAGCTCGCATGATCGCCCGGCCATATCTACAGCCTGCTGTTGGACATCAAAACCCGTAATATGGCAGGCGCTGTTTTTGTGACTGAGTATCATGGGAATAATACCGTTTCCCGTACCCAGGTCGGCAATTTCCAGAGCCGACCCGCAAAATCTGTTTGCAAAATCAGACAACAGTACCGCGTCCACCCCAAACCTGAAGCCATCAGCGCTCTGTATCAGTTTCAGTCCGCCAAATCCTATGTTTTCAATGGTTTCTTTCGCTTCAGGCATGCCTTTAGTCCTTCATAAGCTTCCGGATCTCCTGCCGCTGCTCTTCATCGAGTCCGCTCAGGTCGTCTTCTCCACTATTCTTACCGCCATTTTTCTTATTGCTCCTGCCGCCTTTTTTCCCCAGTCTCTTTATCTCCTCTTTGCCGTAAGTATAGAAGTCAGTGCTCAGTTTCTCTCCATCCTCATTATCCTCGGATGCATCATCAACAACCAGCCTGGTTTTTATCAAATTCTCAAGGATATTGGCATCCGTTACCAGGCCTATTCCGTCAGGAGTTTTTACCCGTTCACCCACATTCGGCATGCCCTTCTTCAGCTCGGTATAAATCTCATTTTCGTATTTCAGGCAGCACATCAGCCTGCCGCATATTCCCGATATCTTTGTGGGGTTAAGTGAAAGGTTCTGCACCTTTGCCATTTTTATTGAAACGGGCTCAAAATCTCTGAGCCATGTGTTGCAGCACAGTCCTCTTCCGCAATTTCCTACCCCACCCAGCATCTTCGCTTCATCTCTGACGCCGATCTGCCGCAGCTCGATACGCATTCTGAACACAGCAGCCAGATCTTTTACCAGCTCTCTGAAGTCAACTCTTCCGTCGGCAGTAAAGTAGAATACGACCTTGCTGTTGTCAAATGTGTATTCTACATCGATGAGCTTCATTTCCAGCCCGTGTGCATTTATTTTTTCCTGACAGATGCGGAGAGACTCCTCCTTCTTGGCCAGATTGGCACGGTGTTTTTTGACATCCTCCTCTGTAGCTTTCCTTATTATGTTCTTCAGCGGAGCCACCAGTTCTCTGTCATCCACCTTTGTTTCAGCCCGGCAGACGGTTCCGAATTCCAGACCCCGGGCAGTTTCAACGATGACGCTGTCTCCGCACTCAACACTTATTTCACCGGGTGCAAAATAGTACATCTTCCCTGCATCCTTGAATTTAATTCCTACAACACTTGTCATCTTTGCCTCCATTATTTTGATATTTTCAGCAGCAGACTTTTTAAGGCATTCCCTGCTGACATTCCCTGTTTTATCTGTTTTCGAGTTTCTTCAACGGCATGGATGTTCCTGTACAGATCGTCAAAGCTGTATTTAGGAACGCCCTCCTGTTTTCCCGCCATCAGATTTCTGTAGCACTGCTCCATTGAATCCAGCAGTATCTCAGTATCCGCCTTGCCCTTTACATGATCCGCCGTCAGATGAATGAGCTCATAAAAATAAGCTCCCTCCATAGATTTTTTGATGATTTCTTCTGCTTTTGCATTTCCTGCCTCCTGTCCATCTCCCTCGATTCTGAACTTCACGCAGCGGGACAGAATTGTCTGTGTCAGGTTTTCCCGGTTCTCTGATAAGAGTATCAACAAAGCCTGTCCGGGCGGCTCCTCCAGGGTTTTTAACAGTCTGTTCTGTGCTCTGGCAGTCATAGTATCGCTGTCGCTGATAACCACAACATTTCTGTCTCCCAGAGGCTTCACATTGAGTTTCTCCTGTATCGCTTCCACGGCAGAATCCTTGACCGAAAGTCCGTCTTTGAATATGTATTCCACATCTTCATGGTTATCGTGATCGACTTTATCGCATATGGAACATTCCCCGCAGTTTTCGCCCAGGTTCTTCGGGCAGAATACTCCCTTAATGAAGCCTTTTGCAAAGGCAAGCTTATCCGTATTTCCCGCTCCTTCGAAGAGATAGGCATGGGAAATCCGTCCTTCTGCTACAGCCCGCTCGAGCCTATCTTCAAGTCTGGAATTTTTTTTACTATATCCGAAATTCATCTATTCTCCAAGCATAGGGCTTATCTTTTCCCAGATAAGCTCCGCTGTTTCTTCTATAGTTCTGTCAGCTTCAATCCCGATTATCCGCTGAGAGTGCTTCTTCTCAAGTTCCAGATATCCTTCATAAACCTTATCGTGAAAATGTTCTGAGGCCAGTTCTATCCTGTCCCTGTCCCCATCACGGGCGTTTATCCTTCTGCGCCCCACATGGGGATCAAGCTTCAGCAGAATGGTAATATCAGGCATGCATTCGCCTATGGCGTAGCTGTTTATCACCTCCACAGCCTCCCCCAGATCCCTTCCATAGGCCTGGTAGGCTATGCTGGAATCGACAAATCTGTCACATATTACAACTCTCCCCTTCCGGATCGCCGGTTCAATCACTTCTGCAACCAGTTGTGCCCTTGCGGCTGCATAGAGCAGAGCTTCTGTAACCGCCTCCATCTCGCTGTTTTCTTTGTCCAGAATAACGCTCCGTATCTTTTCACTGATTTTCGTTCCGCCGGGTTCTCTCGTAAGCAGAACATCACAGCCCGCCTCGGAGAGCCTGTCTCTCAGTATACTTATCTGCGTCGATTTTCCGGAGCCGTCTCCCCCTTCAAATGTAATGAATAAACCTTTTTTCATTTTTTCTTTCCCGAGCGTTCCCGCCTGGATTTCCGCTCTTTTCTCAGCTCCTTCTTTTTCTTCGCAGTAAGCCTCTTCCTTCTGTCGGCTTTGACATGCCGTGGAGTATCGACTCTTCCCTTATCTTCATCATGGGAAGCGCCCTTCGGCAGTTCGTCCATCAGCTTATCTGTAATGTAAAGCAGAAACAAGGCAAAAGGCAATACAATGAGCAGCAGCAATAACAGTTTAAGAAATGTCATCTCTTTTCCTCTAAGTCTATATAGAAAACGATGCTGAAATCATCAAAAAATATACTATAAGTATACCACAAAAAAAGCCATATTGTGAAAAGATGACGGGTATTTTATCACCTTTTGCTGTCCACTTTTGCTGTCGATCCTATTGTGACTTTTACCGCTGTTTATCCCCTCTGAACTATACAGCAAATACAGGATTCCAGGTCGCTTGATGCTCTTTGCTTACACTGTTATGAAGTTAACCGGAAGTGGTGCACCACCGTCCTCTCATACCAAAAAGATGGCAGGATATCCGTCATCCTGCCATCTTTATCGGTGCTGTGAATTTCATTTCGGCACTGACATTTTCTTGTACTCCTTATAATGTCTTTTTCCATGCTCTACTTGGCATATTTCTGCATTAGTGAAACAGCCTTACCAAGACCCTCTCGCTCCGATGCGTACACCTCATTGAGATAATTCGTCTGCTCTGTCTTCAGTTCTTTGAGCATTTCTATTTCTTCTGACACATCTGCATTTTTCTTATCGTACTTGAGCTTCAAAGAATTCACAAGTTCATTCGTATCAGCGTGAGGGAATTCTATCATACCTGCTCCCCATGTGTCATCTCTCTTCTCAAACAGCTGTTTCTTCATGTAATCACAGGTTTCCTCATCAAAGTACATATCATACCATGACCAGTCAATTCCGCTGATCCAATCATCATACGCTTCCTGAATATTTCCCTTATTAAGTGCCTTGATTGCACCATTTATACACTCCAGATTTTCCTGATACATAAGGTTTCGGTTTTCACATTCAACATCGATATAATCGAGACCTACGAGTGCATCCTGAAACGCCAGATACACTTCTTGAATCTGCTTATTCATTTCAATTGCCGCTTCCTTATCGCCTGATTTTTCAACCTCATCTATCCTGCTCTCTAAAGCTTTTGCAGCATCATAAGCCTCTGCAAGTATATTGTCAAAGCTGTCTCCTGCATCCTTTGAAAGTGATCTTTCGAACTCCTTGATCCTATCAGTGAAATTCATGGGTCTTACACTGCACGCATCAAGATCAATCACCAGTTTCCCAAATGTGTCCAGAACTTCTTCATAACCTTCTTCGTCAAGCGGTGTTTTTTCCCAGCTATCAAAGCTTGAATGATATGCTCTGTCATCGTATTCGCTTGACTCTCCATCGGCGCATACGATTGCCGGTATTCCCTTCTGTGCCCACATGAAATCTTCAGTACCGGTGCTTGGTGGATTGTAAGACCAATCATATTTTCCGGTCTTGTTCATCCCACCAACGCTGCTCTTTACGAATTTTTTCAGTTCCGGTGCACAGTTAATGCCTTTGGCTGTCGAACCTTCGACAGTGTATCCCCCGTCATTGTTTATGATGCAGAAACCACCCTCGACCCAGTCAGGATGATTATTAACTATTTCTTCATAGGCGCCTGCAGACCAGTCATACTCTGAACCTTCTCGTCCCCATTCCTCTGCCCCGTGGAAGCAGAACCTGATTGTTTTATCGGGAATGTATTTACTGTCGATAAGTGCTTTGGCTATGCCTAGAGAAATTGCACATCCCTGTGCGTCATCATATTGAGAATGGAAATATCCGTCAATATGTGAAAATACAAATATAGTTTCAGGTGTTTCACCCGGAATTTCTCCCCACACATTATGGGATGTTGCATTCTCGGTCACCTGAGAATCGGCTGTAAATTTCACTTTTATGGATGCCCCATCTGATCCGTCGCCGTACTTTTTAATTGCTTTTTTCAGCATCTTGCAGTCCTTGCTGCTGATGGCAAGCGCCGGAGCGTCAGCCGATCCGCATATATCCTGAACACCTATTCGATCTCCGGTATCATCCCCCATGTCATTAAATTCCCGCATGGCGATGGAACAGAGAGCACCCTTGTTTTTTGCCTGCATTGCAGGATAATTGATCCACCAGTCTTCCTCTTGGTTTATTTCATAGAGAACAAGTTTGCCTTTTACATCAATTCCCTCGTAATCTTTTTCAGTGCCTCTGCCGACATATACCAATTCAAGTTCTTCATTTTCTGCATGAATCGTAGTCTGATATCCTCCGAGCACTGCTGTGACTTCCTTCCCTCCGGCATTTTTGAATGTAATACTGGCACCATTAAAGGTCCACCCATCAACAGCGGTATCATCCATTGTTACATTCTGAAGCCCTATATCATTCATCACGCCTTTGATATATTCTGCGGTTTCAGTTTCAGCAGGGGATGCAGCAGATTTCATACCAACAGCTTCATCGTCACCGAATTCAGATATCTTCTTATTGACTTCCTTTACAAAGTCCATGTCAACGGCACCGGCAAAGGCATCATATTCCTTGCCGTAACTTTGTTGAGCGTCGTCTGAAGGTTCAGCGTTGTCTTCGCTTCCCCCACAACCTGTCAAGCCAAATACAGTAAAGGCAAAAATAAATGACAGAAATATTGCCGTAATTTTCTTTTTCATACTACCTCCTCCGCACATCTTTATATTTGTGCTAATTATACCACACTAAAGTGTAGAAACAAGGACAATACAAAAAAAGAAATAAGCGGCAACGTCATGCTTTCCCGGGCGGTCGCCCACCAAGTATCATCAGC
>JAUMVV010000067.1 GCA_030529985.1 Bacillota bacterium
CTCACCTATTACCCTTTTCTATCACTTGCCGGTCCACCTCGCTTCAAGCTGTTGATAAAAAACTGTGGTCATACACCATCTGATTGTGATATATTAGAGCCGAAGATTTCCACAACCTATATAAACCGGGTTGATTGAGGAGAGGAGAAAATAATAATGAACGAAATCAACACTAATGGACATGATAAGGCAATAGCTGCACTGGTGATCGGGATTTGCTCCTGTGCATTCTGCTTGACCGGTGCGGGATCAATTATAGGAATAATTCTGGGAATTATCGGTATTGTACTGGCGAACAAAGCCTCAAATGCCGGCAACAATGAGACAATCAACAAGGCGGGCAGGATTCTGTCAATTGTGGGTCTATCCGTAAGCGGAGCAGTCTTTCTCATAGTGATCGCATTCGTCGCCTGCGCGGCGGTAGTGACACCATTGGCAATAATTTAATTACAAGCCTGCACCCGCTATTATTTCATCCAGTTGGGCTTTCAGCCAATCGGTTGAGCCCGAATTGTCAACGACAAAATCGGCAAGCCCGATCTTCGCCTCATCGCTCATCTGGCTGTTTATTATGTTTACGGCATCTTCCTCTGAAATTCCGTCACGCTCAACAACTCGGCGGATCCTCGTTTCCGTATCCGCAGTAACGAGAATTACCGCATCGCATCTGTCATCAATGCCTGCTTCAAATAGCAGCGGAGCATCAAGAAGGATCCCCCTGTACTCATCCCGGCATTTGAACTCTGCTATCTTTCTGTCTATGATTTTTATCATCTCGCCGTGGATTATACCGTCAAAACGAATACGTTTTTTTTCATCGGTAAACACTGCCGAAGCCAGTGCCTTTCTGTCCAGAACAAGCCCGTTTCCGGAAGCATTATTATCGTATGCCACCGCCCCCAATTCGTTTTTTATGATTTCCAGAACAGGCTGCCCCACCGCAGTGAGCTCTCTGCCTATCTGATCGGCATCAACGCATGCGAAGCCTTTGCTTATCAAGTATTCCGCAGCGGTAGACTTGCCCGATCCCGTTCCCCCTGTTATTCCTAAAACCTTCATCGCTTTATCTTAATAATTCTGTTAAATAACTTGTTCGGCATACCCTGCCGGGCATGCCTGAAGCCTTCATCGCTTTATCTTATGATCCTGCCCTCACTTCAGCTCAAACCAGTTTTTGCCGGTGTTGAGCTCCGCCTTCAGCTCCACGGCAAGTTTAAATGCCGACTCCATGTTCTCGATCAGAAGCTTCTCAACTATATCCTGCTCCTCCGGATATGCATTTATTACCAGCTCGTCATGGATCTGGAGAATGAGTCTTGATCTCAGATTATTATCTCTGAGGGCTCTGAACACTCTTATCATCGCAAGCTTGATTATATCCGCTGCACTGCCCTGAATAGGCGTATTCATAGCCAGTCTTTCGCCTATCTGCCTTACCATGAAATTGGACGCGTGGATCTCCTTAATAAAGCGCTTCCTGCCCATCAAAGTGCTTACGAAGCCCTCTGCCTTTGCAAAAGCAACAGAATCATCCATGAATTTCCTGACCTGTTCATGCTTGTCGAAGTAGGCATTGATGTATTTCTCCGCCTCCTTCCTCGATATGTCGATTTGACCTGAAAGTCCGAAGGCACTCATCCCGTAAATGACTCCGAAACCCACCGCCTTAGCACGGCTCCTCTCCTCCGCGGAAATCTGATCCTCCGGTATTCCCAGAACATTTGCCGCCGTGGCTCTGTGGATATCTTCACCTCTGTTGAAGGCATCTATCAGCGCCTGATCCCCGGACATGTGCGCCAGCACCCGCAGCTCGATCTGCGAATAGTCCGCACCTACAAGGCTGCAGCCCTCTTCAGGCACAAAGGCCTTCCTGAGCTGTCTGCCTGTCTCCTGCCTGACAGGAATGTTCTGCAGGTTGGGCTCGGTACAGCTTATCCTGCCAGTGGCAGTGACTGTCTGCTGGAAATGGGCGTGTATCTTCCCGTCCGTATTGATGAGAGGAATAAGGCCGTCAATATATGTGCTCTTCAGCTTCGCTAAAGTTCTGTACTCCAGAATTGCGGGAACTATAGGATGATCATTCTTTATTTTTTCAAGTATGTCGGCACTTGTTGAATAACCCTTCTTTGTTTTTTTGCCGTGTCTCAGTTCAAGCTTTTCGAAGAGAATATTTCCCAGCTGCTGAGGCGAATTGATGTTAAATTCCTCGCCTGCCATTTCGTGGATCGAAGCAGCGAGGCTGTCCACTTCCCCGGAGAGCCTTTCACCGAAATCCATCAGAAATTCGCGATCCGCTCTGAAGCCCTCCTTCTCCATTGCCGCCATAACCTCCACAAGTGGAAGCTCCACATCGAAATACACCCGTTCCAGGCTCTCTTCGCCGATTTGAGCCTCCAGAGCCGGCTTCAGATCAAGAACCGTAACGAGACAAGACAGACCGTATTCCGAATACGCCAGGGACTGTCCGCTGAACATATCCACCTGTCCATGTGACTCCATAAAAATCTTCTCTTCTTCGATAGACTCGTGAAGGTATTCGTTGCTCAGTCCCGAAAGGCTGTAATTGCTTCTTGCCGGGTCCAGAACATACTGGGCTATCGCAGAATCAAAGGCTGAATTTAATTCGCAGCGCACACCGCAGCACAAAAGCATATAATAGCTCTCCTTGAGATTATGCCCGGTAAAGGACATAGCGGCGGCATTTTCCGAAAACCATTCCGGAAATCCGGAAAGGCTGTGCAAATCAAAATAGTAATAGTTTTTATTATTTATCATGGCCACACCCTCTATAACAGGAGGTGCAACATGGTTGTAGTCACCGAAAACCTTAAGCGCCGTTTCACCCTCAAGCCTGAGTTCCTTCATTCTGCTCTCATCGGATACGACCTCGCAGGAGAAATCAGAAGGTTTGCACATATCTTCACCGGCTGACGCGGCTGCCCCCGGCTTCAAACCGGGAGCAGAAGCTCCCGCCCCGGTATCGGTGACTCTCAGCTTTCTCAGGAACTTGTTGAATTCAAGCCTTGTGTACAGCTCGATCAGCCTGTCATAATCAGGCTCCCGGACGAGGCACTGGCTTATCGTAACATCAAGAGGCACACAGGTCGTTATCGTAGCCAGCCTCTTGCTCATCATAGCCTGCCGGGCATTCTCTCTTACCTTTTTTTGAAGCCCTGCCGGAGTGATTTTATCCGCATTTTCAATGATACTCTCAACGCTGCCGTATTCCCGGATCAGCTTCGTAGCGGTCTTGGCTCCCACGCCGGGTATTCCCGGAATATTATCAGACGAATCTCCTGCCAGACCCTTGAAATCGATAAACTGTGTAGGCGTGAATCCATAAGCTTCAACAAAGGCGTCATGGTCAAAAATATCGAAATCGGACACACCCCTTTTGGTGTATATTATCTTCGTCACATCCGTTGCAAGCTGAAGCTGATCCTTATCCCCTGTGAACACCAACGGGGCAAGGCCCTCCTCCTCGCCTTTTCTTGCCATGGTGCCGATAATATCATCAGCCTCAAAGCCCTCCAGTTCTATCCGCCTTATCTTCATGGCGTCCAGTATATCCTTCATGAGAGGAATTTCCATAGCAAGCTCAGGCGGCATCTTTTTCCGTCCTGCCTTGTACTGCTCATACTGCCGGTGTCTGAAGGTGGGTGCCCTCATGTCAAAGGCTATTGCCATGTATTCAGGCTCATAATCTTTAAAGATTTTATCCAGCATATTGATGAACCCGAAAATCGCATGGGTGTAGACTCCATCCTTCGTGATCATTGGGTTCCTCATCGCATAATAAGCTCTGTTGATCAGACTGTTTCCATCAATCAGTGCAATTCTGTCCATCTCTCACTTTTCCTTCTATTCAGCAGGTGCCGCCCCCTCCAGCGTAAATCCTTCAGGCATAAGCTCACGAAGCTTTCTCACCTTCAGCAGCCCCCCTGCCTTTGTGATAATATCTATGTCTGGATTGAATTCATACATGAACTGTCTGCATATTCCGCAGGGAACAGCCTCGTCATTTTCTCCTGCCGAAACGGCAATGGCCACAAAAGGGTTCTCCCCGCTGTCATAGTTCAGTACTCCTGCTGTTATGGCAGCCGCAAAGGCAGCTCTTTCGGCACAGAGAGTGGCTCCGTAAGAACCGTTCTCTATGTTGACCCCGTAGAATTTCCTGTTCATAGGAACCGGCGAATCCTCATTGTATCTGACGAGAAGCGCCGCTCCCACATTGAAATCAGAATATGGCGCATATGAATTCTTACGGGCATCCTCTGCTGCATAGTACAGCTCCTCGTATCGGTTCTGCTGCTTCTTCTCTTCGAATTTTTCCAGCTTTTTTTCAATTCCCAGCATAAGCTTACCTCCTATTTCAGATCCGGTGCTGCCTTAAAACCGTAGGCACCGCAGGCACTGCCTGCTGCGTCATTTATCGCTTTCGCCATTACATAGGCTGCCAGGTCTCCCAGCGCATCCTGATAAACTGCAACCTCTCCTTTGGCCATGAAATACACGGTATCGCCGTCGGCAGAGGTGTGGACCGGCCTGATGGCTCTGGCATACCCGTCATGTGTCATCTCGGCCAGCTTGCAGCACTGCCCCTTGACGAGATCGGCATTTGTGATAACGCAGCCTATTGTGGTATTGCCCTTGAAAATATTCCTGTCCTGCTGAATGGAAGACCACATGGCTTTATCGGTACTGCTGAAAGAAGTTCCTGTTTCATCCAGCATACCGGCGATCTGCTCTCCGGTATCAACATCAAAAATATCACCGAGAGCGTTTACCGCCACAACAGCACCTATCTTGAGTTCTCCCACCCGGAGGGCATATGACCCGAGACCGCTTTTCATGGCTCTGTCAATTCCCATGTACTTGCCCACAGTGGAACCTGTCCCGGCTCCCATGTTTCCACGGAGAGCTCCCGTGGCCGTTTCCGAATTTTGAGCCGCAGCATATCCTGTTTCCCGGTCAGGTCTGGCGTTGAAATCGCCGCATATCAAATCAAACAGCGCAGAGGTGGGAACGACAGGCACGACACCTTCGCCGACATCGAAGCCTATACCCTTCTCTTCAAAGTATTTCAGAACTCCGTCTGCAGCAGCAAGTCCGTATGCGCTGCCACCGGTAAGACAGACTCCGTGCACCGCCTGGCACATCATTCTGGGATCCAGCAGATCCGTTTCTCTTGAGGCGGGGGCAGCACCCATAACGCTTACGCCGGCAACAGCACCTTCATCGCAGACCACTACCGTGCAGCCTGTACCTCCGGCTTCATCGGTGGCATTTCCTATACGGAATCCCTCTATATCACGAATATTGATTTCTTTCATAATCATATCGGCCACTACCCTCATACTATCGCCTGAACGGCAATTATCAGTGCTATTATTACGCCGGTTATACCTTCACCGCCCAGAAGCCCGGATGCTATTATGGTACCTGTCTTGCTCTCCTCGAATTTCGGGAGGAATCTGTCAAGGATAAATCTTAAGAAGCCTCCTGTAAAAGCAGTCGCAGACATGTAGAACGGCAGATATACGCCAAGCCCCAGAGTCATAACCGGAAAGTTCAGGAAGTACAGCAAAACCGCCACTCCCATTCCTATGAAGAATGCAGGCAGATGTGAAATTCCGCCAACCATGGCTGAAACCGCAGCAGCCTGGGCAGCCGGGAACATTTCCCCTCCGAAGCAGTCTCCCCCGTATGCGGTGATTATTATCATGAGGACTCCAACGGATACTACTGCACCTATAACGCCCCCGATACACTCCGCGATCCACTGTGCTTTAGGGTCGGTATCCAGAAGCTGGCCCGCCTTGAAATCATTCATTACATCACCGCAAAGACCGCAGGCTACAGCTACGATGGCCGCCACGAAGAAGGCTTCTGTTCCGCCTATTGTCGAGCATGCCTTTGCTGCAATGAGAACTATTATTCCGAAGATTTCCATAGGGTTGATTCCTGACATTCCGACACACTCGGCCGCCATTCCCGTGGTGACCCATACGCCGATGATCGTAATAATGGACGGGATCACACCCATGTGCAGAACCAGAGTAAATACGAATGCCATAAGAGCCAGTGCAAACGGTGCCCACCTCATGGGGATAATGGAATCCCCTTTATACTGCTTCAGAAACATGCTTCCGAAAATTTTCTTCGCCTTGGGAAGAATGTTTTTGCATATGATCCCTATTCCCGTACCTACCATGAGACCGATACCCAGCGATGACTTGATGGTTCCGGCTGTGGCAACATCCCACAGACCCAGCTCTGTTCCTCCGAAGAGAATGCCGAAGTCGGCTATAAGCGTTCCCGCAAACCACACGAAAATGGGAACCGCCCCTATAAGATAACCTATCCCCACCAGCATGGGACAGATGTAAATCCCGCAATATGAGCCGTAGGCGATCATCTTCTGATTCATAAGAACTGCGGGTATCCTGTTGAACCGGTCTCTTATGAATGTGAATACGGCAGCTGCTCCCATGGTAATAAACAGGAGTCCGGCTTTACCGCCTCCCTCATCGCCTGCCTCGAGTGTTTCGGCGCAGGCTTCACCCATAGGGAAGCTGTGATCCGTTCTTTCAATAAAGTGGCTTCTGCATAAGGCCGTAAAAATAAGACCGAGCACGGTACCACCCAGAGTCAGGATAAGCAGCATGACCCAGCTTACCTCCGCATCGGGGTCTAACATCCATATGCCTGGAATAGTAAACGCCAGTCCGCCTGCCACCATCGCCCCTGCTGACATGGCCGTTTGTGTGACATTGATTTCCTTCAGGTTGGTGTTGCCCATCGCTTTAAGGCAGAACATCGATACCAACGCCACGAAAATAATTGGCCACGGCAGCGAGCTTAGTTTCAGTGCTATAAACATGGAGCTTGTTGTAATCACAACAACGCCCAGAGCACCAATCACCATACCTCTAACAGTTAGCTGATCTTTCATTTCTCTCTCCTCTATTGAATTAAAAAACTCTATTTCAACTTCCTGTATATCAGCCGGTAGGTGGCTCCTACGAATAGTGAACCCCCGATAATATTGCCGGCAGTTACAGGAAGAAGATTTCTGACAAGAAAATTAAACACCGTAAGATCTCCCGCGTCAAGCCCCGTAAGGCTGATATACGCGTCATTTCCCGCGGCCATCATTCCTGCAGGGATAAAGTACATATTCGCCACGCTGTGCTCAAATCCGCATACTATGAAAAGTCCTATGCAAAACCAGATCGCAAATATTTTTCCGATGGTTTCAGACGAACCCGTTGCCATCCAGACTGCCAGGCAGACAAGCACATTGCAGCAGATCCCCATGATAAGCGCCTGCAGGAAATCAAGGCCGCACTTTCCTATTGCCGTCTTCACCGTCATTGCCCCAAGCATACCGCCGCCGGAATCCCACATTCCGCTGACTTTCGCACAAAGAGCTATCAGAATCGAGCCTGTGAAATTTCCCACATACACTATCGCCCAGTTTCTCCATATACGGCTCCACCGGATCCTTTTGTCCAGGGCACCGATAACCATGAGACAGTTGCCGGTAAAAAGCTCCGCACCGCACATTACGACCATCATAAGTCCCACGGGAAACACTGCGGCCATCAACACCTTTCCCATTCCGAAGGTGGAGGGATCCGAAGTGAGATTAAAGGATGCAATCAGGCTGCCGCATGCTCCGAAAGCAATAAAAGCACCGGCAAGAATGCCTAAAATAAACAATCGGAGCACTCCCCCTTCAGCTTTAACTACGGATGTGTCAGACTGTTTTTGAATTATCTCTGCCGGTGTCAGTGTCGACATATCTGTTTAAACCTTTCAGTTCTTTCTAAAAAAACCAATAATCCCAGGTTGCCGTCAGGGTTATAATTCACGCCCTAACTGCTGTTAGGTGGGTGCCCTGCCTCTGGTTTCTGCCTTCCCATCTGAGCGGGCTTGACATATTCAGACTCGGACCCGGGCTCCCTCTGTGATAATGTAGGTTGAATTATAATGCCCCCATCGCA
>JAUMVV010000006.1:0-36780 GCA_030529985.1 Bacillota bacterium
CTTATATATTGGGCTTACCAGGCATTTTTATACTCTTCTGGCTGCAAAATTTAGGATATGATACCACATATATCAAGTCTCTGCAAGGTTTTTCGGGGATTTCCGTTTGATTTCGGGGATTTCCCCCGTTTCCCCCGTTTGATACCTCACGCACTCCTGACCGCATTTTCCCCGAAAAGTATCGCTGTTTTCGTTCCTTCGAACTGTCGAAAACGGGAATCCGTGTCATGCCCTGAGCATCGAACTCAGGAAAGAAATAAGTCTTTCATTTTTAGGATGATCGAAGATCTCCTGTGGGGTTCCCTCTTCCACAATCGCTCCTTCATCCATGAATATTACTCTATCCGCAACTTCTTTGGCAAATCCCATTTCATGGGTCACGACAATCATTGTCGTATGCTTCTCCGCCAGTTGTTTCATTACATTAAGCACTTCCCCTGTGATTTCGGGATCCAGCGCCGATGTAGGTTCGTCAAACAGCATCAATTCCGGTTCCATCGCCAATGCTCTGGCAATGGCGATTCTCTGTTTCTGACCACCTGAAATATGTGCCGGATACACATCTGCCTTAAATTCGAGACCCACCATCTTCAGCAGCTCACCTGCTTTCGCATAGGCTTCTTCCTTTTTCATCTTCTTCACCTTGATCGGAGCATAGGTGATGTTCTCTATACAGGTCATGTGTGGAAACAGATTGAAATGCTGGAACACCATACCGGTTTCGCCTTTCAGTTCCATTTCTCCGGAAGTTATCGTATTGAGTCCGTTGATACACCGCAGCAGTGAGCTCTTCCCCGAACCCGATGGTCCGATTATAGCTACGATTTCGCCTTTGTGCATTGAGAAATCAACATTGTCTACTGCTTTGAAACCGGAGTAATCCTTGACTATATTTCTCATTTCCAGTATCGTTTCTCTGCTCATTACCATTCCTCCCTCGCATCATATCTGGAGAAAGACTTCTCAAGTCGTCCTGCGATGACCGTAAGTACAAATGTCATTATCAGATATATGATTGCCGCAAAAAAGAACGGTGTCATATCTGTCATCCTGTTTACTGCACTGTTTGTCGCTTTCATCAGCTCTATAACCGGCAGCGTGGATGCCAGCGCTGTATCCTTGACAAGCGTTATCGCCTCGTTTACCACCGGCGGCAGTATCGCTTTCATTGTCTGAGGCAGAATAATATCGATCATGGTCTGTCTCTTTGTCAGTCCCAGCGCATGTGCCGCTTCGTACTGACCTCTGTCGATGCTGTTTATGCCACCTCTGTAAATTTCTGCAAAATATGCAGCGTAGTTAAGTACATATGTCAGAACTACTGTGAAGAAAACATCCAGCTGTACATCCAACACCAGCGGGAAGAAAAAGTAAAAGAAGAACAGCTGCAAAAGCAGCGGTGTTCCTCTGAAAATCCACACATACACCTTGCATATGAAGCTAAGCGGCTTAATGCGGCTGTTGCTGCCGAGTGCCACCGGAAGTCCCAGCGGCAGTGACAGCACAAGTGTGAGAACGAATAGTTCTATGGTCACTATACTTCCTTCAATCATGAAGGGCATAAATTCCATTATTTTATCCATTAACTGTACCTCTAAGAATTAGTCCTCCAACGGTTCGAAAACCACGATGTCTTTGCCAAACCATTTTTCGCTGATCTTAGCAGCTTCGCCATTGTCAACCAGCGTTTTGATCGCATCGTTGAGCCTGTCTCTCAGTTCGGTGTTATCCTTGGCACATCCGATAACATAATAGTCACCACCCAGTGAGTATTCGCATTCTTTCATTTCGCCGCCCAGATTCTTATTTGTATATTCACCGAGAACCTGGTCAACAACTATTACATCAATTCTGCCTGCTTTCATATCCATGATCGCCGCATCATATGTATCGTATTCACTGATATTTGCTTTGAACGCTTCATATTCTTCGTTGGCCTTGAGCATTTCCAGTGCTGATGAATCTGCCTGGGTACCAATCCTCAAATCCGCAAGCTGTGAAGCTTCTGTCACCTCTATATCTGAATCTGCCAGTGCCATTAAAACAATATTGTTGTTGAGATACTTATCTGTCAGTGCCATACTCTCTATTCTTTCAGGAGTCACTGACATTCCGTTCCACACACAATCGATAGTGCCTGATTTCAGCTCGATTTCCTTGGCATCCCAGTCAATAGGTTTGAATTCAACTTCAACTCCCATTTCCTCCCCTACAGCGTTTGCCAGATCGATGTCAAAACCTACCAGCTTACCGTTTTCATCTCTGAATCCCATAGGCGCGAAAGTATCATCCAGTCCGACCACAAGAGTTTCTCCTCCTGCAGCTTCCTCCGTACCGCCGCAGCCTGTCATCGCAAACACACCGGTAAGCATAACCATTACCATTAAAACGCTCAATAATTTCTTTTTCATTTTGTCCTCCAAAACCATTTAACTTTTTGCTGTGACTTTATGTCATTGTCGCTTTACCCTGTTAAACAGGTGCAGTACTAACTATACTACACTGAAGCTCAAAAATCAAGCCCGAAGAGAATTTTGCCCGCCGAATAATGACCCTTCTGTTATTTTTTTATTGTTTGCCAACGATTATTTTACACCTTCACCCGGGATTTCGCGGGGATCGATTTCATTTTCGCTTTCGCCCGTGCTAAGTAAATTATATGACCCCGGCTCTGCCGGTGAGAATTCGCGGCTAAAAAAAGCTTATCTGTGCTGTTTCCGGCAGTTCTTCCAGAACTCCATGGGCCCGCATTTCCTCGATCACCGTCTTATTGATTTTGCCTCTGTCCATAACATCCTCTACGGTCTCATACGGTCTTTCGTCAAAGCCCTTAGCCAGGGCTTTCGCAGCGCCCTCGCCCATTCCGCTTATTGCCACGAAGGGAAGGAGCACCCGTCCCTCATGGACACCGAACCTTGTGGCATCCGAAAGTCCGAGTCTGGCGGGAGCAAATTCATAACCTCTGGCGTACATCTCATAGGCCACTTCCAGAACTGTGATGTCCGCCTCGTCCTTTTTGGAGGCGTCCTTGCCCATCTGCTTTATCTCCTCAATTCTGTCCCAGACCGCCTGCTGACCCTTGAGAATCACCTTTTCATCGAAGTTGGTAACCTTGGTGGTGAAATACACGGCATAAAATTCCACCGGATAATATACCTTATAGTAGGCCTCCCTCATGGACATGAGTACATATGCGACCGCATGCGCACGGGGGAACATGTACTTTATCTTCTTGCAGGAATCGATATACCAGTCGGGAACATCATTCTCAACCATGATGGCCTCCTGCTCCTCACTGAGACCCTTGCCCTTTCGCACCTTCTCCATTATCGTGAAGGCATCTCCGTTTGACAGTCCGTGCTTTCTCAGATAGTTCATGATGTCATCACGGGTGGCTATCGCCTCCTTCATGGTCGTTATACCGTTTACGATGAGATCCTGCGCATTGCCCCGCCACACATCCGTTCCGTGCGAAAGGCCTGATATTCTGACCAGCTCCTCTATCGATGTGGGGTGAATATCATCCAGCATCTGCCTGACAAAATGAGTGCCGAACTCGTGGATCGCATAGCTCCCGTGGGTGAATTTATAATCGGGATCCTTTATGTCCAGACCTTCGGTTCCGTTAAATATGGTCATTACCTTTTCATCTCTGATCGGAACGCTCAGCGGATCCACACCGGTCATATCCTGAAGCTGTTTTATCATTGACGGGGCATCGTGTCCCAGTATGTCCAGCTTCAGCAGGTTCTTGTCGATAGAATGGTAATCGAAATGAGTTGTGATGATGTCTGACTTGACATCGTTTGCCGGACGCTGCACCGGACAGAATTCACATATCTCATGCCCGCGGGGTACGATAATCACACCGCCGGGGTGCTGCCCCGTAGTTTTCTTAACACCTTCACAGCAGGAAGTGAGTCTGTCCATTTCCGCCTTCGGTGCCTTCATTCCTTTTTCTTCAAAGTACTTTGCCACATATCCGAAGGCTGTATTGTCCTTTATGGTACCTATCGTACCTGCCTTGAAAACATTCTCCGCTCCGAAAATATCCTCCACATACTTCTGCGCCTTTCCCTGATATTCTCCTGCGAAATTGAGGTCGATATCGGGCTCTTTATTAGCATTAAAACCCAGAAATGTTTCAAATGGGATCGTGAAGCCTTCCTTGTTATACGGTGTTCCGCAGACCGGACACAGCTTGTCGGGCATATCCACCCCGCAGTCATATTCATCTGAATCTCCCCATTCCATGTTCTTGCAGCCGGGACAGAGGTAGTGAGCCGGCAGCGGGTTCACCTCGGTTATCCCGGACATTGTCGCCGCAAAGGAGGATCCGACGGATCCTCTCGACCCTACCAGATAGCCTTCGGACAGGGATTTCTGCACCAGCATTTCTGCTGACCTGTACATCACAGCATATCCGTTATCGATTATCGAATTCAGTTCCTTATCCAGCCTCTCCCTTATCTCCTGAGGCAGAGGACTTCCGTACATGTTGGCGGCTCTATCCTCGCAGACCTCTCTGAGATATTTCTCGGCGCCGTCGATCTTCGGAGGAAATTTACCGTCGGGAACGGGCATCATCGGCTCGATCATGTCCGCAATCATATTCGTGTTTTCTATTACGACATTTCTGGCCTTTTCTTCCCCGAGATATGAAAATTCGTCCATCATTTCATCAGTGGTTCTGAAGTACAGGCCTTCGCCGCTCTCCGCATCCTTGTACCCCTGACCGGCCATGAGGATTTTCCTGTACAGTGCGTCCTCCTCATCCAGATAGTGGGCATCGCAGGTTGCCACCACCGGTCTGTTCAGCTTCTCGCCCAGCGCAACGATTCTGCGGTTATTATCCTTAAGCTCTTCTTCTCCGCTGACGATACCCTCATTTATCATGAATCTGTTGTTGATAAGCGGCTGGATCTCAAGATAGTCATAAAATGATGCTATTCTCTCAAGCTCCTCATCTGCAGCTCCTGCTCTTACCGCTCTGTAAACCTCCCCTGCCTCACATGCCGACCCGAGGATCAGCCCCTCTCTGTTGGCCTGAAGCACGGATCTGGGGATGCGAGGTCTCCTGTAAAAATAATTCAGATGGGACAATGACACCAGCCTGTACAGGTTCATCAACCCCCTTCTGTTCTTCGCGAAAATAATAATATGATTTGTCCTGCCGGACTTGTAGTCGATCGTTCCATCCTCTGCGATGAGTCCCGTATCATCCAGCAGATAACCCTCGCAGCCGTAGAGAATTTTAATATCTCCCGCAGCATGAGATGCATCCGGAAACGCCTGCACCACTCCGTGGTCAGTTATTGCAACGGCTCTGTGTCCCCATTTTTCCGCAGTCTTTACCAGTGCGGTGCTGTCACAGATACCGTCCATCGCACTCATCTTGGTATGGCAGTGGAGCTCTACCCTTTTCTCAGGATATGTGTCCGTTCTTTCTTTTTTCTCTGTCTTCTCTATGCTGTCAGCCATCACAGTGACTACATTATCAAATCTGTCCCACTGAGCCTTCCCCTGTATCTTCACAGCGGAGCCCTCCGGCAGAAACTCCTCAATATCCTCCCATTTCTGATTCACCACAAATGACTTGACGCATATGCTGGTTCTCTTGTCCGTAACGAACAGGCTTGCCAGCTTGCTGTCATCGCTTATCGTTCTGCAGTTTTTCTTAAAAAGCTCTCCTTCTATTATCACAGTCCCGCTTTCGGATTCAACATCGCCGATTTTCATCGTCTCGCCGGATATGGCCTTTCCCATTATGATATTGCCGCTAACAGGCTTGTACTTTCTACTGCTTCTGCCGCCCTGCCGGCCGCCTTTGCTTCTTCCCGCCTGCGGCGCCGCCTCCTTCTCCTCTTTTCTCTCCGGGATGGGATTTTCCCTTCCCTTCACATCCTCATACTCGATGGTGAGGTCAATATCCCTGATCTCATCAATGTCCTTAAGCAGTCTGTTCAGTCCTCTTCTGAAGTTCTCCACAGATTCTGCGGACACAATAAAATTGAGCACCAGCTTCAGGCTCAACACGAAAGTCCTGCCATTCAGTGAAGCTTTTTTCGTCTCAATTTTCAGATCTTCTCTATTAAAATTTCCCGCTTTTGAAAAGTCTATCGATTCCTCAAGAATCTTTCTCATTTGCCACCAGTCTGATAAGCTCTTTCGCTATATCCTCTTCTCTTACCTTCTTTACAATTTCACCCCCCGAAAAGAGCAGTCCTTCGCCCTTCCCGCAGGCAACGCCGAAATCGGCCTCTCCGGCCTCTCCCGGACCGTTGACGGCGCATCCCATAACGGCCAGCTTTATTCCCCTGCCGCCGAAACCTGCCGCCATAAGCCTTTCTGCTCCGCGTTCTACCTCTTCGGCGATTTTCTCCAGATTTACTTCGGTCCTCCCGCATGTGGGACAGGCTACGACCTGGATCCCCTCATCCCTGATTCCCAGAGATGTCAGAAGTGCCTTCGCGAAATGGATCTCCTCCACAGGATCCGCCGTAAGAGAAACTCTCATCGTATCACCGATGCCCTCGAGGAGCAGTGCTCCAATACCTGCGGCTGACTTTATCTTGCCGCGGGAAGGCGTTCCCGCTTCAGTTACTCCTATGTGAAGCGGATAATCTGATTTGCTGTCAACTATCCTATATGCGTCAAAGTTGATTTTCACATCCGAAGATTTCAGTGAAATGACTATATCTTCAAAATCATATTTTTCAATAAGCGCCACATTTCTCAGTGCGCTTTCTGCCAGTCCCTCCGCCGTGACTTTGCCGTACTTCGCCAGAATATCCTTTTCCAGCGAACCGCCATTGACGCCAACGCGTATAGGGACATGACAGACCTTGGCCTTTTCCACAACAGCCCGTACATTTTCTTCGCCGCCGATATTTCCCGGATTTATCCTTATCTTGTCTGCACCCGCCTCGATCGCCGCCAGCGCCATCCTGTAGTCGAAATGGATATCCGCCACAACGGGTATGCGGGCAGCCCTCTTTATTTCTGCAAAACCAAGCACCGCCTCTTCATCGGGAACTGTCAGCCGCACTATCTCACAGCCCGCCTCCTCAAGTCTTCTCACCTGCTCAATGCTTGCCCTTGCATCGGAAGTCACTGTATTGCACATCGACTGTATGCTGACGGGAGCTCCGCCGCCTATCTGCACATTTCCTGCCTTTACTTTTTTCTTCATCATCAGAATATAGGTATTATAAACCTTAAAACATCGTTAAATGTAACATATATCATCAGAGCAAAGAGCAGACAGATCCCTATGAAGTGGATCTTGCCCTCAGTTGCATCGGACACTCTCTTGCCTGTAAACAGCCTGATTATGAGAAACAGCAGCCGCCCTCCATCCAGTGCCGGCAGCGGCAGCATGTTAATTATCGCCAGGTTCAGAGACAGCAGTGCGGTCAGATATACCACATACATCAGGCCGGATTTTGCTGCCTGATTGGTGGCGTAAACTATGCCCACCGGTCCGCTGAGCTCCTTCACCGAAACCTCTCCGGTAAAGAGCTGTTTGAGTATCCTGCACATCATCACCGTCATGCTGCCCGTATTCTTCACTCCGCCCACGACTGCCTTGCCCGGATCATGCTCGGTTACCGGTGTGATCCCTATCATTTTCCTGTCCGCTTCCTTGCTGTATTCAAGACCGGCAGCAAGTGTGATCTCCCTGCCGTTCCTGTCCAGAGTGATCTCCGCTTCATCCTCCTCGCTGAACCCGATAGTCTTGATCAGGTCGTTCCACTCGTTTATCTGCTGCCCGTCTACGCGGAGAATCTTATCCCCTTCTGTAATTCCCGCCTTCTGAGCAGGTGAACCTTCGGCCACCTTATCTATCGTCGTGGTCGATGTTCCCACCCAGAATGCGATGATAATGAGCAGTATCACGCATGTGAGAAGATTCATAAATGAACCTGCCGCCAGGACGCATGCCCTCTGCCATGCAGGCTGATTATTGAAGGCTCCGGGTTCATCGGAATCCTCGTCCTCGCCTTCCATGGCGCAGTAGCCTCCTATGGGGAAAACGCGCAGCGAATACAGGGTCTCACCCTTCTGCTTTTTGAATATGGCGGGTCCCATCCCAAGGGAAAATTCGTTCACCTTAACTCCGCAGACCTTTGCTACTATGAAATGTCCCAGCTCATGCACGAAGATGAGCAGACAGAATATCAATATGGCATATATTACCGTCATCTGTAATTATCCCTCCACAAGCTTTCTCACATAATCTCTTATCTTCCTGTCTTCCTCAAGAACCCCCTCGAGAGTCAGATCGTATACGGGTCTGTGCTCATGCATGATTCTCTCCAGCGTATCCTGTATATCGATAAATCGGATTTTTTCATGCAAAAACAAGTCCACCAGCTCTTCATTTGCACCATTGAGCACCACAGGATAGCTTCCCCCCATTTCACTCGCCTGTCTGGCAAGGGCGATCGTCTTAAAGACTTTATCGTCCGCAGGATAGAAGCTGAGACCGCCTTCCATAGAGAACAGATCCAGACTCTCCACCCCTGTATCGCCGGTCAGCTTCAGTCTGTCCGGATAAGAGAAGGCGTATGCGATGGGAACTCTCATGTCCGGATTGCCCATCTGTCCTATCACCGATCCGTCCTCATATTCCACCGCCGAATGCAGCACGCTCTGCGGATGGACCACAACCTGTATCTTATGGAGAGGAACATCGAAGAGCCACTTCGCCTCTATGATTTCCAGCCCCTTGTTCATCATGCTGGCAGAATCAATGGTGATCTTGCTTCCCATGGACCAGTTGGGATGTTTGAGAGCCTGAGCCAAAGTGACCCGCTCAAGTTGTTCTCTCGAATATCCTCTGAATGGTCCCCCGGATGCAGTCAGGATTATTCTCTTAACAGGATTACCCTCGTTACCCTGCAGTGCCTGGAATATTGCACTGTGCTCACTGTCAACGGGCAGCAGTCTGACACCCTTCCGCCTTACCGCTTCCATCACCAGCTCTCCGCCGGCAACGAGGGTCTCCTTGTTGGCGAAAGCAATATCCTTACCGGCTTCAATAGCCGCCAGAGTAGGCTCCAGCCCCTTCATTCCCATAAGTGAATTGAGCACAATATCCGCATCGGGCATGGTGGCTATCTCATTGAGCCTCTCCCCATTGCCGCCAATAGAAAAAGCCTGTGGGCGGAATTCTTCGATCTGTTCCCTGAGCAGGTCGACCTGTGTGCCGCATGAAAGAGCCGCAACTTCATATTTATCTCTGTTGTGCCTTATCACATCGAGAGCCTGAGTTCCGATAGAACCGGTGCTCCCGAGTATTGCAATCTTTTTTTTCTTCATTTTCACTAAAATACCGTCACGCAGCCCTCACTGAAGGCTGCATCTGCCACTATTGCGACATAGAAATATATTACCGGTCCCGTAAACAGAACGCTGTCGAATCTGTCAAGGATCCCGCCATGTCCCGGAATGAGATTTCCGTAATCCTTTATTCCCATCTTGCGTTTGAATATCGATGCCGTCAGATCGCCGAACATGGACGCTATGCTTGCGATGAAGCCGATAATGAGACAGTACGGCAGGAAAGCTTTAGCGAAAAACAATCCGAAAACTCCGCTGAGAATAACGCTTCCCAGAACTCCTCCTATCGCACCCTCCCAGGTTTTCTTCGGGCTGATTTTAGGGCAGAGCTTATGCTTTCCCATTGTAACTCCTGCGAAATATGCACATATATCCGTTCCGAAGGCCGTGATTATTACCAGCCAGACGAATATATTCATTTCCGAAAGAGCAAGCTCCCCTATGGTGTAACAGAAGAATCCCACATAAAATATTCCGGTGAGAGTAACCATTGCGTCTTCCGGTTTTCTCTTCTCTATGCTGAACAGATACAGCAGGCAGGCCAGCACTGTTGCGAATATCCACAGCAGTATCCACTGTTCTGAGCCGAAAACCGCTATACACGGCTGTACAGCCCCGCCGGCGGTAACAGCCAGCCTCCTCAGCATTCCCAGGATATACAGTGCCGCTATCGAACACAGGGCGATAGGATAGCAGGGCTTGATATCCATATGCCTGAACCCTCTGAAAAACTCATATGCAGCCATGATGCTTATCACGAAGCAGCCCGCATAAAGAACCCATCCGTTCAGTATTACTATTATCAGAAGCGGGAGCATTATCAGCCCCGATAAAATCCGTGTTTTCATATACAGTACCTCTGAAAAGATGACGGGATACCCGTCATGTCATCTTCCTCTATCTTCCTCCGAACCGCCTGTCTCTGGACTGGTATTCGGCAATGCACTTCTCGTACTCCTCCGGCGTGAAATCGGGCCAGAGTTCATCGCTGAAAACAAATTCGCTGTAGGCGCCCTGCCAGAGCAGGAAATTCGAGAGCCTTTCTTCTCCGCTGGTTCTGATAATCAGCTCGGGGTCAGGTGAGAAGGCATGCTCCTTCCCTGTCCACAGTCCTCCTGCGATGGTTTCCTCATCGATAGCTTCCGGCTCCAGCTCTCCTGCCTTTGCACGGGTCGCAATGCTCTTCACCGACCGTATTATCTCGTCCCGGGCGCCGTAGTTCAGCGCAATGTTAAACCGGAGACCGGAATTGTCTGCCGTATCCCTTATGGTTCTCTCCAGAGCCTCTCGGGAGTCCCGGGGAATGGTGCTGTAATCCCCCAGCACCCTGACGCAGACATTATTATCTATAAGCTCGCGAAGATCCCGGTTTACGAAGGTGACCAGCAGCTTGAATATGCCTGATACTTCCTCCATCGACCTTTTCCAGTTTTCTGTAGAAAAAGCGTACACTGTCAGGTATTTGATTCCCAGTTTATCAGAGTGGTCTACTATCTTCTTCATAGCTTCCATTCCCGCTCTGTGACCGGCTACCCTCGGTACGCCTTTTTTCTTTGCCCAGCGCCCGTTGCCATCCATGATGATGGCAACATGCTGAGGCATCAATTCTTTGATCAGTTCAGTCATAATCTGTTAAACTTCCATGATTTCCTTCTCTTTGGCTGCAACAATTTCGTCAACCTCTTTGACTGACTTATCCGTAAGCTTCTGGATCTCATCAAGGGTCAACTTCATATCGTCCTCCGTGTAGTCACCTGCTTTTTCCATCTTCTTGACCTTGTCGTTTGCATCTCTTCTGAGATTTCTCACGGCAACCTTTGTTTCTTCGCCCATTTTCTTGATGGTCTTGGTCAGCTCTTTTCTTCTCTCCTCTGTAACCTGAGGGATCTGAAGTCTGATCAGCTTGCCGTCGTTTATGGGATTGATGCCCACATTGGCGATATTGATAGCCTTCTCGATCTCAGGAATGCTCTTGGGGTCAAAAGGTGTGATAAGAAGGGTCCTCGGCTCCGGAACGCTTATGTTCGCCAGTGATTTAAGCGGTGTAGGTGTTCCGTAGTATTCAACCATAACCTTGTCAACCAGAGCGGCATTAGCTCTGCCCGCTCTTACCGTCGCCAGATTCTCCTTCAGAAGAGTTTCACTCTTCCTTATCTTTTCTTCTAATAATTCCATACTGAATTCGCTCATTTTATTACCTCCGGTTATTTTACTATTGTCCCGATGGACTCTCCGCATACTGCCTTCATCATTCCCTTTTCTTCAGCCAGACCGAAAACATGGATGGCTATGTTATTGTCTCTGCAAAGCGCCGCTGCCGTTCCGTCCATCACCTTGAGATCCTTCTCCAGAACCTCTGCGTGGGTAAGCTCGGAATACCTGACCGCATCCGGATCCAGCCTGGGATCCGCAGAATAAACGGCATCGATGTTCTTGGCCATGAGGATGACCTCGGCTTCGATCTCCGCTGCTCTGAGAGCTGCTGTGGTGTCTGTGGAGAAAAAAGGGCTTCCCGTTCCGGCTCCGAATATCACTATCCTGCCCGACTCCAGATGTGCCACGGCATTCCTCCTGTTGTAGCCCTCCGCCACCTGCCGCATCTCTATTGCAGTCTGGACGACGCCGGGAACGCCTGCTGCTTCCAGTCCTTCCTGAAGAGCCAGCGCATTCATTACCGTACCCATCATGCCGATGTAATCAGCAGCGGATCTGTTCATTTCCTCGCTGCTTCTGCCTCTCCAGAAGTTGCCCCCTCCGACGACCACTGCAACCTGTACTCCGGTCTCTGCAAGCTCTTTAAGCCGGAGAGCCGTTGTTTTAACCATCTCCCAGTTGATCCCGAAACGCTGCTCTCCGGCCATCGCCTCACCGCTGACCTTGATCAGAACACGCTTGTATTTAGGCTTCATAGATGACTCCTTCTTCTATAGTGTCAAAACAACATATTACCTGACCTATTGTACCATATCTCGTTCTATCTGTCTTGTGAATTTCTTCATGCTCTGCATCAGGATGTTAAGGTCTTCTATCCTTCTGGCTACTGTGTAGGCGTTTTCTTCCTTATACATGAATATGGAGTTGAGCGTCTCTGCCAGTTCATCGTATGTAGCCTGCAGCTCCGCCGCATATTCATCCCGGCTCAAAAATTCCGCCGCATCGTTTCTGTCAACGGAATAAAAGTATTCTATCCCGAAAAGCTCCCGCACCTTCATGCTCAGGCAGGCTTTTTCTTCATTCAGCCGTGCCCTGAGATATTTTTTGTCTTCAAGCTCCTCCGTCTTTTTCCTCTCGCCCTCCAGAAATCCATTCATTTCACCGAATCTGCGGCTGAATACATTTGGCGCCATTTTCAGCACCTCCCTGTAAGAGCTTATCTGAGTTCCGGTATTCTTCAGGATCTCCAGCAGCTTGAGACCTACGGACTGTCTCATTATATCGGCCGCCTTGTTCAGAAGATCGTCCCGTATCATTTCGGTCAGTTCGTCGATTCCCGTATGATTCTTCGCGCTTATGGGGAGAAGCCTTACTGCCTTCGCACCTTTCCCATCCGGATCCATGATATCACCGATCAGAGCCGTGCAGTATTCCAGATATTCGGCAAGATCCTCTTCATCCACAGTATCGATTTTGTTTACCGTGAAATAAAACTTGCCTGCAAATCTGCGAACGCTCTTCAGGAAGTCCACTTCGATCCGGTTTACGGGACTGTCCACCGAGAGCATGAAGATCGCTCCGTCACTTTCCCGCGCAAAATCATAGGCGGACTTCGAGTTGTTCTCATGTATCGAACCGACACCCGGCGTGTCCACGAGAATCAGACCGTCTTTAAGAAAAGCCGCTTCAGTGAGCAGCTCAACCTCTGCCACACCCCGCTCATTGTCGTGATTCTCCTGTTCGCTTATATATTCATGCAAAGACTCTGCGGGCACCTCTTCACAAAGGCCGTTCAGGAAATACACCTTGGCGGTATCTCCCGTTTCCCCTTCTGCGTACTCAATTCGTGTTACTGCAGAAGTTATAGGTACGATTCCCGTAGGCAGAAGCTTCCTTCCCAGGATGCTGTTTATCATGCTGGTCTTGCCGCGTTTGAACTGTCCTATGACCGCAATCGTCACATTCTTCTTCTCCAGCTTGCCGGCCAGCACCCTTACCTGCTCCGCCTGATGTCTGCAAAGCTCGTATCCCTCAAATGTCTCCTGTATTCTCTTCGTTGTATCTAAAAGATCCATATTGTACTCTTACCTGTAAATACTCGTCTCGCTGACCACGAAATCAGGCTTCTTATCGAAATCTTCCACCGGTATTTCATCTACCACCTGCAGATCATAACAGGCGGCAATAGTGCTGACCTCCGGGTGTTCCTCCAGAAATCTGTCATAGAAGCCTCCCCCGTATCCGATGCGATCCCTCCATGGGGTGAACACGACTCCCGGCATTATTATCACCGTTCGGCTGTGGGGCTTCAGCACTTCTTCAGAGGTTGATTCCGTAATATTAAAGGCGCCGGCAGCAGTGCTGTCCGCACCCGGGCCCTCATAGCGGTTGAAGACCATCTTCCCGGCCGCATCCTTTTCTCCCTTATCGATAACCTTAGGAACCCACACCCTCTTCCCCTGCATACCCGCTTCCTCTGCAAGAAGCAGTACATCGACCTCATTGTTGATAGGTATGTAAAGGCAGATATCCGATGCTTCTTCATATACATCTATTTCCATGATTTTGCGGCAGATGACCTGTGATGCCAGGGCTGCCGCTTCTTCATCCAGAGCCCGCCGCTCGGCAAGCACCGCCTTCCTTATTTCCTTTTTTGTTGCCATCTTTTTCCCTGCTTTTCTTATCTGCTTTTACTTGAGGTTTTTCGCCAGGTTGCGGACAAAATCCTGAACATTGGTGACGATTCCCTTAGCCGCCAGACTTCCTCTGTCTCCAAGCTTGTTTACCGCAAATTCAGAAGTGTCGATATTGTAGAAGTAGACAGGTCTTACCGTTCCGTCCTCCTGCACCCTGTAGCTCGGCGTCATGTTTCCCGCCGCAATGGTATGGAGAACAGTCGCCATGCCGATCACCGTAGTTGACTTCCTCACATGGCTTCTGATCGCATCCTGCCCCACATATGTGTGCTCGTAAACTTCCGGGAGAGGTCCGTCGTCACGAATCGATCCGTTCAGTACAAACGGCACCCTGTTCTTAACGCAGCTGTATATTATACCGTTATCGATTCCCTCGCCTTCAATGAATGCGGGGATGGAGCCATAGGTGTTGATAGCATTGATAGTTACAAGATGGTTGTAATGCCCGTTGAAATAAGGCTGCTGTGTTTCGATATCCACACCCAGTGCCGTTCCGATGTATGCCGCCTCAAGGTCATGTGTTGCCAGTGCATTCCCTGCCAGAAGTGCACTCACATATCCCTTATCCACTAAAGTGGAGAACGCCTCCCTTGCCCCGGCATCGAATGCACAGGCAGGTCCCAGCACCCAGGTGATATACCCGTGTTCCTTCTCGTATTCCATAAGTTCATATATATTCGAATAATCATAGGAGTATGCGGTCTCTCTGCTTCGCGACTGTCTGAAGGCGAATGAGTTCTGAAATCCCTCTTCGACTCCCGGGAAGCGGAAGCCGTCATCGTGTACGAAAATTCCTTCCTCGCAGTCTTCTGTCCGCCCCAGAAATACCATGTCACCTTCCTTCAGGTTTCTGAATTCCCTGACTATGATGTTGTTGCCTTCAAGTACGGGAACGCAGTCCATCCTTGAATCTTCGGGGAGCAGCCACTCATCTCCGACCTTGAAGTATTCGGGGAATATTGACATGGCGTGAAATCCCTCCGGTGCCGCCTTGTCTCTCGGTGCAGGCGCGAGCTTCGCCTGTGGTGCCTTAACGAACATATCCTGGGTAAAATCAGGCTTCGTGTACTGTCCTAATTGAAATGCCATTTTCCTTTTCTTCTTTCCTCCTGTTTTCTTACATTCGCCGTGCCGGCTCTTATACGGATCGCCCCGGTTCATGCTATATTCCCGGCAGTAAATTCACCGCTGTCGTATAATTATCTCATTCATAAATCACCCGGTCAACATGTTATGCTGCTTTTTTGTGTTATAATCCCTGTATGAGAGAGGTAAAGCGAATGAACATCAGAGACTACATTAACCAGAAGAAAAAGGAGATTCTCATCAGACAGCTCACATCCGACAGCTTCCGGGATTTTTTCGAAAAAAACGAAAGCCGGATCAGGACTATGCTCACCTATTATGAGTGCGCGATAATGCAGATTGAAACCAAATTCAATGTGCTTAACCAGGAGTTTTCTCTTTCCAGAGAATACAGCCCCATCGAAACGATAAAATCCAGACTCAAGACCATGGACAGCCTCATCGAGAAGGTGAACCGTTACGGTATCCCGCTTTCGGTCGAATCGATAGAGAGAAACATTGAGGATATTGCCGGTATACGCGTTATCTGCGGATTTCCGGAGGATATATATACTGTTGCCGACTGCTTTCTCCAGCAGGATGATGTTACCCTGCTGGACTGCAAGGACTACAACAAAAACCCTAAGAAAAACGGCTACAGAAGTCTCCATCTGATCGTGACCGTCCCTATCTTTCTGGAGCACGAGAAGCGCGATATGAAGGTTGAGGTCCAGCTGAGAACCATCGCCATGGACTTCTGGGCAAGTCTGGAACACAAACTCAAATACAAGAAGGAGCTGCCGGCGGAGATCAGCGACCGTCTGGTGGACGAACTCACCCGCTGCGCCAACATCAGCGCGGATCTGGACATGAAGATGCAGAGCATCCGGCGTCAGCTGTCCTGCTCACAGTCCGAGATCGACGAAGCCGTAGACCTGCGGGAGTGGATGTGAAACAGCACGGCGAGGAGACCCGTTCCTGCGAAAGCCGCCCCGGGCACTTCCTGTCAGCCCCTCAAATACATTCTGATGCACCACTCCTTTTTTTCATTTTCTATTCTTTTTCCTCGGCCGTAGCTCTGTCGTAAATCGCGGTAACGGCTTCTCCCGGCGCCTTTGTCGCCAGTGTGACTATCGCCGCAGCGATTCCACCGGCTATGAAACCCGGGAACAGCTCATATATTCCTGTTGCCGAGAAGCAGAAGAGCCAGATAATATCCATTGCGGCTCCCGCCACAACTCCGGCACATGCTCCGGCATAGTTGAACCTTCTCCAAAAGAGTGACAGTATCACCACCGGACCGAAGGCAGATCCGAATATTCCCCACGCATTCTCTACCATATTCATGATAGCCTGGGCACCGGATCCGCCCGATGATGCGATAATATAAGCAACAACTGCAAGTACTATTACCGCAATTCTTCCAACCAGGAGAGTTTCCTTATCACCTGCATTCTTCCTGATAAGCGGCTTGTACATATCGGCGGTAAATGAGCTTGATGCAACCAGCAATTGAGAGTCTGCGGTTGAAACCGAGGCTGCCATTATCGCCGCCAGCAGGAAGCCTGCTATTGCAGGAGGGAAGAACTTTCGGGCCATCACGATAAATACAGTCTTCTGCGCTCCGACTGTCAGCAGCTCTTCAGCGACGAACATCCTGGCAAAGTATGCAACAAGGCATGCACCGCCAATCGACAATACCACCCATACTATAGCCACAACAGCGGATTTTCTGATCATTGAAGGCTTCTCTATCGACATGAACCTCACCAGTATATGCGGCATACCGAAGTACCCCAGACCCCATACGAGTCCTGAAACGATATCCTGCCAGTCTGCCCCGAAGAAGCTCTGTCCGAATACACACTGCACGATCGTTCCGTCTGCATCAGTATACTCATACACATTTGAAAGCAAGCCGGTATCGATATTCCCGGTCAATACAACTATGATAGGGATCGCCAGAAGAGCGAGCAGCATCAGCATACCCTGAAAGAAGTCCGTCCAGCATACCGCCTTGAATCCCCCCAGAAATGTATAACCCACTATGATCAGTGCGAATATCAGCATTGCCGCACTCGGGTTGATCGCAGGAAACAGCATCGTGAATACCGATGAGCCTGCAACAAAAGCAGATGCAACATATACGGTAAATGCAATCAGGAAGATTACGGCACAGATCACCTGCAGAGTCTTGTTCGATGTTGCGAATCTGTTGGTCAGGTACTGGGGCAGAGTGATCGAGTCATTTGAAGCTTCACTGAACTTTCTCAATCTCTTCGCACAGAAAATCCAGTTCGCCGCAGTTCCCAGCATCAGGCCAATGCCTATCCATACCTGTCCGAAACCGAATGCCAGAATCGATCCCGGCAGTCCCATGAGCAGCCACGCCGACATATCGGATGCCTGCGCGGACATTGCCGTGACCCAGGGACCCATTGACCTTCCGCCGAGGAAGTAATCCTTCTGGTTCTTATTGCTTCCATTGAAGTAGAACACCATCGCCACTCCAAGGAGAATTACGAAATAACCTATAAATACAATAATTTCAGCGTTCATAATAAGTTGCCCTTTCCTTAAAATCTGTAACGAGTATACCGGAACGAATCAGAGAAAAAAATACCGACTATATTCTATAATTATTAAACTATTTAGTATAAAAATAGGAAATTTTTATTGAAATTTCACCGTTTATATAATAGACTAAATTATGTACTAAGCTTTATACCAACAAAAAAACGAGGTAATTTTCATGAAAAAAGTGACAAATCAAACAAAAGGTCGCATCGTTTCTGCCGCATGGAAGCTCTTTTATCAGTACGGCTACAGTAACACGACCATAGATGATATAGTGGAATTGTCCCGGACCTCCAAGGGATCCTTCTACCACTATTTCGATTCCAAGGATGACCTGCTGGGCTCCCTCTCCTATCTCTTCGACGAAAAATATGAGGAGCTGGCGGAAACCATGGATCCCGGCCTGTCTCCAATAGAAAAGCTGATATTGATGAACCGGGAGCTCTTCCTCATGATAGAAAACACCGTATCCGTCTCCATGCTTTCCCAACTCTTCGGTTCTCAGCTTACCACCAAAGGCGAAAAGCATCTTCTGGATCCGGATAGGACATACTACAAGCTTCTCAGGCAAATCGCCGTGGAGGGACAGCAGCAGAAGCTTTTTCGTGAGGATCTGTCGATCAATGACATAACCAAGGCGTATGCCCTGTTTGAACGCGCCATGATGTACGACTGGTGCATATCGAGCGGAAACTACTCTCTCTGCCAGTATTCGGAAAAGATGCTGCCCCTTTTTCTGGACGGGCTTACCGCATAGACATACAGTAAAGCCCGCACCGGTCTGTATACCGTAGATTGTATTGTAAGCTCGATAGGCTTACCGTACAGACATATAGTAAAGCGGTATCTGCCGGTATGACACCGTCCCTCCGTAAACCGTGGTATCTGAATATTCCGCCTTCCGGAGCCGCAGCTACCTATACGACGCCGCTTTACTCAAAACACCCCTGCCGGTGCTGTATGAATACACGGCATTTGAAAGCCTGTCACATTCTTTTGTTACATTTGCATTCCCCTCGGCAAGCACCATAACAAGCTTCTCCGGATCCGCCTTCTTCTCGGAAATTGCAAAAAACTGATGAATCGAACTCGGCAGCACATAGAAATTCTCATCACCTATCGTTCTCCCCAGCTCCTTCATGAAATCCTCGTAGATCATCGAAGTTGCACCGAACATATTGCCCATATTTGAAACCGCATATATATCATCTTTCAGCTTTTCCACTGTGGGTGGGAATAATCTTCTGGAATTTTCCAGCGCCAGATCGTAAAGCTCCTGACCGCTGAGTTCCATGCTCTTGAGAATGCTGTTGTTCATGATTATGGAGTCGAATCCGTCTCCCACCCATCTGACTATCACTCTGTAAATCAGCGACATGTTCAGAACATCAATGTGCGGAATATCCTTCAGCAGCTCCCCGTTGGATTCTGTATTGATAAGGCTCACTATTATGCTGTCTTTTTTTGATGCAAAGTCAATATCGAATTCTTCCCCGCCTATGCTCCCGGTATAGCTTATGAAAATCCCGGCTACGAAGCGAAGCAGTTCGTCCATGTCCTCATCTATTCGGAAAATGTCGTACATATCGTCCAGATAAACGATGGGCAGCGCAATAGATTCCCCCCACTCCGCCGGTCGGAGAACAAGAGCATCCTTCTTCACATTTACCTTCTGAACACATTTGATCTCCGGAGAAAAGCCCGAAAATATCGGCGGCATGAATTCCATTATGCGATCCCCAACAATCTGTTTAAACAATTCATATTTCATCATAAAAACCCCTTTTCGTGATATGGAAACATTTTATATCCTGACCATACCACGTCGAAGGGGTTAATGTCAATATTTACCTGTTAAATTTTTACAGTTATTTCATTTACTCACAGTGCCCTCGCAGGTGACGCTGCATACAGCCACATCGCCCTCCAGTACAAAACAAGCAACCTCGCCCCTGCCCCCGGCACTTCCCTCTTCCGGAAGAGTTTCATGGTCAGAACCGGATCCGAAAGCAGGAAGATGATCGCACCTGAGAAATCCATTTCCTTTCATCACTTTCATCACTTTACCCTGCAACCGGTTATTTCCAGCAGATCCGGTTCTGCATCTGTGCAGCCACTTCGGCGGCAAAATCCTCTTCCTTCTTTTCGATGCCTTCGCCTACCTCGTATCTTACAACCTTGATCAGGGACAACGCCTTATCTACAGAACCCAGATACTGAGCTACAGTCTGTTTGCCGTCCTCCGCTCTGACATAGGTCTGATCCATCAGACAGATTTCCTTCAGCTGCTTTGAAACACGCCCTTCAACCAGCCCCTTGAAAATCTTGTTTTCGGAGATCTCCGCTTTATCGGCAACTGCGATACCTGCCAGCTGCGCCCTCGCCTCTTCTGACAGGAAGTTCGGCAGATAGTTGAAGTTGAAGCTCTTGTCCGCCCTCTTTTCGGCCAATATTGCAGTATCTTCAGCTCCCCATACTCCGTCAGCAGCCTTATCCAGCAGATTATTAAGAATCGGCTTAGGAAGCGTGAACGGATCGTTCAGTGCACTTTCCAGAGTTACCTTTCTCAGGTTAAGCAGTTCATCTTCTGAGATATCGTCTCTGCACACATACTGAGGGTTCATCGCTGCAACCTGCATTGCAATGTTATTGAGCGCTGTCTTGTTATCTTCATTGTTATCGCCGCTTGCCGCAATGATAACGCCTATTCTTCCGCCGCCGTGGATATATGAAGCCAGAACATCTCCTGAAACCTTCTCTATTCTTCTTATTGACATGTTCTCTCCGATCTTTGCAATCAGGGCAGTGAGTGCTTCACCGACAGTTGACCCGTCAAAAGCCATCGCCTTGAAGGCTTCCATATCATTGCTCTCTGCATCCAACGCCAGTCCGGCGAGTCCTTCAACGAAGTTGATGAACTCTTCGTTCTTTGCAACGAAATCGGTCTCTGAGTTGACCTCAACGATTGCGGCTGTCTTCCCGTCTTCTGCAAAAGCAGTCTTAACAAGACCCATTGCAGCGATTCTTCCGGCCTTCTTGGCAGCCTTTGACAGACCTTTTTCTTTCAGAATCTCAACGGCAGCATCAATGTCACCGTCAGTTTCAACCAAGGCTTTTTTGCAATCCATCATGCCTGCGCCCGTCATTTCGCGCAGTTCTTTTACCATCTTAGCAGTTACAGCCATTATTCTTCCTCCTTTACTACTTCTTCAGCAGGAGCTTCTGCCTCTACAGCCTCTGTTTCAGGAGCTTCTTCAACTTCACCTTCGTCAAAGCTTTCACCCTGCTTTGCCTCAATTACAGCATCAGCCATGCAGCCGGCAATGAGCTTCACAGCTCTGATAGCATCATCGTTTGCAGGAATTATGTAGTCAACATCATCAGGATCGCAGTTAGTGTCAACGATTCCGATAACAGGGATTCCCAGTGTTCTCGCTTCAGCAACAGCTATCTTTTCCTTTTTAGGGTCTACTACGAAGATAGCTCCCGGCATGCCCTTCATCTCCTTGATCCCGCCAAGGTTCTTGTCCAGCTTGTCATGCTCGGCTCTGAGCTTGAGCACTTCCTTCTTCGACAGCTTGTCAAATGTGCCGTCTTCCTCCATAGCTTCGATATCGTAGATCCTTCTTATTCTCTGTGAGATAGTCTTATAGTTTGTAAGCATACCGCCAAGCCATCTCTGGTTTACGAAGAACATATCGCATCTCTTGGCTTCATCCTCGATCGCGGCCTGCGCCTGCTTCTTGGTTCCCACAAACAGAACCGGCTTTCCGGTAGCTGCAACTTCCTTCATGAAGTCGTATGCTTCATCGATCTTCTTTACCGTCTTCTGCAGGTCAATTATGTAGATTCCGTTTCTCTCTGTGAATATGTACGGAGCCATCTTTGGGTTCCATCTTCTGGTCTGGTGTCCGAAATGAACGCCTGCTTCGAGTAACTGTTTCATTGAAATTACTGACATTTTCTTTTCTCCTCTCGGTTTTTCGTCCTTCCACGATGGCCTACGGGAAGCAACCTTATGCACGCTCCTGCCGGGTATCTGCCGGCTTCGGCGCGACAGCCGTATCAGTGGCCGTTAAGGCACCGGCTTCCTTCAAAACCGCCGTGTGTAAAATGTTGTTTACGGTGCCGTGATCAAGACGACACCAGCTATGAATATACTACAGATTTCAACGGTTTGCAAGTTTTTTTGCAATATAGTGATCGTAGCCTTTTTTGGTTCGCTCAAGGCATTCCCTGCAGAAGCTGATCGAGCATCCTGTACACATCTGCACCGTATTTTTATCCATCTCCACAATGAAATCCATGTTCAGCACGAAGCTTCTGTGGGGATTGATGAAACGGTCATCCAGAAGGGGCACGATTTCGTCATACTTCCCGTAGAATATTCTCTCTTTATCCGTTGTGTGAACAACTATCCTTCTCCGGTCCTTTTCCATATAGACTATGCTGTTAAAGGGAATCGCATATCTGTTTCTGCCGGACTTGACATTAAGCACATTTCTCATGGCGACCTCCAAACTAAAATCCCGTCATATGAACATTGTTTCACATAACGGGAAAATAATCTGTATCGGATTCCGCACTTTTTGTGCGTTTTTCGCACATCAGCCTTCTCTGTAGGTGATAAGATCCTCTGCAATTTCATTAGCTGCAATCGAAACAGGCTTGCTCACTTCTTCCTCCGTAAGCTTTGGCATTCCGTCAATAATGTCTCTCGCTCTCTTTGCTGCCAGAATTACCAGAGTGTATCTGCTGTCCGCCTTTGTTCTGATTTTGTTGATGGATGGATATAACATCGTCTATGCCTCCTTGCTTCTTTCTATCTTCATAATCCGCTGCACTTCCTTCACTGCGGCATCCACATTCTCATTTACGATTCTGTAGTCATATTTATCCGCCTGAGCCAGCTCGTTCATCGCCTCTGCAAGACGCCGGTTCATCGCCTCTTCCGTTTCCGAACCTCTTCCCATTATTCTGCTTCTCAGCTCCTCCACAGACGGAGGTAAAATGAACACGAGAACTGCTTCGGGATAAGTCTCTCTCACCTGAAACGCACCGTTGTAATCAATTTCAAGTATCACGTCATGACCTTCCCCGAGCCATTGAACGACCTGCTTTACCGGTGTGCCGTAGTAGTTGTTCACATACAGATTGTGTTCCAGAAGACCCCCTTCAGCCAGGAGTCTTTCAAATTCTTCCCTGCTTACGAAGAAATAATCCACTGCATCTTCTTCGCCTTCCCTGGGCTTCCTTGTCGTCATGGAAACAGAAAATCTGATATTGCTGTCCTCCTCAAGAACCTTCCTGCAGATGGTTCCCTTACCTGCACCTGATGGACCTGATATTACATACAGTTTTCCTCTCGTCATGACCTCTCCCGCTGTTTCGACTTCAGTTTATCGAGTAGGTATTATAACACAAAACATGATCATCGTACATGATTTTTATTCAATATTCTGTACCTGCTCTCTGATTTTTTCGATTTCGCTTTTGGTTTCCAGCATCAGAGATGTTATCTCAAGGTCATTGGCCTTGGAGCCTATCGTGTTGGCCTCTCTGTTCATCTCCTGGACGAGGAAATCCAGCTTCTTGCCCACAGTACCGTCGCTTTCGGTGAGGAAGGTCTTCAGCTGGAGCATATGGCTGTCGAGCCGAACCAGTTCTTCGGTTATGCTTGCCTTATCTGCAAAAACCGCAGCTTCAATCAGTATCCTGTCCTCCGGAACATCCACCTTGCCTTCCAGCAGTTCGCTGATTCTGATCCTGAGTTTCTCCCTGTACTCCTGTGCAACAAGAGGCGCGCGCACTTCTATCTTTTTAACAATAGCTCTGATAAGTTCACCCCTCATCAGGAGATCCTCCGCCAGCTTACCGCCCTCTGCAGCCCGCATCTCCTCCAGTTTTCCTGCAGCCATGTCCACTGCACCGCTGATAACGGTCATAACCTCCTCTTCATCCTCCACATCCGGAATTACCTTGAGTACATCCGGCATCGATGATACAAGGCTCAAATCGATATCCCCTTTGAGTTCGTATCCGTCCTTGAGTTCCTTGAGATTGTCAATATACTGCCGGGCAACCGGCGCGTTGAGCCTGACCGTCAGATCTCCCTCGGTGAGGTTTTCCACCATGATGGAAACATCCGCCTTCCCTCTTTTCATCTTTTCCTTGATCTGCACTTTGATTTTCTCTTCTGCGAATGAATACCGTTTCGGCATTTTAACGCTGATATCGGCATATCTGTGGTTCACCGTTTTGATTTCGCAGATAACATTTCTCTTCCCGTCTGAATACTCGCCTCTGCCGAATCCCGTCATGCTCTTTATCATACAATTTTCTCCTATCTCTTCCTGATTTATGATACTATAGTCATTGTAAAACAAGAGCGGAAAGGTGTCAAAATGTCATATGATGGTGTCGTTACCTGTGCGATGGTGCAGGAACTCAAGGATAATATACTGTACGGAAAAATCGAAAAGATCTATCAGCCTCAGCCGGATCAGCTTCTGCTGCAGATCCACACATCCGCAGGCAAGAAGCGTCTCTTCGTATCCGTCTCCGGAAACCATTCTGCCGTTTATCTGGTGGACAAAACCCCCGAAAACCCTGCCGATCCGCCCCTCTTCTGCATGGTTCTCCGAAAACATCTGGGTGCCGCCAGAATCACCGATATCAGACAGCATGAAAGTGACCGGATAATTGAAATTTTTCTGGAAACGGTTGACGAACTGGGCTTCGGCCTGAACAGGAAGCTGATCCTTGAAATCATGGGAAAGCACTCAAATGCCCTTCTCGTAGACATGCAGACCGGCAAGATAATTGACAGCATCAAACATGTGGGCATCGATGTAAACCGGGCAAGACAGCTCCTTCCGGGAAAATTATACGAATATCCTCCCGCCCAGCCTAAGCTTCCCTTCACCCGACTCACCGAAGAGGATGTGGCTTCGCTTATGCAAAACCAGCTTCAACCCGAGAGAAGCCTTCTGAAGGGCATAGGCGGTTTTTCCCCCGCCCTTGCTGAAACCATGGCTCTTTCGGATTCCGCCTTTGAATGGCTGGAAAAACTCAGATCGTCCATCAGGGACAGCCGCTTCACACCCCTTGTCTATGTTAAGGAGGGCGGACCCGCAGATTTTCACATAACACCCCTCGCAGCCTATGAGGAGGATGACAGCTTTGAGTCCCTGAATTTCGATACGCTGAGCCGCGCTGCCGAGTACTTCTTCGTGAACAGAGAATCATCAAATACCATCAGGCAGAAGGCGGGAGAGCTCCGGCGCCTTATAAAGGGGCAGACGGATAAGCTGAAACTCAAGATGCAAAGGCTGAACGAGGATCTTCAAAAGGCGGAAAATTCGGAGAAATACAGGCTCTGCGGCGAGCTTCTTACCGCCAACCTTCATATGGTCAAGCCGGGGATGAAGAGTGTTCAGGTCACCAGCTACTATGACGGATCAGAGGTAAACATACCACTTGATCCCAGATTTTCACCTGCAAAAAACGCGCAGAATTACTACAAGAAATACGGTAAATCCAAGACTGCGGTAAAGGAGAAGCAGCTTCAGCTGGAAGAAACCGCACTGGAGATAGAATATCTGGAATCGGTCTCCGCTTTTATAGATAGAGCCAAATCTATTGAAGAGCTGGATCTGCTCCGAAATGAGCTGACAGAATCCGGATATCTGCGTTTCAGAAAAAATTCGGATAAGAGCCGGATAAACAGAAAAGGCAAGCCTAAGCCCCACAGCTATCGCCTGCCTTCGGGAAAAACCGTTCTGGTTGGCAGAAACAACAAGGAAAATGACTGGCTCACCTTCAAGAAGGCCGCTTCTTCGGATATCTGGTTCCATACCAAGGATATTCCCGGTTCCCATGTAATTCTCTTTACCGAAGGACAGGCTCCCTCCCGGGAGGAGCTCTTCCGGGCTGCCTCCATCGCCGCTTTCCACAGCAAGGCCTCCGCTTCCGCGAATGTGCCGGTCGATTATGTTAAAGTAAAACATGTGAAGAAACCCTCCGGTTCCAAGCCCGGATATGTCACCTTCACGCATAACAAGACCCTGTTCGTGGATCCGGCTATTCCAGAATGAATTCGATAATTCTGTCCACCACTTCGTCGCCGCGGGTTACCGCATTGCCGTTGTGTATCTCATGATACAGTCCCGGCCATTCGATGAATTCAACACTGTCGCCCTGTTCCTTCAGGTTTCTGAACACCCTGCGCGTACCCTCGATATCGCATATCCTGTCGTCAGTTCCATGCATGAACATGGTGGGTATGTCCCCACATCTGCCGTTGCACTCATGGCTGCCCTCCTCAAGAGCTTTTCCCGTTTCAAGTCCCTCCACGGCACAGAGGAAGGAAATTCTGTCATGCACCATAGGGTTTGTCTTGTAAGGCTTTACTGATTCCGGATGCCCGAGGGTTGATTCCTCAACAGAGCTGCTGATTCCCATGGCCGGAAATATTCTGCTCATTGCCTTTGCAAAAGCATAGGCGACTCCTTTGACGGGATCAACCAGTCTGATCCATGGGGCCGATATGAGATATTTGACCGGAAAGTCATTGAAGTCTCCTCTGCTTCTGTAATCCAGCACTATATTTCCTCCCATACTGTGACCGTAAAGGATAATGTCCTTTCCCGGGTATTTTTTGCGTGCGAAGATGAGAAGATCACTGATATCTGCGAGCACTTCCCTTCTGGGTGCACAGTGTCCCTTCGGATTCGCCGAATTACCGTGACCTCTGAGATCCATAGAGAGCGTTGCTATTCCGGATTCCGCAAATTTCGCTGCCACGCGGTCGTATCTTCCTCCATATTCGCCTACACCGTGAATGATGCACACAACTTTCGCGGGGTCATCAAGCGGCCATATGTAACCCTGAATTATTCCTTTTCCGGTTTTTTTCAGTTGAAAGTTTTCATACATGTTCTGTCCTCCCTTTTTCAGGAAACACTGTCCTGTTACAAAAAAAGACTGTTGTATTACATTTGATCAGATTTTTCTTGCTTTTGCAATTTGCCTGTCTTATTTTATGGATACGGAAATGATGAGACTGTCAAAAGGCATTACCTTCACCAATCTTTCAGGAAAGGAGGCACCTCTATGAACAGGAAATGTAGCATATGCGGCTGCACATATGACACCTTTGCTTTCAAGGGCGGCTACATCTGTGACGCATGCCTTCAATATGTAAGGAACAGCCTGGAACCTGATACTCAGGTGCGACGCGGGAAATAGGGTGGATCACCCTGCCCGTCTCATCATTTTCGCAGCCTTTCAAGCACCTCCATGAAGTCATCCGGCGGCGCACAGCTGAACTCCATATACTCTCCCGTTGACGGATGTGTGAATCCCAGCAGTCCGGCGTGGAGCATCTGACGCCCGGCACCGACCTTGTTTTTTACGGAGCCGTACAGTTCATCGCCGAGAAGCGGATGTTTGATGTATGCCATATGAACTCTTATCTGGTGCGTCCTTCCCGTTTCAAGCACAGCCTCTATCAGAGTGAAATTCCCGAACCTCTCCAGCACAGTGTAATGGGTCACCGCATTTTTCGCTGCTGAGCTGCCCGGGGCACCTTCGTGTATTACGGCATTCCTGAGTCTGTTTGCAGGATCCCTTCCTATAGGTTCATCAACGGTACCCGAATCCTCCCTGATATTGCTGTACACTATTGCCTTATATCTTCTGGAAATGGTGTGCCCTGCAAGCTGCTGTGAAAGGCTGCCGTGAGCTTTGTCCGTCTTGGCCACCATCAGAAGCCCGCTGGTGTTCTTGTCGATTCTGTGCACGATCCCCGGTCTTATCACCCCGTTTATGGAAGAGAGATTACTGCCGCAGTGGTACATCAGTGCATTGACCAGCGTCCCCGTATAGTTGCCGGGAGCCGGGTGAACTACCATGCCTGCCGGCTTGTTGACTACAATCAGTTCTTCATCTTCATAGATAATGTCCAGAGGGATGTCCTCCGCCTCAAGTTCCGGAGCTTCCGGTTCCGGTATGGCGATGTCCACAATATCTCCGGCTCTGCACTTGTGCTTCTTCTCCCCGCATACCTCACCGTTGACCCTGATATTCCCGGCTTCAAATAGCTTCTGCAGAAAACTTCTGGAGTAGTTTTCCAGTCCGGCAGAAAGAACCAGGTCTAACCTGGTTCCTTTCGTGTCTTCCGTGATATCAAACTGTATGTTTTCGAGTATTTTTTTCATAGACAGTTATCGTTCTATTTCAATCTTTTCGGTTTTTTCCTCTGCCCTGCCGGCTTCTTTTTTTCCGCCTTTTTCTTTTGCCCCTTAACCTCTTCCGCAGGTTTTGCAGCTTTGGCCGGCACCGGATCCGAACCGTTTTTTTCACTATATAGAATAAGATAGAGCAAAAGCAGACCGCATCCAACGCATACGCATATGTCCGCAACATTGAATACCGGGAAAAAACCGAAATCGAACATATCGATTACATAAGCGTAAGCGGCTCTGTCCGTCAGATTGCCAAGTCCTCCCCCGCACATCAGCGCCAGGGAAAACATGAAGATAGGCTTATAGGCTTTGTATCTGACACAGATAAAGATGATCGCTATCCCTATTATTACTGAAGGCACCAATATGAGCAGAAGGGTATGTCCCTCCAGCAGGCTGAAGGCTGCTCCGGTATTCCTGATATATGTTATGTGAAAAAAATCGCCCAGTACCGGAATCGTATCCCCCACATCCATACTGCTGTCCACTGCAGTTTTAACGATGCGGTCAAGAACCATGACAGCGAATATTACAAGCAGATAAATCATAATTTAAGACTCTGTATCGTATCCTTACTTTGAACAGGTGCTATCGGCTTATCTTCCTCTCCCTGAGGCAGGTCATCAAAATCTGATACTCCCAGTTCAGGAAGAATATCCCCGCTTGAGGATTCAAATCTCTGAAGCTCCGCTTCAAGCAGCCTCTTGTAGCGGTTTCTGAACTCTATATATCTCGTCTTCAGCTCCTGATTTTCTCTGGCAATCGTTTCTGCCTCTTCTCTGGCGCTTTTTCTCATGAGCTCCGCGTCCAGCTCCGCATTCTTAAGAAGCACTTCCGCACGCTTTTCTGCGCTGTCGGAAATGTCGGCCATGAGGGACTTGGCTGCCTGAAGGGTTTCAACGAGAGATTCCTGTGAACCCCTCGTTCTCTCCAGCTCTTCCACCAGCCTGCTGTTTTCCTCTCGGGTTTCCCTGAGTTCATTCAGGAGGCGATCCATGTCTATGGTGATCTCATCGAGAAACTCGTTGACCTCCTCCTCCTTGTACCCGCGAACTGCCTTGGTGAATTTCTTTTCCTGTATATCTATAGGTCTTATCATCGGCATTACCTCCCCGAACTATTTCCAAGGATTATCGTCTGCCCCCGCGAAGCTGTACGGCTTGCTGTCGCCGTCAGCAAATATTGCAACATTTTCAGGTGCGAAAACGAAAATATTGTTTGCGACCTTCTGAACATTTCCGTTCAACGCATATGTTGCTCCTCCGAGGAAATCAAATATCTTTCTTGCCGTATCCGAATCCAGTTTTTCCAGGTTCACTATTACAGGCTTCCTGCTTCTGAGATTGTCAACCAGTTTTGAACATTCATCGAAGCTCTGCGGTTCTATGACAACCAGCTTGAAAGCGTTTGTGATGGATTTCACGGTCTTGTTCTGCATAGGTACAACATTTGTGGTGTCGTACCTCGCCTGTGACCCCATGGGTCTTCTCGGTTCGATCGGTCTTCGTTCCGAATATGAAGGCTGCTTGTAGGACTCTTCCTCATAATCCATCAGTTCATCTTCGTCGTATTCTTCGACACCGATCAAATCCTTGAATTTATTAAGCATTCCCATTCTTTTTCGCCTCCTGATCCTTTCTGTACTGCACGTAATCTCTCTCTCCGAAAATCGCGCTTCCAACTCTAACTAAATTCGAGCCTGCTTCTATTGCCACAGGAAAATCTCCGGACATTCCCATGGACAGAAATTGAAAATCCAGCCGTGGGTGCCGAATTTCTGACAACTTATCGAACTGCTCTTTCACTCCGTCAAAATACGGTTTAACATCTCTCGGATCTTCTTTTATAGGAGCTACGCTCATCAATCCCTTTATCCTGATATTCTCGCAGCTGTCCAGAATTTCTTTTACCAGTTCGCCCGCATCTTCAGTCGAAACACCGAATTTGCTTTCTTCATTCGCCGGATTTATCTGAACCAGTATGTCCATCACCTTGTCGTGCTGTGCTGCACGCTTGTTGATTTCCTTGGCCAGCTTCATTGAATCCACTGAATGTATGATATCAACCTTATCTATTATGTACTTCACCTTGTTGGTCTGGAGATGTCCGATCATATGCCATCTTACGGGCTTGACTGCATCGAATTTGTCCATTATCTCCTGAACCTTGTTTTCGCCTATGTCCGTGACCCCTGCATCTATTGCCGTGTTTATCTCTTCGGGTGTCCTGGTTTTGCTTACCGCTACAAGCAGGATTTCCGCTTCTTCTCTTCCGCAGCTTTCAGCCGCCTCTGCTATCCTGCCTCTTACTGTCTCCAGATTTTTCTTTATGTCCTCCATTATGCTTATTCCTCCTTCAAGCCTCGCATATCCTGCTCAAGAGCATCCTGTGGATCTCTCAGCACCTCCTGGTAAGCTGAAACGGTTTCCACCTGCTCATATTCATCATTCACAAACACAGATTCATAGAGTACGGACTGCTCTCCATCTGTTATCTTCACCTTGACCGGTCTGAAATATGTATCACCGTCCTTGGTTTTTACATATACGCCCAGAACGCCCTTCTTTTTTATCAGACATTCATTGCTGACCAGAAGACCTGTGGTATTGCTCCCGATCACGGTCATCTTCACTTCCCTGGCAGCGCAGAAGTCTTCATAGTATACATTCAGGAAAAATACTACCCTATAATATTCTCCTTCCCTTTCGACGCTGTGCACTCTGGCATCGACTGTGCCGGCGGGAAGTTCAATTCTGACCTTCCGGTCGGGGTCGTATTTTATCGCATCTTCCTTATCCAGCCAGCAGACTATATACCAGCTGTCATCACCGGATATCTTGAAGATAGGCTCCCCCTTTACGACAGCCTTCCTGTCAAGCTCAAGCCGGCCGGAGGAGGTGTCTTCAGCCTCTTCCTTCCTGATCTTATCCAGATTGTCTATGCTGAAATATTTCTCATACCCGTCTATGGAGTAGCTGACTACTCCGCTTATCGGCGAGCTGCAGCCTTCACTAAGCAGCCTGAAATTCTTGAGCCTTGTAAGGTAATCCCGGTACTTGCGTACCGGTTCCTTCTCGCCGCTTTTTTTCTCCTTTACTGTTTCTATGGCGGCAATGTCTGTGCCTTTTTTTACTACCGTTCCGCCGTTAAACTTATACTCTATTGTCCCGGTTGAATCCGCCGTACAAACGGCTTCATCTTTGACAACATAACCTTTTGCCTCGCAGGATACCTCCAGAGTTCCGTTCTCCAGCACCTGAGTTGTTTCAAACTTATCCGTCACTTTGGGAACCTGGAATACGACAATATACAGTATAGCCACTGCCGCAAGGTATATTCCCAGTATTCGCCTGGTTTTCTTCGATATTTTTATTTTCATCATCTCATTCTACAACAAATGCCCCACACTTTCAACGCAGTGTATGCTGCTTTTTCAAAAGTTAGATTATGATGCTTATTAAAAAGTGAGTGTACGTTAGTCAATGATGTGAGAACATACTCCGTTGGTGTAGTTTTTCAATACGATGCACCTTACATCAGTGTGAAAGCAACAACTTCAGTCTGCATTTACACCACCAGGCACCGCATTATGGATTGCAGCATCGAACATGCCTTTATGAACTACACCATCAAGCCCGGCATCGTTCCTATGTCAGGGAAAATAAAAGACGGCAGCTTTCGCCACCGTCATTTATCTTCGGCAAACCGGATAGGGCTTTTCTATTTACCCTTCACATAGTTCTTTAATTGCTCTCTTATAAATCTCTTTGATATCCATAAGATCACTTACCGGAATGTATTCATTTTTCATGTGTTCTGTCGCTTTGCGTCCGGGAAACAGTGGCCCGAAAGCAACTACATTCGGCATTGCACGGGCGTAAGTTCCGCCACCCATTGTCAGTGGGTCACTGCTATCTCCTGTGTAATCACGATAAACATCCAGCAGTGTTTTCGCCAATTTGCTGTCTTTAGGTGAAAATACAGGATCCATGAAACCATAATTTTCCAAACGAATGCCATACTCTGCAGCGGCCTTCTCCAGATTCCCACAAACCTGTTCAGCCTCAACAGTCACAGGAATACGCAGGTCAACTGCAAGACGCACCTGATTCTCTTTAACAGAAATCACACCTGCATTGAATGTCAGCTTGCCTGTTTCTTCATCCTCGAAACCACAACCGATATGTTCACCGTGAATTGCAAATCCAATTTTATCATTGTAAAACCTGATGAAGTTTTTCATTTCATCAGAGCATTCCACAGCACTCAGCTCCGACATTACCTTGGAAATAGCATTCTCCCCTTCCCATGGCGTACTGGCATGAGCTGCAACGCCGTATGCTTCTGCTACAATCTCTTCACCCTTAACCGCCTTACAATGATCAGGAACCGCATTTGAAGCATCCCCGCCGGAAATCACCAGCGTCTCCTTTTCAGGAACATCAATCACGAATTCTGCATCCATGATACCCATTTCACCATAAATCATCGGGAAGTCAGCATCGGGTGTAAATCCGAAATCAGGACACTCTTCATTGGCTACATAGTAATCCATACATTCCCAATCATTTTCTTCATCACATCCGAAAATCAGACGCACTCGTTTGTTAAACTCATAGCCTTCATCCACCAATTCTTTTATCGCATAGATAACCGCAATTGCAGGCCCTTTATCATCGATTGCACCTCTGCCGTAAAGCTTGCCGTCATGGATTTCGCCGCCGTACGGTGGAAAATCCCAGTCATTCCCTTCAGGTACAACATCCAGATGCATCAGAACACCCAGAAGATCATCACCTTGACCTGTTTCTGCATATCCTGCATATCCGTCACAGTTCTTTACATCCATTCCAATTGATTCACAAAGGTTCAATGTATAGTTCAGTGCGTCAGCAATCCCTTCACCAAAAGGTTTACCCGGCACAGCTTCATAAGAATCAACTCCATCAAACTTAACACTTTTTATACCGATCAGCTTCTGTAGAGATTCAATATATTCTTTATCATATCTGTTCATAACTGTTCCTTTTATCTGATGTATTCATCCATATTGATCGGAGTACTTTTGATCAGGTTAGTATCCTGCAAACTGATAGCCAGCTCCAGCATTTTCATTCCAACTTTTAACGGTTCGATCAGCTGAACACTGCAACCTGATGCTTTCAATTCAGCACGCACTTTATCAGCAACGCCATCCATACCTGTACAGCCCATAACCGCTGCATTGATACCTTCTGATTCCAGCTCCAGACAGATTTCCTTGATTTTCTCTGCCAAAATTTCATCATCCAGTTCCAGAACAGTCATATTTACATTCTTTACAGCAGCAATTACATCTTCAAAGCCGTGCTCTCCGGCTTTTCTACCTTCGCAGACCACACCATAACTGTCTGTAGTGATTACTGCCACTTTCTCACTGATGGAAGCAGCATAATGAATCGCCGGGACATATGGTCCCATTACCGGAATCTTCGACAGTTCACGCGCTCCCAGTACTCCCGGATCATCAAAGCAGTCAATAAAAATCCCATCATAGCCTTTATCCTGTATTTCAACGACTTTTTCAATTATTTTTGCGCCATTGATAGTATCCTGTGCTGCAGTTTCCACAGACATGAAACCGGAAGACAGTCTCTCAACAGTAAATTCTGTATTAGGATTAAGATATTTTTTCATATAAGCCGCATCAGCTGCAAGGACTTCATCTGAAGTTCCTACAACCGGATCAATTATTGCAATTTTCATTAAAATACCTCCCTTATTTTTCAGTAAATGGAACATACTCAATATCAAAACCAAAGCTCTTAGGCCCGAAAACTTCCAGACCCCTTTCAGTTGTCCATTCTTTTGGTGCAGGAAGTGCGAAAATTGTCAGTCTCTGTCCTTTTTCATAGAATGGGTTTGTTACAGGAACACCTTCAGAGTCAATAACACAGATCAGATCAGGAACTGTAACATCGATTTCTCCGTCTCTGTAGGACAGGATATGTTCATTCTTGAACCACACTTTGTATTCGTGCCCTTCGTATTCGCCTTCTCCATCCAGCACAGCATCTCCTACAGTGAACCCGTCTACGGTATCATATCCAAAATCTTTAACTGCTCCTCGGAACAGTATTTTTCCGCCTGCTGCTTCGCAAATAGCAGCAGCTGCATCTTCACCTGCTTCGTTAGCTTCTCTCAATGCTTTACCTATGTTCAGGGAGTAAGTGATTGCATTAGGGATTACACTCTTCTTCAGAGTCGCACCATTTACAGGGTGGTCTGTTACACCGATCATATTTTTACTTACAACCGACATGGCTCTAACCAGATCTTCAGCTCTCAAGTCATTTACAACATTGTTGATTACTGCAGTGTCACCGAATGGTGTGGCAACTGCCAACGGTGTGATAGGTACATCGTTGATATAAAATGTGGAGTGCTGTAGTTCGGGAACGGATCTTCCTGCAGGGTCTGCATCAATGATAGGTTTTCCCATCAGTGCCGCAACATGGAAAGCGTCTGCAGTATTTTCACCACCCAATTCAGTGGAAATAACACCGTAAAATTCTTTACTGTAATACTCTTCGAGAACCTGAAAAGATCTGACCGCTTCAGTAACATCCATAGATGGCAGTCCTTCATATTTTGCTTCTTCTTCAGGTGTAAGCGGAGAAATTGAACCGCATACATAAGGAACTGCAACCATTTCATCATCAGGCACTTCACTCAGATCAGCCAGAATGAAGTCTCTTCCTGCTTCGAAGTCCTGCTCAACGATAGCGATGCCGCCTTCCAGACTTCCACCGCCACCTGTTCCCAGAACAGTGCATCCGTAAATAATGTCTATAACTTCCTGTTTAGTTAATACTCTCATTGTCTTCCTCCTTTATCAGTTATATATTATTCATCCATATCAATGCTGATATCTTCCAGTGTTGTTGTTTTCGCCGCAGGCATTACTTTTCTCAGAATCAGAGTTGCCACAGCGGAAACTATCACACCGTTAACACTTACAATGCCCCAAGGAATAACCAGACCTGCTACAACACCGATAGCCAGTGCAATCATACCGGCCCAGTTGATACCTTTAGTAGGTGCCCATTTAGCAGGATTGCCTTTACCAATCACGAAGTAGTCGATTATCATTACACCTGCAAATGGTGCAATGACTACGCCCAGGTAAGTAAGGAACTGCTCAAAGTAGAAGATAATTTCGAAAGAACCTACGATGGTTCCTACCAGACCGCAGATAAGAGTGATTCTGATTCTGTATTTGTCACTCAATCTGAACACTTTCAGGAAACCCAAACCGGCAGAGTAAGCATTGGCAGAATTTGCAGGCCAAGTAGAAAGAATTAAGCTCAGCAGACCCAGCACCGGAATTCCCAGACCGATAAAGATAACTGTCAGATCCTCCGAACCCGCTACGATCGCAAAAGCAGCCCCTGCCCACAGCAGGATAACGCCGATTGGCAGGATTCCTGCAAAAGAAGATTTGAATACATCCGCTCTTGTTTTCTGATATCTGGTATAGTCTGCAGATAACACAGCACCAACGATGAAGCCGCCGATAACCATATCAATACCTGCGATCATTGTTACATTGTTTGTTGTAGGAACGAAATCTTTCAGAACTTGAATACCGTCACCGGATAAGGTAATGAACAGACCTACTACTGTCACAGCACACATCAGTGGAACAGCCAGCATGTTCAGATATTTCAGACCGTTAAATCCGATTGCTGCAGTAGTAAACATTACGATACCCCAGATAATAATGGAAAGCCTTACAGGAATATCTACACCAAAACATTCACTCATCAAGCCGGAGAATGCAGCACCACAGATGTTAGCATTGATGGCAAACCATCCGATACAGGAAATTGCATCGGCAGTAGATACAATGAATTGACTTCCACGATCCCCAAAGGATTGTGTTGCTACAATAATAGATGGTACACCAAGATCAGAACCCATGATGCCCTGCAGCCAGCATATACCGACTACGATCAGGTAACCGATCAGACCTGCAATCACGATCTGTGTCAGATTCAGACCATCGATCATAATACTTCCTGTCCATAAACTTGTTGCAGAAATCATAAAGCCGGCCTGAATCAGCGTTACAGAAATCCAATGCTGACGCTCATTAGTCGGAACCGGTGCTAAAGCGATTTTTTCGACTGTAGTGTTTCTTTTTTCAGTCATTATCTTTTCCTCCTTTTAAGGTGGGTTTTTCCTTCACACTAAACACACCTACCATAATCATTTTGTTTTATTAATTATAGTGCATTAAACACAGGTTTTCATTGTCAATCACCACAAAATAACAGCCATATAATTATAACTTCCACAAACTTTATTGGCATTTATGCATAAGCAGTCTATAATATATGCATATCTATTATAAAAATCACAAGGAGTTCCATATGTCCATCAATGTATATAATGTGCTCGATCTGCCTTCCTTTAAGGATGCAAAAATCCTGGCAGGTCATTCGGCGCTGGATAATATTGTTACACAGGTTTCCATTTCTGATTCTCCCTTGTCTGAATTCGACTACAAAATCGCTTATCCGGGAGATTTCTATCTTTCAGAGTTTTATTTTGCCAAAGACAGCTCTGCCGACATGATAACTTATCTCGAACCTATTTTAATGGCAGGTGGCAGTGGAATATGCATTCTTGATGAATATATAAATGAACTTCCG
>JAUMVV010000006.1:36790-41185 GCA_030529985.1 Bacillota bacterium
TTATTGATTATTGCAACAACAACAAATTTCCTGTAATACTCAATAGTGTAAACATCCCTTACGCCATAATGATACGTGAGATAATGGAGTTGATTATTGCGGACGGACAAAACACCCTTTTGTCCAAGGAAATATCTTCTATTATTGACGCCACTATTGATCAGAGAACCCAAATGCGTATTATCAACCAAATTAATCCTCATCTTCACAATAATATTACTGCATTCTACATAACTTTAACCGAACCACATGACAGTGCTCCGGAAATCCGTGACTATTTTGAACGCGATATATTTGCATCAGGGATTATGTTCAATGAAGGAGTGCTGGGGATCATCTCACATCCTGCTGCCGATAAAGCTTCTGCACAAGTTGCATATTATATTGATAAATTGATGAATTTCAACGGCATCAAATCAATAGGCATTAGTGATGCCGCAATCAAACTGCATGATGTATCAAAAGCTTTTAACCAGGCCATTACAGCAGCAAAATTCAACTCTCATGAAGGAGATATCGTCCAGCACTACCGCGATTTAGGAATAATGAAGTTGTTTTTGTTATTAGCAGGACACCCGGAATTAGAGGAGTTTTATAATGAAATAATAGGCTCTCTGGTTGATTATGACAAGAAGCACAACTCACAGCTTTTTGAAACAATGCTGATGTACAAAAAATGCGGTTATCAATATAAAGATGTTGCCGGGAAACTCTTTGTGCACGAAAATACGGTTCGTTATCGCATAAATAAGGTACAGGAAATCATCACAGAAAAAGCGCCTCGCGACGATTTTAAGGAAACATTCTCTATGGCTTTACAAATCAAATGCATATTAGAAAGAAACAAATAATATATCTCTGCTACGACTCCTGTTACAGGATGTAATCTTTAATTGATTAGCCTCCTTTGACTGCTTTTTCAAAAGCTGTCCTGACAGATTCTCTGATATCGCCGCATCCTTGCGATGGATCAGCTTCGTAAATTTTTTCCTTACCGATAAACATACTTGGAACATAATAATGATAGTATCCCAAGATGCCTTCAGGCGATACCCTGCCCCTGTAAGGAACTGTCAACGATCGTATAGTAGTCGCTCGTATAAATGCCCGGCTCTATCGATCCTCCGGCAAAAACTCAACTGTACCATCCTCAATATGATAAATCGCGCCGATTACTTCCAGTCCCTTTTCGTCTTCGATAGGATGAATCTCAAGTTCATGGCGGATCCTCTCCACACCATGCTGCACATTCAGGCAGCTTGCCTTGAATTCATCTTTTTCATCACCGATCGCAATGGCGATATCCTTTGAAATGTAATCGATGAATCCGCCGGAATGTCCGTCAATGACAGCATTTATAGCTCCGCATCCGGTATGTCCCAGCATTACGATCAGCTTCGTTCCCAGGTGTTCTGCGGCATACTCGATGCTCCCTAACTGGTGATTGTCCAGCACATTTCCCACGACTCTGATCACAAACAACTCCCCGATCCCTGCAGAAAAGATAGCCTCCGGGATGACTCTGGAGTCCGAACAGCTGATGATGATCGCGTACGGCTGCTGGCCTTCTTCAGCGGTTTTCCGGCGCAACTGCGTTGAAACATCCCCCTCTCCTGCCTTTGCATCAATGTATTTCTGATTGCCTTCAATCAATTTTTTCTTTGCTTCGGTTGCTGAAATCATGCTACATACCTCTTTTTTGTTATCACTGCAATCGTGCATGACATCCTTCCTTCAACGATACTGTACTCAACCTTCCCATATCCCGGATCGCTGAAGAAGTGCCGGTACGGCTACATATCAAACTGCCGTTTGAAATCCGCACCCGGCTTTTCCGGAAGCTTTACAGCCTTGCGTTGTCATACTGTGATGAGTTTGTGCAGGTTGGAATGATTGTTTCCCCGTTATCAAATATTTCCCACCTCAAACCTTCTCAAATCAATTCCCTGTCTCTTGGCCATCTCGACCAATTCTTCATCAGATGCGTTTTCAATATCAACTGATTCAGCCAGCGCTCCGCCGAAGTCACCGACGAAAAAAGCTGCATATGAGTTGTCAAGCATATATTTGCGGAGTGCGTCGATGTCAATTGTAATCATCATGTTTGTCCCCCTTCTTGTGGTTTCACTATAGCAGAGCATGATTACTATTGCAATCATTAGGTACACCGGCCTCAATACATCTCGTCGCAAAACTGTGTCTCAGGGCATGCTGCCCTGTAACCGGGATTCCCGCCTTTTCTGTGATCCTACTGAAAAAACTGTTGACCTGCATCGTTTCTATAATACTGCCCTTTATATGATCACAGAAGACAAGTCCCTCCGGGTTGGATCTCATTTTCTCAAGAGCCTTCAAAAGCTTCTTCTGCTCCTTATCCGTCAGCGCACGCACATTCTTATCCGGCTTGTCGGATTTCGGGCAGCGGAGTTCCGGCATCAGCATATAGTTGTACTCTATGATCCTTGCATCATATGCCATATGGTACAAAAGAGCCGGACTGATTTTGCTCAATCTGGCTAAATAGTGGTGGAGATGATAGAAATCGAACTTTCACCAGATCCCAGTGTTTTCAACACCTCCGGCTCTGCATGCCCCATCTGCCTCACTATTTTCTCACTGCCCCGTGAGGCGGAACATGTATCAGGTGAGGTGATGATACATATCGTCAAGGGAAACCAGCTTTACACCTTCTGTTTCCGCAAGGCTGGCAAGTTCCTCCTTGAATCCGAACGCTGAGAAGATATAGTAATGATATGTTGCATTGGAATCAAAGACCTCACAGTATTCCTGAAGCTCCTTCAGATCTGCGATGCTTGCCGGCCTGTTCCTGTATTTGCATGAAACAGCCATGTATTCTTTTGATCGTTTCCTGTTTTCCTTAACAGGCATACCGATCAGATCAATCTCAATGGCCTTATGCTCTTTCGGATCCGTTCCCCACCATCTTTTCAGAGCACTAAGCTCGATCGGCAGTTCCTCCATATAGTTCAGTATATATTGAGCACACATATCCTCAAAGACCGTTCCCATATACTGATGTAAATGTTCCTTCACGGAAGTCCTGTAGATCTTTGAGATCCTTCCTGTCTGTATCGCCGCAATGTTACGCGGAACAAATCTGTACCAGAAGCGGAAGAAGTGATCATTGATCTTATAGATACTTTTGCTCCCCTCTTTCTCATTTGCCGGTGTCTCCTTGCAGATGATCCCCAAGTTCATGAGTGTCTTGACATAGGTTGAGCAAGATGATTTATCGATGCCTGCGCGGGTCGCGATCTCACCCAGTTTCGTAGCTCCGTCCGCGACTGCCTTTACGACTGAATTGTAAACTGCCGGCTCACGAAGTTCCTGCCTGAGCAGATTCTCCGGTTCTTCATAAAGATAGCTCGCCGGATTAAAGAGATTCCTGAGCAGTGCCTGATCAATATCACTTCTTACATCGAGTTTCTCGACGTACAGAGGGATGCCGCCGGTAATACCATATACCAGAGACTGCGTTTCCGGATCCAGACCAGGATTCATTTCTGATGTTTCAAGATAGTTCAACGGCTCCAGTTTGATCTGTCCTGTTCTCCTGCCGTAAAGCGGGCTTTCATAAGCCAGGACCTGATCTTCCATGAAGCTGACAGAAGAACCGCACAGGATAAGAAACATCTTACCGTTCTTCCAGGACAGATCGATCAAATGCTGCAGCCTTGATGCAATGCTCTGATCTGCCTTTGCAAGATACGGGAATTCATCGATGACAAAAACGATCCGCTTTTCCTCAGACAGTCTTCCGATCTCCTGAAAGGCATCCTGAAATGATCCATATACGATGTTTCCTGCCGCCTTCGGATCCTTGTATTCCTGAATCGCCGCAGACAGGACCTCCAGATTGCCCTGTGTCGTTTCCTTAAGCGCCGGATAGTATATCACATCTTTATCCTTACAGAACTCATTGATCAGAGCTGTCTTTCCGACTCTGCGCCTTCCATATATGATCATGCACTCAAATTTGCCGCCGTCATATCTGTACTGAAGCTCTTCCAGTTCTTTATCTCTGCATACAAACATCTTTTGTCTCCCATTATAACAAATATATAATCACGATTCTATATTCATGATTATATTCTCTTTCCATGCAACTTTCAATAATCTTTTCCGCCTTCTGTGATTGGTTAAACTGGGAACCAAGTTCCCGGCAGCAACGCAAAGAACGTATAAAAGGGTTGATTAAAAAAATATATAATGACTTCAACCGGATTTATGGGACACCAAAGATTACAGACGAGTTGAGAAAATCGGGCGAGAAAATATCTGAGCAAACCGTTAGCATGTACATGAAAGAAATGGGTATTGCTGCATGTTGGATCAGACCATACACGGTAACAACAATAAGTAAGGATTTCACAG
>JAUMVV010000068.1 GCA_030529985.1 Bacillota bacterium
TAACAATACCTTCCACGCGATATTGCAATGCTTTCCACGCGATATGGCTATTGACACGTTAGATGCTCCTAACTATAATTAAGCCATGTTAGTCAGGAGAAACGGCACGTGAGTATTTTGGTCTGGGTAATCATAATAACAGCGATTTCCGGAATAGGCGGCACCGGTGTGGGCGGCTACATGGGGGCGGTTCTTCGGAAGGATTCCACAAGGATCGTCAGCCTCCTTCTTGCCTTTGCAGGTGGAGTTATGATGGCCGTTGTTTGCTTTGACCTGATCCCGGAGGCCTTCAGACCTGAGGGTGCGAAGGAGAATATGCCCGTCTGGCTTGTGGTGGGTGGAATACTCATGGGATTCATTGTGGTGTATCTCCTGAATCTCTGCATAGACAATTCAACCGGCAATGAGGTTGAACATATCGATGAGCATCACCCCCTTGCCCATGACGATCTGGACGAGCTCATCCACGCTGACCACTACAATAAGCACAGGCTTGAACATGAGCGTCAACACAAGTGGAATGACGGAAATTCTCATGATTCCCTGCAGCACAGGGAGCTGTTCATTGCCGGTGTTGTTATGGCCTGTGCCATAGCTCTCCATAACATTCCCGAGGGCATGGTTATAGGAGCATCATATGCAGGCGATGTCGCCACCGCAAACAGCATCATCGGCAATTCCGGCTTCATCATCGCTATAGTCATCGGGCTGCACAATATTCCCGAGGGTATGGCTGTTTCCGTTCCCCTGATCTCAGGCGGCATGAACAAGTACAAGGCTGTGCTCCTGACAGCCGTCACCGGAGCACCTACTGTGATCGGTGCCATTATCGGCTATTGTCTGGGACTCATAAGTCCTGTCTGGCTCTGTCTGTCTCTTTCCTTTGCCAGCGGCGCCATGATGTATGTGGTTTTCGGCGAACTGCTTCCGGAGAGTTTTCTCATGTGGAAAAGCAAGGCACCGGGTGCGATGGCGCTTATCGGCTGTCTTGTGGGTCTCATCCTCGTATATTTCTGATAGGAGATTTAAGAATGCTTTTAATAACACACGATTTCACAGATCCTTATTTCAATCTTGCTTCAGAGGAATACTTCCTCAGGGAATTTAATGAAGAAATAATATACCTGTGGCGAAATGACAATGCTGTCATAGTAGGAAAGCACCAGAATACCATAGAGGAAGTCAATCAGCAGTACATCGACCGACAGGGCATCAAGGTTGTCCGCAGACTGACCGGCGGCGGCGCTGTTTTTCATGATATTGATAACATCAATTATTCCGTTATTCTCCCCTACGAGAGCGGTCTTTTCTCAAACTACGCCTTTTTCACCGATCCGATCTGTGAATACCTGAACTCCCTGGATGTCAATGCGCAGCTTAACGGACGCAATGACATCACGATAGACGGGCTCAAGTTTTCCGGCAATGCCCAAGCGGTAGTCGGCAGCCGCATCATGCACCACGGGACACTGCTCTTCAGCTCAAACCCTTCCCATATAGAAGGAGCACTCAAGCCTTCACAGCTTAAAATCGAGAGCAAGGGCGTCAAGTCTGTCAGGAGCCGCATTACGAATATTTCTTCCCATCTTGCAAAGGCAATGACGACGGAAGAATTTATGTCCGGTCTCTATGAGTTTTTTATGAAAACTCTGCCTGACTGCAAGCCCTATTCCCTTTCATCCCACGATATATCGCAAATTCAAAATCTGGTGGAAACCAGATATTCGCGCTGGGACTGGAACTATGGCAGTTCACCGAAATATACATTTTCGAATCAGAAGAAATATGATTTCGGTCTCGTAGATGTGCGGCTCAATGTCGCTTCAGGTAAGATAGAAGAGATAAAAATATTCGGCGACTATTTCGCAATCAAAGATATAGAAGAAATAGAATCGTCCCTTAAGGGCTGCCTCCATGAACCGGATGCTGTCGCACGAGCCCTCGGAGCCTTTAACATCGAAGAATACATCAGTCATATGAGTCCGGAGGAGCTTGTTCAGCTTATCACCGATTCTTCTCCGGAGCTCTGATATATTCAGGGTACGACTGAGTAATTTATATTATTATTATCAGTATAAAAATTCTATTATTTTCAGAACAGCTCCGCCAAGTGCCATTGTGACCGGAAGAGTCACGATCCATGCGGTGAAAATATTTCCGGCAACTCCCCATTTCACGGCGGATTTCCTGCGGGCTGAACCCACGCCCATAATCGATGTGGTGATGACCTGCGTCGTACTTACCGGTGCACCGAGAAATGTCATCAGCTCAATAACCATGGCGGAGGCGGTCTGTGCCACGAAGCCCGATGCGGGCTGGATCTTCGTCACGCCGGCACCCATGGTCTTCATAACCTTCCATCCTCCCACCGAGGTTCCCGCTGCCATAACAACTGCACAGGACAGTTTTACCCACAGGGGAACCCCCTCCTCGGCTCCCACAAGCCCTCCCGTAACAAGAGCCAGGGTGATTATGCCCATGGTTTTCTGTGCGTCATTATTTCCATGGCTGAAAGCCACCACGGCAGAAGATATTACCTGTAGTTTAACAAATACCCTGTTAACGCGGCTCTGAGACCAGCTTTTGAAGGCTCTGTACATCAGTTTCATGCCCAGCCATCCGATCAGCAGTCCCAGAAGGGGAGATGTGAACAGAGGAACGATGACTTTATTCACTACCCCCGACCACATAATGTGTTCCGCCGACACAGTATACGCCATTACCGCTCCGATGAGGCTTCCTATGAGAGCATGCGATGAACTGCTGGGGATCCCCATCCACCAGGTAAACAAATTCCACATTATCGCCCCGATCAGAGCTGCCAGAATAACATACTGCTCAAGCCGGACATCGACAAGCCCCTTGGATATGGTTCCTGCAACCTTTTCACTTGCCATAGCTCCCAGCAGATTCATAAACGCTGCGAGAGCGATAGCCCTGCCGGGTGTCAGCGCCTTCGTGTAAACTGCTGTCGCTATCGCATTGGCAGTATCGTGAAAGCCGTTTATAAATTCGAAGATCAGTGCGAAAACGATAACGAGAAAGAGTATGGTGCTAAGCATTTTTTACCACCACGCCCCTTACTGTGTCAGCCAGATGCTCGCAGGCATCCAGTGTCTCCTCCATCGTTTCATACAGATCCTTCCACTTTATCACTTCTATCGGTTCGTCGCAGCATCTGAAAAGCTTCCCGAGAGCTCTTCTGAACACAGCGTCACCCAGATTTTCAAGCCTGTTTATTTCTATTATCGCCTTGATCGCATCATTCGTCTTCTTGCTGTCAGGGAGAGTATCAAAGAGGGCTTTTACCTGTGTGGTCGCATCATCGATCAGATTTCCCATTTCCACTGCATCGTCCTTCAGACTATCCACATCGTATATCTGGAACTTGCTGGCTGTATCCTCGATGTAATCCGCAAGGTCATCCAGCTGATTCGCGATAGTGAAGATGTCCTCCCTGTCAAAGGGTGTGATAAACGATTCATTAAGTATTTCCAGTATTTTGTGGGACTTCTCATCGCATTCCGTTTCTGTTATTTTCAGATCTGCGATGGCTCTCTCCACATTGTTGTAATCGTTTATTATCTTGCCAAAATCCGAACCCATCTTGTCCAGAGTATCGGCAAAATCCCTGAACATCGTGAAAAATACATCTTCCTTTTTCCTTCCAATAGCCATTCTTCTACTTCCTTCTAATACACTGATTCAACTTTCGGTTTTTCCATAAAAAGGCTTCCCCTGTTTCCGGTCGTATTTTCTCATGTTTTCTTCATATAGTCAATGCTCTTTACTGCTGAATCCCGTTGAAATTCCAATGTATTTGCGATGTATCTGCATATGTTTACAATGCATACTTACAATGCCTCTGTGTATCTGTTCTGCCCGTATACTCTGCGCATCTGCTTCTGAACTCCGGGTATGTCCTTTCAAAATCCCAATACGAGCTTCATCAGAAGTCCTACAGCTGCCGATGCAGCCATCATCACCAGTAAATAAAATCCTCCAAGCAGCAATTCTTTCTTAAACAAATTATTCACCCGTCTCCATTTCTGCCGGACCGGCCGGCTCTTCACCTTTAAACAGCAAATGTAAATAACAAAAAAGAGTCCGTAAACATCGTTTACCGCCGGTTTGTCGGGCTCTTTTTTTCATTTTCGTCATTTTACTAAAGAGAACGCCTTTAGTCAACTTCAACCGGCGGCTGTTGAACTATCATCAGCCGATCAGCATTTCGCACTGAATTTCGATCAGTAGCTCCTGTTGAATCTCTGTTCAAATTCGTCTGCCAGTTCTCCTCTTACCGTCGGGTGAGCTATATCTATAAGTGCCTTTGCGCGTTCCTGTATCGTCTTGCCTTTGAGTCGTGCGATTCCGTACTCGGTTATTATGTAGTCTACATCATATCTGTTTGTTGTGACCGCTGCACCGTGATCAATATACGGTCTGATCTTGGATATGATCGTTCCGTCCTTTTTTGTCGTTATAGACGGCATCGCTATAATAGAGATCCCTTTGCCGTCCTCCGCCATAGCTGCTCCCCTCACGAAATCAACCTGTCCGCCGACCCCGGAAAACTGTCTCGTTCCTATCGTGCATGAAACCACCTGACCCATGAAGTCCACCTGCAATGCCGAGTTGATAGAGACCATCCTGTTGTTTTTAGCAATCACTGAAGGATTGTTCACATAATCAACCGTTCTCAGTTCGATTATCGGATTCCTGTCTGCGAAATCATACAGCCTCTTCGTTCCCATGAGGAATGTCACGATTATTTTGTCCTTATGCAGAGTTTTCGCGGTGCAGTCAATTACTCCCGCTTCAACAAGATCTACAACGCCGTCGGATATCATTTCCGAATGTATTCCCAAATGCTTCCTGTCCTTCAGCTCTGACAGAACCGCGTCGGGAATAGCTCCGATCCCAAGCTGCAGCGTCGATCCGTCCTCTATAAGCGATGCACAGTATCTGCCGATTGCGGTTTCGACATCATCGATTGCCGGCGGCTGTAATTCTGCAAGAGGCATATCCATTTCCACGAAAGCGTCGATCTCGCTTACATGGACAAAGGTGTCTCCGAATGAAACGGGAACATTGCTGTTGATCTGTGCGAGTACCTTCTTTGCCGACTTGATAGCCTGATATGTGTATCCCGACTCGATTCCGATATTGCAGTATCCTCTTTTATCCGGTGGTGATAGCATTACCATGCAGACATCCACATCAAGAAGACCGTTTCTCATCCACACGGGCACATCCGAGAAGTAAACGGGTATGAAATCTCCGTATCCCTCTGCAACACATTTCCTCGTTCCCGCTCCGCAGAATATTCCCTTGAATTTGAAGTTGTCCTTGTATTCGGGTCTTGTATACTCGCCCTTTCCCAGTGAGACCATGTGCGTTATTTCAACATTTCGGTATGCATCGTGATTTGCAACCATGGCATCTATCAGACCGGTAGGTTCACTGATACAGTGCCCGAATACGACTTTATCTCCTGAGTTTATAAGGTTGACCGCCTCACAGGCTGTCATTTTTCTTTCTTCATAAATTTTTTCCCAGCTCATCTGCCTCTCCTCATAAAAATACGATGTGATATCTGTTAGTCTATTTTAATATGATTGAAGGCTTATGTCCTTTTCTTCCCTCTCCTGCCGTAATATTTTAATGCTTTTTTGCATATTTTTAATGCGATTTTGCAACGATTTCTTGCTTTTGCTCTTCTCCCCCTCCTATAATACATATAGAAGGCCACCTATAACATCCTTAACCATATTCATATGACAGCTAAACCACGGAGGAAGTAATGAAAAAGGAAATCAGCCAGCCTGACATCTACAGGACAATCGTTGAAACTCTCGGTGAGGAGATCTTCGTCAGCGACGGCGAAGGCAATGTGCTCTTTGTAAATCCGGCTTCCATAGAGATCAATGCTCCGGATCTGAAGAACATTGTCGGTAAAAATGTCCGCGATCTTATGAATGAAGGGTATTTCTCCGAGAGCAGCACTCTGAAGGTGCTGCAGGAAAAAAAGCCGGTGAGCATTCTCCAGTACCTGAAAAACGGCAAGGCAATTATCGCTTCGGGCTTCCCTATTTTTGATGACAAAGGCAATATTGAGATGGTCGTAACCTCTTCACAGGATATCGAGGCCGTCAACTCCCTTCTGGAAACTATGGAACAGCAGCAGACAGAAATCATGAGCCTGAAAAAGGAGCTTTCCCGTGAAAGCGATTTCGAAGTAATAGACCCTTCAAGCGTCAGAATCAAGGCCTCCCTCGAAAAGGTTGCTTCTCTGGACATCCCTCTCGTAATATACGGCGAATCGGGAACGGGCAAAACCATCGCCGCCAGACACATCCATTTTTCGGGGAAACGCAGATCCGGTCCCTTCATAACGGTGAACTGCATAAGCGGCGACCCGGCTTTCCTGGAAAAAGAGATCTTCGGATATGAGGACATATCATCGTCCGGCGAAAAGAGGCGTATCACACAGGGCAAGATCGATTTCGCAGGCGACGGCACGCTGGTGCTGAACAGCATAAGCTATATGCCACGCAGTATTCAGTCCAAGCTCTTCGAATATATTGACACCGGGCATTTCACCCGCTTCAACGGTACTCACGAGGTTGCTGCAAAGGCCAGAATTATCGCCATCACAGGCATGGATCTGAAGGAGCTGAGCGATTCCGGCATGTTTTTAAAGCCTCTCTACTACAGGCTGAACACGGTTCCCATCACTATCCCGCCCCTTCGCAAAAGAGTTCAGGATATACCCTATCTGGCAAATCAGTATGTTTCCAGATACAGCAAGAAGTACAGGACAAACAAGAGTATCAGCAAGGAAGCTCTGGGAACTCTCACATCCTACTCCTGGCCCGGAAATCTCATAGAACTGGATCAGACCATTGAGAGTGCCTTTCTCATGACGGACGGCGCCATTATCAAGGGCAGTACCCTCTACGAGGTGATATACGACCCCGAGGATCCCGGCGCACCTGAATCCAGGGTCTACTGCCGGGATATCATTCCTCTCAAGGAGGCCAAGCACAAGCTTGAGGAGCAGCTCGTGAAACGCGCCTTTGACGTTTACGGTACCACGCACAAGACGGCGGAGGTTCTGGGTGTCAACCAGTCTACGGTTTCCAGAATACTGAATAAATACAGGAAGCAGAAATGAGTAAGTTCGTATGCAATAGACCTCGAAATTAGCTGCTTATGCGAGAAGCTGAAACAGGTAAAAGCTTATACAGGTAAGTATAATAAACAGAAACTTCAAAAA
>JAUMVV010000069.1 GCA_030529985.1 Bacillota bacterium
TGCTGACAATATGAACCGTTGACCCCAGAACAGTCCCGGCACCTTTTTGGATGAATCCTGCCAGTTTCTCGTTAAAGTCCTCCACATTCATACTCATAGTTTCAAGTATATTACCATTGTGCCGAATCCCGGGTATGTTAAGGCTGTTCACCCACTTCCCTGCTGCCTCCAGAAATGCGGGCATCTGCCTTGCTATTTCCACGAAGGTTGCCGACAGGTTAGGTATCAGAATGCTCATTACTATTGCAATTACTCCCATCATTAAAACTAATGTGACCAGTATACTTGCCGGTCTTTTGAGTTTAGCCGCCCGGGTTCCGTCCATTCTGTAGAGCGCCCTTCGCTCAATAGCGCTCATCGGGATGTTGAGGATAAAAGCTATAGCACCACCCGCCAGAAACGGTGTTATTATACCTATGCACATGAGGATTTTTTCAAGTACAAGGCTGCCGTTCGCTACTATAAGAATCATGGCTGCCGCCGCGGCCATTAGAAGTATTATCTGTTTCATCAAATCCTTGCTGAATTTCATTTCCGGTTCCTTTCGTACTGTTATAGTGGTATTATAACAGATATAGGAAGATTGTTTATCGCTATTATGATATATATCACAAAATATCAGAAGGGGGATCATCATGTGTACTGCAGCAACATACCGTACAAAATGTTTCTACTTCGGCAGGACCTTGGATTATGAATTTTCATACGGAGATGAAGTCGTTGTCCTGCCGCGTAACTACCCGCTGAAATTCCGACATGCCGATGAGCTTGAATCCCATCATGCCATAATCGGCATGGCGTATGTGACAGATGAAATGCCACTGTTTTACGATGCTGTAAATGAAGCCGGTCTTGCCATTGCAGGTCTCAACTTCGTCGGCAATGCCTGCTATAACCATGACTTCAGTGATGGAGACAATATCGCTCAGTTTGAATTGATCCCCTGGCTCCTTGGACAATGTTCCTGTGTCAATGAAGCCGAAGAGCTGCTTAGCCGCCTGAACTTAATAGACGAACCCTTCAGTTCAGAAATTCCGATAGCTGAACTTCACTGGCTCATCGCAGACAAAGAGCGGGCTGTTACAGTTGAATTTACCGGGGATGGTATGTCTGTATATGACAACCCGGTAGGCGTATTGACCAATAACCCACCGTTCAATTACCAGATGTTCTCGCTTAATAATTATATGGGATTATCACCTGAACAGCCTGACAACAAGTTTGGCATAAAACTGGATACATACAGCCGCGGCATGGGAGGTCTCGGTCTTCCCGGTGATCTTTCATCACAGTCACGCTTTATCAAAGCGGCATATACCAAGATGCATTCTCTGTCAGGAAGCTCAGAACAGGAAAGCGTCAGCCAGTTTTTCCATATTCTCGGTTCTGTTGATCAGCAAAACGGTTTGTGCAATGTAGGCGGTGAAAAATATGAAATCACTCTGTATACATCCTGCTGTAATACCGATAAAGGAATCTATTACTATACGACATACAACAATCATCAGATTTCTGCCGTTGACATGCATAGAGAAAATCTCGATGGAAGTGAGCTGTCCGGATATCCTGTTGTTGATAAGGAAGTCATTAAATATATCAACTGAATTACATACTCGATAAATTTGGATTTGCGGACACGCTTCGGTTTTGCCGAAGCAGTTTCTCATGAAATCGCTCGTTTTCATGAATCAGTCTTTCATATCAGTTCTACGATTACTGCAAAGGCTGACAATGTCGCTATAGACAGGACTGTAGACAGCATCACACCTTTCGTTGCGAACTCAACATTTCCATCGTACTGCTGGGTATATATCGTGGTACAGGCCGCTATAGGTGTGGCCATCTCAACAATCAAAACCTTCGTCAGGATATTCATTTCCGGAAACACTAACATCAGAACAAGCATAAAAATCAAAGGCACAACGATGATTTTCGCAGCAGACAGTATATACAATCTCACATCGCTGAACATTTCCCGAAATCTGACCTGCCCCAGCTGGTATCCTACTACAAGCATGGCCAGCGGTGAAGTTGCCGCGCCTATTGTCTGAAGAGGACCTGCAACAACGGCAGGCAGCGTGATGCCTCCCAAAAACAGCCCCAATCCGATTACAATTGATGCGAAACCGGGTGTCATGAAGTGTTTTATGCTGAGACCGATGTGTTTGCCCGTAGATTTCTCGATCATAATCAGCCCGGCTGTAAATATGAATGCATCCTGTATACAGTCGATCAATGCCGCATAAAATGTTCCCTCTCCGCCGTACAGCACATTGCAGACCGGGATCCCCATAAATCCGGTATTTCCGAACATGAGCATGAAGGTCATCAGATATGTAAGGCTTTTTTCCAGCTTCAAGCCTTTGCTTATGCATTTTGCAAGTGCGAAGGCAATAATAATATCGGATACCATGATGATTGCCAGAATTCCCATGTTGATACACAGTTCTTTTGAAAATGCCCGCTGCAGCGACATGACAATCAGGCAGGGCCATGTCAGATTGATTATAATCGATGAAATGCCTTTACTCTGATGCTCATCTATAATGTGTGCCTTCGATAAAACGAACCCCGGTATTATCATCAGGAACAGTTTTATCAATGACGCTATTATCTGTGTAGTAGCCATTACGCTTCCTCCTTTTTCCAAAAAAACGAGCTACAGACTCCCTTGTTTATGCTCAAAAGCAAGGAAATTTATAGCTCGTACGCACTTATATTATAGACCGTGTGCTGAATTGGTACAAGAAGTTTTTAAGTTTTTGATTTATTGCATATCAGCTTTCCTTGCCCCTTCCGGCAACGGAGATGCTCTCTGACCGGCCGTTAAGCTCAATAGCAGCTCCGGATTTGTTCTTAGGAAGAGTGACAGTTGCTCTTTCGCCCGGATAGGAAGCTATCTGAATCGGCATATCCTCCATTCCCGAAGTCTCACACCTGAAGTCTCCTTCATATATTCCTTCTCTCAGGAGGATGCTGTATGCCGGTTCAGCAGCTCTCAATGCGTCTCTCAATTCATCTTCTGTCGATACAATGATTTTACCGTTTCCCGCCTCCATATCCGCACAAGCGGCAACTGACAGTGCAAAAGCAATACACGACAACATCAGAAAAAACTTTTTCATATCAAATATTTATCTGCACGTCCTCAATAGTCAGTTTTTATTCGGTTATTCCGTTCCAGGAGTCGCTGTCTCTGTTCCATTCAGGGAAGTCAAGGATTTCGTTTGCAGGATAGTCCACTCCAACTATTCCCACTACATTTCCATCGCTGTCTATAATTGGTGCAAAAGCAGACCAGCAGAGTTCTGCTCCCATATCATCGGTGTCTGCCCATGCGGATCTTGCTGCTGCAACATCTCCGTTCCACGCTTCTGTAAACTGGATTTCCCAGCCGTAATCCTCGCCCCACGGATCAGGATCCTCAGACCCGTCAACTCCGATTAGAAATGCTCCTTTTTCGCCGGTATCGCCGTCAAGAGATGGCATCCCTTTCCCGTCAGACGGGCTCATGGCATATACATATGTTGCACCGCTTTCAGTTCTTGCACTGTCTAACTGTTCCCTCAGTGCCGCGAATCCTTCGTATTCTTCGCCTTCACCTGATTCGATCAGAGCCTTGTAATTATCGCCAAACTCTCCCTCAAGTTCCTTGCCGATCTGCCCGGCAATCTCTTTCACCTCATCGACCTTGGCCTGAACCTCTCCAGGGATGTCCGACTCAGCCCATGTCGCCGCCGCAGGCTCTTCTGCAGGTGCCTCCGTCTCTCCGCTGCTGCCGCAGCCTGTAATAATCAGGCAGCTGAACGCCATAACCGCACATGCTAAAACAGCAAACCATTTTTTAGTCTTCATCATAGTACACTTATCTCCTTTCTGTAAAAAACATACCCTCTTATGCATAATGGATCTTTCCATTAAAACCGCAACTGACAGCTCCAATGCAGCCCCCTCCTCAGCTGCACTGATACTGCTGAGCCGGATAATACGAAATATCCTCCGCCGGGCACGGCACAGCTTTTTCTGCCGCCATAGCTTTTGCATCTTTATCTGCCGGATACAACCGGCTATATTGCCTTTGCGTACTCCCGGCATCAAAAAAGCTGCACAAAACAATATGTGTAGCCTGTCTATCATGCAAATTACTTTAGTAAGCGAGCTTGAGCGAGTCCTGTTCCGGCGCGAGTCTGTTGTCTGTCAAAATGCTCTCTGATGCATTGTCAGATACACGGCTTTGCGTCATCGGATTGTCCCGAGTTTGCCTCTATGTTTTATATAATTTTACTAAAATCGGATTACCCCGTCAACTAACGCGACAAAGCGGAACCTGTTTCTGCAGATTCTGCCGCAATTCACAGCTTCGCATATAAAAACTCCGAAGCCGCCACTCCGGAGTTTCTTTTCCCACCTACTTAATCGATCATCGCTTCCAGTTCTTCTTTTGGACGATATCCGACAGCTGTGTTGACTACCTTTCCGTTTTTCATGTAAACTATTGTTGGAATCCCGGTAATCTCAAAGGCATTTGACAGTTCCCGCTGTTCATCCACATTTACCTTACACACCTTAACACTTCCGCCATGCTCTTCTGCTATTTCACCGATAACCGGCGAAAGCATCTTGCACGGTCCGCACCATTCTGCCCAGAAATCCAGCAAAACCGGTTTGTCCGACTTGAGAACTTCCTGTTCGAAATTTTCTTTCGTGATTGTTATTTCTGACATCTTATTTTCCTCCTTATTTTCCCGCTATTTCTTCCAGCCCGGATCTGTTCTTTATTGTAATACGACCCCTCTTTATTTCAACCAGATTGTCCTGAGAAAAGAGCTTCATCACTCTGGTAACAACCTCCCTTGCGGAATTGATTTCACGAGCCACTTCCTCCTGTGTCAACGAAATTTCATTTTTTCCTGCCTTTGCAGAGTATTCCAGAAGAAAGCTTGCCAGCCTGCTGTCCATCCCCTTGAACAGGATTTGCTGCATCACCTTCACAACCGTGGAAAACCGTTCTGAAGCCAGCTCATAGGTGAAGCACCTCACATGCAGATTTTTTTCCATAAGCGACGAATATGCTCCGGCATTTACAACCAGTATCACCGTGGCCTCAGTTGCCACCATCTGTGTTTCGAATGTTATTTGGCTCATCACACATGATGCGGAAAGAATACATGAATCTCCCTCATTCAAGTGAAATAATGTTATTTCTCTTCCCTCATCGGAAATCATATGTACTCTCACCGACCCGGCAAGAATATATATCATCCCCATACAGACTTCTCCGCGTCCGTGAAGTAATGCTCCTTTTTCATATGTGCGAATGGAAGTATTCTCTGAAACGTACTCCCTTTCGCTCTGTAACAGATTTTCCCAATAAGGCAGTCTCGTAACAAGATCCTTGACTATCATTTATTTCCCTTCTTGTCTTAATATATAACAGCACAAGGCTGATTTCTGTAACTAAGTCACTTAACTGATAATTTCTTTATAAAAAACAGCCTGTCCGGATTCTCCCGACAGGTCATATCGGATATTTCTCTATCCGGTTTTTATTATTGACTCTTTCCCGCGGCTTCTGTTTTACCGGTCTCGTATCCGCTTTTTAGTATTGCTTTATTGAATTTCAGACGCTTCTGTAGTTCGCACGCCTTGAATGATACGGACTGTTGCTTACGAATATGCCGGACGTTAAATTTCGGTCGGCACTGCAGTTCACGCTCCCCTCAGTCTGTAAACTCTGACAGGCGTATAACTATATCGACCCGGCATTTGAAATTCAAATGCCGGGTCTCTTACTGCAATATTATTCTTCGTCCTTACCAACAGGTTCAAAATATTCTTTACCAACTCCACATCGCGGGCAGATCCAGTTTTCAGGAAGTTTTTCAAATTCAACTCCGGGAGCAATACCTCCTTCAAGATCGCCCTTAGTCGGGTTGTACACATAATCACATGCTTTACAACAATACTTCTTTGCCATTTTCTGTCCCTCCTTTTGAAACACTTTAAAGCTTACATCTTCATTATAACAGATATTGAGGATAAATGCAGTATATCAAAAACTTAAACACTTAAACAAAAATTTAAACACTCAAACAATATTCAGTTAACAAAACATTATTGAGTGCACTGTAGATCATCATTGTAATTGATTTCAACCTACCCTTCCAACACCGAAATAATTTAAAAAAACCTGTAATTCGTAAATCCATCTACTCAATATTTATAGATTCAAAAACTACAGGTTTTTATTCAAGACACCTGCCTTTTATCACGGTTTCGAATAGGCTTCGATTCCCAGTCGAATCAGCTCTACCCCTCTTTTCATCGAATCCTTACTTAATACATAAGCAATTCTGATTTCATTAATTCCCATTCCTTGTGTGCTATAAAAACCTTCTATAGGTGCAAACATAACAGTTTCACCCTTATCATCAAATTCTGTGAGCATAAACATGAGAAAGTCTTCCGCATTATCAATTGGCAGTTTCGCAGTTAAATAAAAGGCTCCAGCGGGCTTTTCACAGACAATTCCAGGTATTTTCATAAGTTCTTCATATACAACATCACGTCTTCCTTCATACTCTGCTTTGACTTCATCGTAATAGCTGTTGTCAAGCCTGTATAACGCTGCAGCACCTATCTGTTCAAGTGTAGGACAACATAGTCTACCTTGCGCAAACATCAGTACCACATCCATAAGCTCCCTGTTTTTACTTACTATACAGCCTACTCTTGCTCCACATGCAGAAAAACGTTTTGAAACAGAATCTATGATAATTATCCTGTCTTCATAAGCCTTCATCATTCCAAAGGATACTGCACTTCTCCCATCATATGCAAATTCTCTATATACTTCGTCCGCAATTATCCAAAGGTCATGCTTTTCAGCGATTTCACATATTATTTTCATATCGTCAAGTGTGAGAACCCTTCCGGTCGGATTATTAGGACTCAAACAGCATATCGCTTTGGTTTTTTCCGTTATGGCAGATTCAATCAAATCCGGCTTTGCATAATCATAACCATCTTCCGCAACTGTTGTCAGCGGCACTATTTTACCTCCGGCCGAAGTTACAAATGTTCTGTAATTT
>JAUMVV010000070.1 GCA_030529985.1 Bacillota bacterium
CAAGCGCGTGGGCATACAGCCCTTCGCCCTTTGCCATTCTGTTAACAAGCGGTGCGATCGCCGCAGAGCCTTCGCTGCTCATACGCTGGTTCGTACACACCTTCAGGAATGTCCCTACCCAGACTCCACCGGTGTAGCGTGCCGCCTTCACAGTGGGGAGCGTATGATTAGTGCCTGAAGCGTAATCACCAAAAGCTTCTGCCGTGTTGCCTCCGATGAACAGGGATCCGTAATTGGTCAGTTGATCGATTATGGCATCCGGTTCTTTGATGTTGATTTCCAGATGTTCCGGTGCATAGCTATTGCATACGGAAACTGCCTCCTCAAGATTGTCGAGCACGACGACTTCGCCGTAGTCAGCCCAGGACTGACGCGCGACTTCAGCCGTTTCAAGCCCTTGGAGCTCATGCTCCACCGCCTCAATCGCAGCGCGTGCGAGCATCTCATCTGTTGACAGGAGAAATGCCTTGGCATTTGGATCGTGTTCACACTGTGCTAAAAGATCGACAGCCAGCACTTCCGGATCGGCATTTTCATCAGCTATGACCAGCACTTCACTGGGACCCGCAATGAAATCAATACCTACCTGTCCATAGCACTGTCGCTTCGCCTCGGCAACGAACTGATTTCCCGGACCGACAATGACATCTACAGGGCGAATTTCTTCTGTTCCGTATGAAAAAGCGGCAATGGCCTGTGCTCCTCCCAAGGCATAGATCTCATCTGCTCCGGCAAGATCCATCGCAACCAGCGTTTTCGCGTTTATATTTCCCGTCCCATGCATGACAGGTGCGGTGGCAACCACCCGTTTAACACCTGCGGTTTTAGCAGGCGTTATCAGCATCAGAGCCGTTGAAAACAACGGGTATCTGCCGCCCGGAACATAACAGCAGCATGAACTGACGGGGATGATCCTGTGACCCAGGTAGATGCCCGGCTTAGGACAGAAATCACGGACTTCAGACACCGCCGCAAGCTGCGCCCTGGCAAAGGCTTCAATATTCTCTTTCGCGGCATTCAGATCATCGATGAAGGAAGTGTCCACCTGATTATATGCCTCCTCTATCTCCTTCCCGGTGACGAGAAATGCATCGCGGACAAATCCATCAAACTCTGCACTATATTCGCGCAAAGCTCGGTCACCCTCGGCACAGACATGTTCAATGATACCTGTTACAGTATTCCTGAGCTTGCGGTTGTCCTCAACCGTACGCTCTTTCGCTTTCTTTATGATTTTCATGATATTCTCCTGTGCTTCTTCGCTTCATCACGATAAAGCTTTATTTTGTATAGAATACCGGCTCATGTATACTCAATGTCAATGGATGAACTCAATGTTTTTTAGCTAAAACATTGAGTTAGCTCCATATTTTTGATAAAATCAGAACACCAACAGCTAAGCAACAAGATGAATATACCCTGCCGGCCGCGATGATCATTGACCATAGATATATTGCAGGATGGTGGGGCAAAAGATTTTTATAGTACCCGCAGCATTAATATGATGTCTTCCGGGTCAACACAGGTCGCCCCATATCGTACATCATGTTCCGGTTATAGGGTTCCGATCTTCGCATCATTGCGGCACAAAGGAGAAACAAGCAGTGAAAATCGGACAAGTGGCAAGGAAATACAATATCTCAAAGGACAATTTATATTACTACATCAATTACGGATTGCTTGTACCTCCCAAACCGAACACACAATACGACTTCGATGAAGCGACCCTTCGCGATTTGGAATTGATTTTGAAACTCAAGGATACTGATTATTCGCTGCAGGAGATACACAAAATCATCTCCCTCTATCGTGTTTCAGGCGCAAGCAACCCGGAAGACCGTGCCGAACTCAAACAGATTTATCTTAACAAGCGGGCAGAATGCCTGGACAAGATGAGACATTATGAGGAAATCATAGAAAATCTGGATCGCAAAATCGTTGAACTGTCTGCTGCAGAAGATACAGAAAACACCTCCACAGGTGTTCCCCTCAAATTCTTTGATCTGTTGTGCTGTCCGCTGTGCGGAGAGAAGCTCACGGTCAGCGATGTTAATATGGATCTGGATTATATCTATGACGGCCTATTGTCCTGTGCGTGCGGCTACAGTGCGGTTATCGATGACGGAATACTGATTACTCCCAACGGATATAACGGGGAAGCTGACGAGCCTGATATTGAGCGCGAGCTTTACAAAGACCTCCCCCCTTCCCTGATAAGCCTTTTCCAGAAGGCATATAACAACATGGAAGAAGATCTGGCAAAAATAGATCTGAATGACAGCGTAGTGATGGAAACATATATCAATGCCTGGTTCTTTCTGCACAATCATCAGCGGCTCTTCAGCCCCAACGGCAGGTACATTATCGTGGATAAATTCCCCGAAACGCTCCGCATGTACAAGAAGCTGATAGAACGGGAGAATTATGGGCTTCCCATTCTCTATCTTGCTGACAGTTCAACATCATATCCCATCAAGAAAAAGAGTATCGATCTGCACATCGACTTTTTTGCCTGCAATGAACACAACTTTTACAGGGGCAGTTTCTTGCTGGAGGAGCTGAAACCTTACTTCAAGAGCAATGCCCAAGCTTTAGGGACTTATTTTTCTTTCCACCCGGGCAAACGCTCCATGGATAAACTTTTCCGTGAATATCCGGACAGCAGCCCGGACAACTTCTCTCTATTCCGGTTCGAGCAGCAACTGGCAAATAGCGGATTCCGGCTTTTGCATGAAAAGCACTGCGGAAGCACAACGGAATCCGGCAACAATCTGGGATTCAGCTTTCATGTGTCGGGGGATGAAATGCGTCTAACAACATACCTCGCAGATATAATCTGATATCTTGTGGATATATCAGGAGTTAGGTGGATTTCAAAAAAGCGGCCACCCGTAAATTGAACTATTAAGATTGCAATTCCTTCTCATTTATCGAAATCTTCCTTTGCAGTAATATGGGCATACTTCACTCCGTCTTTTCTCTGTCCAAATATCCAGTACCGGACCTACAGTCAGAAGACCGAGATCTTATACCTGTATTCCTGTTTTCACTGACCTCTGCTTTCTTCTTCACGGTACCCAAAAAAGCACCCGTAATGATATGTACCCTCTTTACCGGTTTGTCCGGTAAAGAGGGTACATATCGTAGCCGCGCATCCCGTATTTGCATCCTGTTAAATATACACCACTTCAACATTATCCGAATTGGTCAGGTAAACGATCGTGGCATATTTCAGATCAAACTCCAGAATATCTCCAACTCTTATTTCTATGCCCCGCCTGACAACATCCTGTATATCCAGAATTGTATGGTCTGATGAGGCTCCCAGAATCTGAAGCCCCTGCATTCTCGGCAGCAGCTCCGCCGGGTCGCCATAATCACACTTGCCAAGTCCCAGCAAGGCTCTTCGCCGTATACCCCTGTCTTCATACCGGATCTGATGTCCGAAGGCATCGTACCCGATTTTTCCCACAGGATGTGAAGGTTTGTCCTTCACCTCTATTACTTCTGCCCGGAGGGTGAAGACATCCCTATACAAATCACCGGAGTCATATCCGTACAGAACCGGCAAGTCATATGCCAGAAGGATCCCCTCACCGATCCGCAGCATGTTTATCCTTTCAGGAAGATCGCCATCCATCACTCTCATGAAGGAACCGGTTGCTCCCCCTGAAATTATTTCAAGCTCCCTTCCGATTGCCCCTTCAATATCCTCTGCCACATGGATAAGCTCTTCAAGCTTGTCCGGTGTCGCCATGACCGACCCGTAGCAGCCCACATTGAATCCGACTCCTTCCAGATGCAGATTTGCCAGCTGCTCCTCGACGCGAAGGGCATCCCTGACCATTTCACCCTTATCCCACCAGCCTTCACGGAGATCCCCGCAGTCGGCCATGAGAATAACCTTATGTATTTTGTTTTGAAGTCCTGCCTGCTCGTTCAATGCATTCAGCACCGCCATTTCACTGTTCAGGCTGCAGTCACAGTATCTGACAATATCCTCCGTCTCGCTGAGCATAGGTATCCTTACCATTAGAAGCGGCGTGCTGAATCCGTTTTCTTTCAGCCTTGCAAGCTGTTCGATCCGCGATGAAGCCAGGTATTTCACCCCTGCCCTCTCAAACTGCCGTGCACACGGCACAAGCCCCGTGCAGCCTTTAATTACACCGGCAATTTCTGCACCCGTTTCGGCACACTTGTTTTTTGCCACCTCGATATTATGGTACAGCTTATTCAGATCAACAACCAGCCTCGGATATCCCCGCTTAACATATACCATGATATTCCTCCGGAAAATTACTCTTCAGCCTTATTTTCATCTGCAAATCTTATCAGCTTTGAGGATGTATTGTGAACGAACTCCTTTTTTCTGTGGATTACCTTCTTTATCATTCTGTATGCCGGTGCATCGGCATTGATCCTGTCAACCGCCTGCCAGAGAAGCTGCATCACATCATCTTCCGTGTATTCTTCACCGAGAACTTCCTCAAGCTCTTCCGCATCCGTCATGACTGATGCGACGATCAGAGTATCTCCTCCTGCAGCCTTGGTGTCTTCAAATACAAAGGATTCCGAAACAAAAGGAACAAGTCCCAGCAGGTATTCCAGTTCTTCGGGATACACATTCTTGCCGTTCTTGGTGATGATGACATTCTTGGCACGACCTGTCAGATATGCATAACCCTCATCGTCAATATATCCCAGATCGCCTGTGTGGAACCAGCCCTCTGAATCAATAACTTTGGCAGTCGCCTCCGGATCCTTGAAGTATCCCAGCATGATATTCGGCCCCGTTATGCAGATTTCGCCGATGCCCTCTTCATTTTCGTTGATCACTTTGATCTGCTGTCCCGGGAAAGGAACTCCTATCGAGCTCGAATTCGGTTCATCCTGCGGATTGAAGGCTCCCATCGGAGCAGCCTCCGTAAGTCCGTACCCCTGCAGTGCGTTGAATCCGAAATTGCGAAGTCCGTCAAGAATGTCGGGGTCGATCTTAGCACCGCCGCAGATCAAAGTCTTCATTCTCCCACCGAAAATATCTCTGATCTCTCCGAAGAACTTGTTCCCCAGATCTATGCCCAGCTTCTTCGTTATCCTGTTGACCTTTATCACATTCTTCAGCACCTTCTCTTTGCCCTGCTTGCGTACATTCTTCCAGATGGTATGATAGAGCTTTTCATAGAGTGCAGGCACTGCCAGCATGATTGTAGGGCGAAGCTCTTTGAGGTTTTTGGTGATGTACTTGAGACCCTGACAGAAGCCGACCGAGGATCCCTTGTAGATAGCCATCAGGAAGCAGCAGGTGCATTCATATGTATGATGCAAAGGCAGGAAGGACATGAATCTGTCGTCTGCCCTGAGCTCAAATATGGTAGGAGCGATCATAAGCTCAGCACAGACATTTTTCTGGCTCAGCATCACGCCTTTAGGCTTTCCTGTTGTTCCCGAGGTGAAAATGAGAATGCTCATCGCCTCATTATCCACTTCATGCTCTATATATTCTCTGTGCCCTTCGGACACCAGCTTTTTTCCTTCTTCAACGGCCCGTTTCCACGCGTACACGCCATCTGCATCCTCTTCGGCGTCCATGTTCACCAGAACTTCCAGCGGAGTATCCCCGTCAGCCAGCATCTGCCTGAACACCTCCAGGTGCCTCTTATCGAATACGACCGCAGATGCTTCAGAGCGCCGGATCTGATTCTTCAGTTCTTCTGCTCCCAGCTCCTTATCCAGCGGCACGATACATCCGAATCCGCAGACTGCCAGATATGTTGAACACCACTGGTAACAGTTAGGTCCTATTACGGCAACTCTCTTGCCGTCAAGACCCTTGTCCATGAACCATGTTCCGTACCCCTGTACATCAGCCAGAACCTCCTTGTATGTTATTTCTTCAAATTCACCCTTGGGATTCCACTTCTGCAGATAGCATATGTTGTCTCCGAAGAGCTCCGCACTGGACTCCAGCAGCTCCTTCACATCGGTGATAGGTCTCGATTCCCTGCACTTTACAATAGGGCGCGGGTCATTATCCACATAGGATACTATTTCCTCTGCCCAAGCCTGTGCTTTCATTCTCTTTTCAGTTGTTTCAGCCATTATTCAAGTTCTCCTTTCAGATACTTCTCGGCAATCTCAGCAGCATCCTCAACACATCCGTCGCAGCTCCGCAGAAGCTTTCCGGTTTCAACACCCTTCAGCTCTCTGCAGATTACGGATCCATTCTTCTCTTCAAAAGCTTTCATCATCTTTTTTGACGCCCTGTAGCTTGCCTTCTTGCTTGCAGGCGACCCCGGCTCACCGCCGGATTCCTTCAGCCCTGCAATTGCCGTCATTCCGGATACTGCGCCGCAGGTATTCATGCAACCCATACCGAATCCGAAACCTTCCATTATCCTGAAGACTTCTCTTTCATCCATCCCCAGCTCTTGAGCGAAGGCACATGCCACGCTCTGTGCACAGTTATAACCGTTGTGATGGTTATCCAGTGCCTTTTGTCCTTTCTCACTCATCCTTGTAGTTCTCCTGATTGTCTGTTTTCACAGCATTACTGTATGATTTAAGTGTCAAAAGCGATAAGCGCTGACTTCAGACAACGCATACTGCCTGTACCCTGTGTGTTCATCATCATTGATCGGCAGCGGCCACGCAATTACCGATACACGCTGTCTGTGACCTGTGTTGATCACCGCATATGGCCGGCAGACGCGATGTCTTCTCGCTTCTGACAATCTGATATGAAGTGACCTTTGTCAAGAGAAAATATTCCGCTTTTGAAAAGT
>JAUMVV010000071.1 GCA_030529985.1 Bacillota bacterium
TTGTTGAGTTTTTCAGAATGTAATGGTATAGTTACGATATCAAAGAAAAAAGGAGAGTTATCATGGCAGACGAAAAAGAAATGTATGGATACGAAGAGGAGGACATCATCACTCTGGAATACGATGACGGAAGCGAAGAGGAATGTGGGATCATCGGCGTATTCGATGTTGACGATAAGGACTATATCGCTCTGAACCCGCTGGGAACCGGCGAGGTTTACATCTATGGATACAAAGAGTATGATGAGGATTTCGAGCTTATAGACGATCTTTCGGACGAGGAGTTTGCCAGAGCAACCGGAGAATTCGAAAAGCTGGTTGAAGAAGATCTGGTAGAGGTGGAACAGTAAAAAGCGATAAAAAATGTGGCGAAAGGGAGCCGGTGTGCTGCCTTTTGCCACATTTTTTGTTTGTAAGCTTCTGTCTATCCGAAGAGCAGCGTTTCCATGTCATAAAGCCCGGGCTCTTTAGTCAGGAGCTTTCTCGCCGCACCGATGGCTCCGTCAACGAGGATCTGACGGCTGCCCGCCTTGTGGGTGATCTCGAAGACTTCATCATTTCCGAAGAAGTCAACCCGGTGTTCGCCGGTAACGGTACCGCCCCGGAGAGCGTGCATGCCGATTTCATTCATGCTTCTGGCACCGCAGTTGCCGCTTCTGCCGAAAACTCTCTCGCAGGAACCTTCAGGATCGATGGCATCGGCAAGCGATTTGGCCGTTCCACTGGGAGCGTCCACCTTCTTGTTGTGGTGGGTTTCGCTTATTTCGATGTCCCAGCCTTTCAGCGCCGCAGCCACCTGAGGAAGGATATGCATGAAGAGGTTTATCCCCAGCGAATAATTGGAAGCCCAGATCACGGGAATCTTCCTGCCCAGCTCTGCCATAGTCCCATGCTGCTGCACAGTCATGTTGGTTGTGCCGCTGAGCAGGGGAGTCCTTGTTCTCTCCGCATAAGCGAGGAGCTGATCGGTGAGGGACGGATTGCTGAAATCCATGATTATGTCGGCAACCTTGTCCATAGTATTCAGCAGGGCGGCATTATCTATATCTATACTGACAGCCACCGTATCGCCGGACTTTTCCAGGGTCTGCTCTATCAGTTTTCCCATACGGCCGTAGCCGCTTATCATTACTTTCATCGTACAATTCCTTTCAAAAATGAGTTTTTAGAAATGTCCCTGAAACCTGTTGCTGAAACTCACGCCTGAAATTCAGTGAACTCAGATTATGTTCAGTTTCTGCATTTCTGCACGGAGAATTTCACGGTTGGAATCTGACATTTCACAGAGGGGCATTCTGAATCCGCCTACATCCATGCCTGCCATGTTCATGGCCTCCTTGACAGGAATAGGATTGACCTCGATGAAGAAGTCGTTTATGAGGTTCATGTATTCCAGCTGCATGTCAATGGCATGCTGTACATTTCCTTCCAGGAAGGAGTGTGTCATTTCAACAGTCTTTTCGGGCTGGAGGTTTGCCCATACTGAAATACAGCCGCTGCCGCCCAGAGCCATCATAGGAACAGTGATATCATCATTGCCGCTCCAGATGTTGAAATCCATGCCCAGAGTTGCCTTTGCCAGTGCAGCTACATAGCTCATGTCTCCTGTTGCCTCTTTAACGCCTGCAATGTTGCTGTGCTTGGCGAGCTCTGTCATTACATCGACGGGAATGTTCACGCCGGTTCTTCCCGGAATGTTGTAGACAACGACAGGAATATCCACGGAATCGGCTACATCTGCAATGTGGTGGTAGAGGCCGGCTTTGTTCGCCTTATTGTAGTAAGGCGAAATGCACAGAAGAGAATCAACACCGGCATCCGCGAAGCGTTTAGCCTTTTCAAATGAAGTTCGGGTGCAATTGGAGCCTGCATTGGCCATGAGAGGCATCCTGCCTTTGCATACTTCAACACTGCGCTTTACGATTTCGAAATCTTCCTCTGCAGTGAAGGTTGGTGATTCGCTTGTGGTCCCAAGAATAAGAACTGCATCGGTTTTAGCTGCGATATGGAATTCCAGCAGTTCTTCCAGCTTGTCAAAATTAATGCTTCCATCCTCATGGAATGGGGTGATAAGTGCCACCATTGAGCCTTTTACATCAAATTTACTTGCCATTTCACATCTCTCCTTTCAGCAAGGGTCAGCGGAGATAACATCACGACAGAGATTCTGTCATCCGGTTCGCAACCCTTATTTTTATCGTAACTTTCCGATCAACTTTCCGAATAAATTCCGAAAAAGATGACAGAACACCTGTCATGCAGCCATCTCTCAGAGGATTGTCCTGCGCAATTCTTCCGGTGATTCAGGACTCAACATTGCGGGCGGAATATCGAACAGGGTCTTGGCACCTGATGAACCCGCCTGCGCCATCCTGTATGCTCCTCGTGCTGTAGCGACCAGCACGCCGGATGTAAATTCCGGGTTGGAGTCCAGTCGGAGTTTGTATTCGGCAATATGGGTATTTTCTTCTTCCCGGCCGGTTCTGCCGCTTCTTATTACGAAACCGCCGTGAGGGATTCCGCTGTGGTCACGAGCCATGGTTTCGGCATCTATGAATTCAACCGTCGTATCGTATTCGTCGAAGTAGTTCTTCATTGTGACGATTTCTCCCGTTATCCGTGCCTTGTCGGCACCCTCTTCTGCCACCACATATACCAGTCTGGTGTGTTTATCCCGTGTAGAAAGTTCAGGTTCCCTGCCGCTCCTTACCGCTTCAAGTGCCTCGTCCACAGGGATGGTGTACTGCCGTGCGTCGATAACGCCGTCGATCCGGCGAACGGCGTCAGAATGTCCCTGGCTTACGCCCCTGCCCCAGAATGTGTAGGTTTTACCGGCAGGCAGTATACTCTCGGAATATAATCTGTTAAGTGAGAACATTCCCGGATCCCAGCCGCTTGAAATTACCGCAGTCGTGCCGGCTGCCTTTGCGGCAGCGTCAACATTTTCAAAGTGTTCCGGAATGCGGGCGTGAGTGTCGAAGCTATCAACTACGTTGAAGAGGGCAGCGTATTTCGGAGTCTGCTCAGGAAGATCCGTTGCACTTCCTCCGCAGATAATAAGCACATCAACTTCATCTGTGTGCTGTGCAGCCTCGTCAGCGCTGTAAACGCCCACACCCGCTGTGAGAATTTTCACATCATCGGGATTTCTGCGTGTGAAAACAGCACTGAGTTCCATGTCATCGTTTTGTTTCAAAGCGCACTCCACACCACGGCCCAGATTGCCGTAGCCCATAATACCGATTCTTATCATTTATCTGTCCTTCCCGGGCGGCTCTGCAGGAGCAGCCCTTTGAATGTATTCGCCGGTCATCGTATCTGACGTTTGCCTTTGGTTTGTAACCATATATAAACATTATACTACAAAATCACAACATGCTGTGTATTATATTGAAAGAATTGGTACAAGATATTTACTATCTCCCTGAACTTCTCAGGCCTCGTCCCCGGTTCTTAATTGTGTTTTCCATACAAGTAGTCTATAATATATCGAGTACGGTTTAGGGTTTCCGGAAGAGGAGCACAGATGTTATTATCGGAATTACTTGAAGGTTTAAAATACGAAATTATTGCAGGGGAGCCGGGCACTGAAGTAGGCGAGATCATTATGGATTCCAGAAAGGCCTGCGAGGGCTGCCTTTTTGTCTGCATACGGGGAGCAGTTGCCGATGGGCACAAATTCGCACCCGATGTTGCGAGAGCCGGGGCGTCGGTTCTGGTGGTGGAGGATGAGAGCTGTATTTCAGAGCTTGAGGGGAGGGGAAAGCCTCTGCCGGCGGTAATAAAAGTAGCTGATTCCAGATACGCTCTTGCCTGCATTTCGGCGGCGTGGTTCGGGCACCCTGCAAGAGAACTTAAGACGATAGGAATTACCGGCACCAAGGGAAAGACAACAACCACATATATGGTAAAATCGATTCTGGAGAGGATGGGACACAAGGTGGGTCTTATCGGAACTATAGAGGCCACATGGGCAGATGTGAGCATACCGGCTGCCAATACTACCCCAGAAAGTTATCTCATTCAGAAGTATTTCAGACAGATGGCGGATGCGGGGTGCGATGCGGTGGTGATGGAGGCTTCCTCTCAGGGGTTTATGCTCCACAGGACAGCAGGGTTCACCTTTGACTACGGGATTTTTACCAATATTGAACCGGATCACATAGGTCCCAACGAGCACAGGGATTTTCAACACTATCTTGATTGCAAGAAAATGCTGCTCGAACAGTGCAGGACAGGAATAATAAACAGAGACGATGAGTACTTTGAGCAGATCGTAAAAGGTGTAGGATGTGACATAGAGACCTATGGAATCGGTGCGGTTTCCCCGAAAAATATTGAAGTTTACACCAAAAGCAAGGGAAAGATAAGCGAAAAAAACGATATCAGAGCCGAAAACATGGAGCTGGTATCACGCCCCGGATACCTGGGCATCAAATATGATGTAAAAGGCATGATGAATTTCCCGGTTGAGATAGATATTCCGGGAAAATTCAGTGTTTACAACTCGCTTACTGCTATTGCGATATGCAGGCACTTTGAAGCTACACCAACAGCTATAGTTGAAGCCTTAAAAGATGTGCAGGTAGAGGGCAGAGTGGAGCTGATCAAGGTAAGTGATGACTTTTCACTGATGATAGATTACGCCCACAACGCCATGGCACTGGAAAGTCTGCTGGAAACTCTTCGTGAGTACAGACCCCACAGACTGGTTACCGTATTCGGCTGCGGCGGAAACAGGGCACGGGACAGACGCTTCGAGATGGGCGAGGTATCAGGCCGCATGGCAGACCTGACCATTATTACAAGCGATAATCCGAGAAACGAAGATCCGCAGGCGATCATCGATGACATCAGGGCGGGAATTTCAAAAACCGATGGAAAGTATGTGGAGATAATAGACCGCAAAGAGGCAATTAAATATGCCATAGAGCATGGCGAACCGGGAGATATTATTATCTGCGCCGGTAAGGGACACGAGACATATCAGGAAATAAATGGCGTTAAATATGATATGGATGAACGGGTTCTCATCAAGGAAATTCTGGAGGAACTGAAATGAAGAAATACGATATCATAATAGTCGGAGCCGGAGCAGCAGGTGTATTCATGAGCCATGAGCTGGCAAATGTGGATATCAATGCAAGCGTGCTTATGCTGGATAAGGGAGGCGGTCTTGAGGAAAGAGTGTGTCCCATAAAGCGCGGGATCACGAAAACCTGCGTTAAATGCAATCCGTGCCACATTATGAACGGATACGGAGGAGCGGGGACGCTCTCGGATGGCAAGTACAATATTACCACCCAGTTCGGCGGGGATTTGCACAATTATGTGGGCGTTGACGCAGCAATGGATCTTATGGAGTATGTTGACAGGGTTCTGTGCAGCATGGGAGGAGCAGATGCCAAGCTCTATTCGACGGCCAGCAGTGAGCTGAAAACCGAATGTCTGAAGCATGATCTTCACCTGCTGGAAGCCAAGGTGAGGCATCTGGGAACAGACAGAAATGTCCGCATTCTGAACAAGATGTATGATTACAGCAGAAGAAAGGTGGACATGCAGTTCCACACGACGATAGCGGATATCGCAAAGGCAGACGACGGTACCTTCATCGTTGTGACGGACAAGGGAGAGAAGTTTGCGTGTACGGATCTGGTGCTGGCAACAGGCCGTTCCGGATCAAAATGGATCTCAACGGTATGTGACAAGTTTAATATTGAACAGAAGAAGAACAGGGTCGATATCGGTGTGCGGGTTGAGCTCCCGGCGGAAGTGTTCAAGCATATTACCGACGATGTGTATGAAAGCAAGATCATTTACCAGACAGATAAATACAATGATCTGGTAAGAACTTTCTGCATGAATCCTTACGGCGAAGTTGTATCGGAAAACACAAACGGAATAGTTACGGTAAACGGTCACAGCTATGATGATCCTTCACTGCATACGGAGAATACAAACTTCGCACTGCTGGTTTCAAATCACTTTACCGAACCTTTCGATGACAGCAACGAATACGGTGAATCAATTGCCAAGCTTTCGAACATGCTGGGCGGCGGAGTGCTCCTGCAGAGATTCGGCGATCTTGTGAAGGGACGCCGGTCAAGCGAACGCAGAATGAAGAAGTGCTTTACCAAGCCGACACTGCAGGCAACGGCCGGTGATCTGTCACTGGTAATACCTAAGCGCCAGCTTGATGATATAATAGAAATGATTTACGCTCTTGACAAGATCGCACCGGGAACAGCCAATGAAGATACGCTTCTCTACGGAGTGGAAGTCAAGTTCTACAATTCGGTGGTCAAGGTGGACGGGAACCTGGAAACCTCGGTTCCGAATCTATATGCGCTGGGTGACGGCTCCGGCGTGACACATTCACTTTCACAGGCCTCCGCAAGCGGAGTTCATGTGGCAAGAATACTTGCGGATAAATACAATGATTAGACAATATGAAGTGACCTCACATTTGTAGCAACGTGGATTTACCCGTATAC
>JAUMVV010000072.1 GCA_030529985.1 Bacillota bacterium
AATTCATCCCAGCCGCTTGCAGAAGCGGGGGTATTCTTTGCTTACTATGATAAATGCAAAGTTGGGTACAAAAAATAACGATTCCCTTGTGTATGTTGAAACCATATGTTACAGCCAAATTCAATAGGGGTGTGAAAAATCGACGATTACCGGCTTTTGTTGAAACTATACGCATTAGCCAAAGCATTCCTATCCGAACCTATACTTCTATCGCTGTGGCTATGCCACTGTGGTGTGGTTCTAGGAAGACGGAAAAAAACGGCAGATGGCCGTTTTTTTCTTGCTTTTGGGCTCTGTTAAATATGAGACGTAATCCCCCTATGGGGCTTGCACATTCTCTCGCACTATGCTACCATATGTCCAATGATTTCATGAAGAAATCCTCTTTTCTGAAGAACCAGAATTATATATCAATTAATCAAATTGAATCACGTTACTATTAGAACCATGAAGGCTCCTTGTTTCAGTAAGAATACTGACGAGCACATAGTGGTTTTTTTATTATAAGGAGGTATTATTATGGCGTGCTTTTTAGTACCAACAGCAGAAGCAATCGTTACAACAGTCATTACAAAGGCTGCAAAAGAAGAGAAGATGGACTTCACAGATGTAAGCGTAGAATCAACTGTTCAAGCATCCGAAAAACCAGCGAAGATGTCCTTTGTAAGAAAGCTCAGATGGCTCTCCAACATGCTTTGGGGCGGTGCGGTTCTGCTCTGCTTCGAACATCTGTGGCATGGGGAGGTCGTTCCGTTTCCGCCATTTTTGACTGCAGCGTCAGATCCGGCAGATACGGCAGTGATGCTCCATGAGATGTCAACAGTTGGTGTATGTATGGCTGTTCTGATCACAGCCGTTTGGGTAGGAATGGTCATTGTTTCAAATGTAATTGAAAAGAGAGGCGAGACAGAAACTACTCCAATTTCAAAGGAGGTGTAGTATGACTTTACTGATTACACTTTTTGCTGCAGTCATTGCAACATTAGTATGGTATACGAAACCTACGTTGCGCGATCTGAAGGTTGGTGTACTGTGCTGGATGTTCTGGGGCGCATCATTGATGTGGATGATCGACGCAGTGTTTGAATTTTCAGAGTCGGGCGCAGATTACTTCGCTCCGGCGGGCGCGGATATGATCAACGATGGTTTCCTCGGATTTGCAGTCGTTGCACTGGCACTCGTGATTTGGACCGTTATCGTTTTAGTATCAGATCCAAGAGGAACAGTAAAAGCAGCATTAACGAAGAGATGATCTGGCTCGATTTTTCATTTTCAACAATCCCATCGATACTGTGCCCATCGATGGGATTCCTTTTTTATCCCCCAGTGGGGCTTAATCCGAATAAAAAATTATGATAATCTTCAGTTAAGAGGAAATGGTATGAATATTTTAGTGATCGATGCACAAGGCGGCGGCATAGGGAAACAACTTGTTGCGCGCATTAAAAAAGAGTGTCCGTCAGAGAGTATCATAGCTGTTGGAACAAACAGTATTGCGACAGCTGCGATGATCAAAGCTGGAGCGAATCAGGGTGCTACAGGAGAAAACGCTGTTATTGTAGCCTGCAGGACAGCCGATATAATAATAGGCCCTATTGGAATTATCATCACAGATGCCATGCTGGGAGAAGTCACCGCGACGATCGCCCAGTCCGTTGCAAGAGCAAAAGCCACACGCATTCTAATCCCGTTTAACATGTGTGCTACTTTGATTGCTGGAATCACAGATACCAGTACCAGCAATCTTATAAATGCAGCAATGGAATCACTACATCTTTGTATCGGATACTGACAACTCAAACTTACAACGATTTCATGCATTCAACTTATGTTCGAAGGTTATCATTGTTTCCGATCAGTTTGTCCAGAACGATCCCGGTTGCTTTCTGAATGCAGAATTTCATGAAGTTGTCCAGCGCATCTCCCCATGTCTTTGCTCATGTGTCCGGTCCTTCAAACCGCAGCTCCTTCAGCATGACCAGAAGGGTTTTGACTGCGGCTGTCAGAATGTTTTGGAAGGTTACTGGATCTCTTCTGCCGCCGGATTTCTGGGCAGATTCTCCGACCGGTTTTACGATCAATTCCTGTTTGACGCGTATCAGACTGTCTTTACCTTGTGTGTGTTGAAACTATACGCATTAGCCAACAAGGATATGCAGTTTTGACATAAGGCTGCATATCTTTTTTATAATTTCCAGAAAGCGCACGGTGAACCTGTGATACACTTTCCACAGACTTCACTTCCGACGCTGTTCGCGCCGGTGCCGTCTTCGTTTGTATAGGAACTGCCAAACTGCGTATATAGTTTGGCGTTTTTCTGGCAAAGGGCATAACATTTGAATCGGTCATATCCATCGTAGGTCAGCGCTCCTGTCGGGCAATGCTTCACGCAGGCCCCGCAGGAGCCATTTTTCTTATATAGACAGTACTCTTCCGTCAGAGGCTGTCCCGCCTCCAGATCCAGATTCGTGATTACAGTACTGAACCTGCCGCAGCAGCCGTGTTTAGTCAAAAGCATATTATTCAGACCGAAGCTTCCAAGACCTGCCGCATAAGCGATATGCCGGTGTGACCAGTCGCTGATCAGCCTGTCTTGATAGAAGGTGACCGCTTTGGGCGTAACGCCGGCACTTCCAGCTTGGGATTGAATGAAATCGATGATTGCTTCGTTAAGCTCTGCGAAGAGAGCATTGGTTTCTTCGTAAGCACGAGCCCATTCAGGGGAAGCCGTAGTTCCATCTGCACGGTTGGATTTTGCAAGTTCTTTTGTAAAAGGAACATAATAGGCAATGATAGTCCTGGCATCTGGCAGGACGTTCTGCGGCAGTTCATGAGTCGGACTGACGATCTGCGGCAGATTCTGGATATAGGGATGCCATGCATCCGCAAAGCCTATAAGAGGCTCGCCATACCTGGTGGCGATGCTCTCTCTTTCCTGGTAGGTTACGATGTATGATTGAATGAAATGCAGTAGACGTTGTTTCATCATGGTTACCCGAATTGTATGATTTGGATCGTTGATTTGTTTTATCTTGACTTTATTGTAGCGAAAAGCAATAATAAAGTAAATCTATAAAGTATTAATATTATATTAAGTAACACTTAAGGATACCAGCATGGAAACAGCAAGATGCAAAGCATTCCTGTTCGCGGCAGAAACAGGGTCTATTACAAAAGCAGCAGAGGAATTGAATTATACACCCTCCGGTGTCAGTCAGCTGATACAGGCATTTGAAAATGAGATCGGGGTGAAGCTTTTGCATAGAAATAAAAAGGGCGTGACTCTGACGGAAGAGGGAAAACGTTTTATCCCAATCGTCAGGGAATTGCTGAACTGTGAGGATGCGATCGATCAACTCTCCGCTGAGATTCGGGGGCTCACGGTCGGTACTATAAACATTGCTGCCTATTCCAGCATCGCAACACACTGGCTTCCGGCCGTCATCAAAGAGTTTCAAAGGCAATACCCCGGCATTGAGATTCATCTTCATGAGGGCATTCGACAGGAGGTAGAAAAACTGTTGGAAAGCAGGAAGGCTGATATGGCATTTATGAGTTACAAAGAACCGATGGCCTTTGAATGGATCCCTCTTGCAGAAGATCCCATGCTTGCTGTTTTGGATAAGGACCATCCATTTGCAAAGCGAAAGAAATATCCGCTGAAAGCTTGTGAACAGGAAGTCTTCATCATGCCTGCGATGGGACTGGATGAGGATGTCACCAACATGATCAGGGAAAATGATCTGACTCTGCAGATCGGATTTCAGACGCATGAAAATTTTTCTGCCATTGCAATGATTGAGCAGGGACTAGGTATGAGCATCATGAACAAACTGATAACAGACCGACTTGACTATGATGTAATCAAGATCCCCGTTGATCCTCCGCAGCACATCACCTTTGGCATTGCAATTCCGACAATTAGTAACGCAACTCCTGCCACAAGAAAATTTATCAGTATGGCAGTTGCCATGCTAAAATATCGAGGTGGCTATGCCACGTAGAGATGGTTCTAGGAAGACGGAAAAAACGGCACAGGTCGTTTTTTCTTTTTTGTAACGTTTTATGTTACTATTTGTCTATCATATAGAAGCATTCAAAAGACCCGCCGGAGGGAATCATGCAGGACCTGGACAGAATCTATCAGGACAACTACATAAAGGTGTATCGATATATCTTGTCAATATCAGGCGACCCGCACCTGGCGGAAGATATCACACAGGAAACCTTTTTCAAGGCGCTGCAAAAGCTTAATAGTTTTCGTGGAGACTGTTCACTGACAACATGGCTTTGCCGGATTGCACGGAATAACTATTTGAATCACAAGAATCGGCAGACACGCAGTCAGAATTACCTGAAGCAACATCCGCCGGAAGACGCTGGTTCGGAAAGCATTGAGCAGGAGCTGATTCGGAAGGAGCAAGCAGTCGAAATCATTGCTGCCATGCAAAAGCTGGACGACCCGTATAAAGAAGTGTTCTCATTGCGAGCGTTCAGTGATCTCTCCTTCATAGAAATAGGAAAAATATTCGGAAAGAATGATAGTTGGGCAAGGGTTACATACCACAGAGCAAAAATAAAAGAAAAGGAGGAATTGAAGGATGAATATTAAATGTGAAGTAATCAGAGATCTTCTGCCTCTTTACGTGGACGGGGTCGCAAGTGAGGAAAGCATTGCTCTGATTGAAGAGCACTTGAGGGAATGCGATGATTGCAGAGAATACCTGAAGCTTTTGCAGGAAGACATTCCAAATGTCAGCAGAATCGAGTTCGCCGAAGAAGCGGCGTCCTTAAAGAAAATCAAAAGCAAAATGCTCCGTAACAGAATACTGATCGTTCTTGTTACTTTGGCTTTTGCAGTTATCGCGGGAGCGGTCCTCCATTCGCAGCATTTGACCGAATACAGTGGCTCCCTGGATGAGAATCTTTCCTACAAATTACCGGCAGGATATGAGTTAGCAGGATCATCAACAAATTCCAATCTCGAAAGCAAAACTTATGTCCGCAAAACGGCTGACACACGGGAAACAATAACATTTTACTATAATGGCATTTACACGAATGAAAAAAATAATTTTCCTGAAGAAGACATCGTACCAATCGATGAGTCTACGGAAGTAAGAATGAACCGCTATGACTGGGACAACTCCTACGACAATGCGATGAATTTCCTGGTTCTTCATGGTAATGAAGCATATACCATCGAATACAAGTGTGCGGAGACGAACAAGAAGAACTACTATGACTCCTGCTCCAAAGAGCAAGAAGATGAAATGGTAGAGTTTATCAAGACTTTTGAGTTCCATCGGCCGGACGGATCCGATTTGAACACAATTCAGAGGCTGTATCATAACCTCGGTGCTGGCGGGATGGTCGTGCTGATATTGGCGGTCCTGTTCTTCGTCGGCGTTCCAATCGCCATTGCCGCTTCCGGGTTCTCGGGATTCAATAGTAAAGACGGCGAAACTGTCATCACCAGCAGAGACCTGCATAATTCTATGAATCGCGAGCGAAAATCAAAGGGCGAGGCGACCCTTCCTTCTATCAATAATGTGCAAGGCGTCAGTTCCAACAATCTGGCCCGGAGAGATCACTCATGGAGCAGTGTTCCGGATTTCTTTATCAAACTGTTCCGCAAATAGCAATAAGGGATTTCAATAAAATCTCGATATTACCGGCATCTCTAATATCCTTTCCCTTTGCTTGACAATAATTATTTTATAATTATAATATAATTACAAAAGGGGCTTGGTTATGTTAGAAACAGTTTTTGAATGGGACGAGCAGAAGAATGCCATAAACAAGATCAAGCATGGGATTTCCTTTGAGGAAGCGTGCAGTGTTTTTCAGGACCCCCATGCTTTGATCATTCCAGATCCTGACCATTCCAATGACGAGGAACGGTTCGTAATTCTGGGATTAAGCGAAAAACTTAACGTTTTGGTAGTCTGACACTGCTATAGGAATGATGAGCAGACAATACGAATAATTTCAGCCAGAAAAGCAACTAAAACGGAGCGCAGGTACTACTGAAAAGGTGATTATTATGAGAGATGAATATGATTTTTCAAATGGCAAACGAAACCCCTATGCCGACAAATTAAAAAAGCAAATCACGATTCGCCTGAATGTCGGCACCATCGATTATTTTAAGCGCCAGGCTGAAGAAACGGGTATATCCTATCAGAACCTGATCAACATGTACCTGACGGATTGTGCCGTGCACGAAAAGAAACTGAAGTATACCATCAAATAACAGGATGTGAATAATTGACGGTTACCGGATTTTGTTGAAACGATCCGTATTAGTCAACATGGATATGCAGTTCTGACATAAGGCCGCATATCTTTTTTATCATAGTAAGCAAAGAATACCCCCGCTTCTGCAAGCGGCTGGGATGAATT
>JAUMVV010000073.1 GCA_030529985.1 Bacillota bacterium
TTGGTTCTTTAATAATGAAGGTGGGTGTGGTAAAATAATTTAGTTATGAGCGGGGCGATTATCGCCGCAGGTGAAAGCAGGGGGTGTGGAGCCGGGAACTGCGAAGTTGACACCTGAGGCATATACATAATTCGGAAAGGCTTTCGGGAAAAGAGGAAAGGGAAGAGACAAGGGAGAGAAGATGAAGAAAGTAATGGTAAAAATCAAAAGCATGCAGACCGGTCCGGATGCAGGCGATAATGAGATGGAATTTGTTACGGAGGCGAAGCTGTACAGGAAAAACGGTGCGCTTTACCTGTTGTACGATGAAAGCGAATTCAGCGGCATGCCCGGCTGCAAGACCAGACTCAGGCTGCGGGGGGAGGAGGTCCAGATGAAGCGTTTCGGAGAGGGCGCAGGAATCGGAAACGAGCTGAAATTCGAAAAAGGGAAGAGATACACGGGAATTTATGACACGCCCTTCGGGCCGATTGAAATTGAACTTCTTACGAACGATATTGCCGGCAGCATCTCCGAGGAGGGTACGGGTCAGGTGGACATCGATTACGAGGTCAGCCTGAAGGGTCTCCTTGAAGGAAGAAACAGGCTCAATATTACGCTGATGTAGGAGGATGTCATGAATCAGAAGTTTACGAGAATGGTCGCATGGATACTTGTTGCCCTGATGGTGGTCACCACGCTGGGCTTTTCGATGTTTTATTTCGTATGGTAAAGGACAAGAACAAAAGGAACAGGAAAACTGATTGGAGAGCAGGATGAAGAAGATAGGCTTTAGTGCAGAGAAGTATATAGAGGAACAGTCGAAATACATACTGGAGAGAATTGAAGCGGGGGGAGGCGACAGACTTTATCTGGAATTCGGCGGCAAGCTGGTGCAGGACAAGCACGCCATGCGGGTACTGCCGGGGTTTGATGAAAATGCCAAGATAAAACTCCTGCAGAAGATGAAGAAACAGACGGAGATCATCATCTGCGTATATTCCGGTGACATCACCACCAACAAGACGAGAGCCGACTTCGGCATAACATATGACCTGGAAGTATTGAGGCTCATAGATATGTTCAGAAAGTACGACCTGGAAATCAACAGCGTTGTGGTGACCAGATATGAGGAGGATTCCCCTGCTGTGGTGAAATTCATCAACAAGCTGGAGCAGAGAGGGATCAGAACATACAAGCACAGATTTACAAAGGGCTATCCGACAGATGTGGATATCATCGTTAGTGATGAAGGATACGGCGCAAACCCTTATATAGAGGTGACAAAACCCCTCATCGTGGTCACAGGACCGGGGGGAGGCAGCGGCAAGCTGGCAACAAGCCTCTCGCAGCTGTATCACGAAAACCTTCTGGGAAACAGGGCACGCTATGCTAAATTCGAAACGTTCCCGATATGGAATCTCCCACTGAAGCACCCTGTAAATGTTGCCTATGAAGCGGCAACGGCAGACCTTAAGGATGTTAACATGATCGATTCCTTCCACCTGGAAGCCTACGGAGAAATGGCCGTAAATTACAACAGGGATCTGGAGGTTTTCCCTGTGGTCAAGAGGATCATAGAGAAGATCACAGGAAAGGAAGCGGAATACAAGTCGCCGACGGATATGGGCGTGAACCGTGCCGGCTTCGGCATAACGGATGATGGAGTTTGCCGTGAAGCTGCATGCCAGGAGATAATCAGAAGATATATTATTGCGGAGTGCGATTTCAAGAAGGGCAAAATCAGTGCAGATATTCTGGAAAGAGCCAAGCTTCTCATGGATGATATGAACCTGAAAGTGGAAGACAGGGCGGTTGTGGTTCCCGCAAGAGCTTATGCAGACAAGAAGAGAGGGGAGAATGAACGTTACGCCAATGTGGTTGTTACCGCTATGGAGCTGGAAGACGGAAAAATCATAACGGGGAGAAGCTCCAGAAGGATGGTGGCGGCGGCATCAATGGTTCTCAATGCCATAAAGCAGTTGAGCGAGATTGCAGACGGAATCCACCTGATTTCGCCGAACATCCTCGAAAGCATACAGAATCTGAAGACCGATGTGCTTAAGGCGGATAAATCGTCACTTAACTGTGAGGAAGTCCTGACAGCACTGACGATTTCGGCGGCTACAAACCCCGCTGCGGAGGTGGCGCTGTCAAAGCTCCCGGAACTTCGCGGATGCAGAGCGCACTGCACTGCGATATTGAGTGACAAGGACGAGAAGACTCTGAAGGCGCTGGGAATCGACATTACCAGCGATCCTGAATATGTTACAAACAACTTATATTACAGCTAAAGGTCGGGGCGCCGCAGCGGCGCCCCATTTTAACGAGGCAGGTCATGTACGCTAAATATTTTGTTCTTTTCGCCATACTGTTTACAGGATGGTTCCTGAGAAAAATAAACTTCATTGACGATAAGATGAATCACAGCATGAACAAACTTATCGTTTATTTCGCGTACCCATGTCTCATCGTTCACAATATAGGCAATGTGGATATGACCGGCAGGGTGGTGCTGGATTTCCTGATTGCCTTTGGGATAAGCCTGATATGCTTTTTTCTCTACGGGCTTATGGCATTTGCCTATGCCGGGGCAAGAAAATTTCCGGCGGAAGTATCAAATGTGGCTGAGTTTGCCATGTCCACACCTAACAACGGCTTCATGGGATTTCCCGTATCCCTCCTGTTTTTTGGCGAGAAAGGGCTCTTTCTCATGCTGGCACATAATGCCGCTATGAATTTTTTCATTTTCACATATGGCACGAATCTGCTGCAGAGAAACAGCCCCGAAAGGAAAAAGCCTACGCTGAGAACTGTGAGCAGAGCAATATTCAAGTTTCTGCTCAACCCGAACATTCTGGCACTCTTTATCGGGTTCGTACTGAGTCTTCTTGGAGGGAGTTTGCCTGAAGCTGTCGACGAGTATCTTCTGTATATAGGGAATGTCTCAACGCCGATGGCGATGATCTTTATCGGCTCATCTCTGGCAACATCCGATATGCACAAGGTGTTCACGACGCGGATCGTGATAGAGGCGTCGATTGTCAAGCTGCTGGTCATGCCTGCCGTTACTCTCGGTCTGGTATTCTTCCTGCCTGTGGATCCTCTTATCAAGAGCATCGTGGTTCTGGGGATTGCGTTCCCCACGGCAGCTACGGTTTCAATGCTCGCCGAACAGGAAAATCAGTCAGCCCTTACCGCCAGCATGATCCTGGTGTTTAGTACAATCGCATCTATCGCAACAGTGCCGGGTGCAGTCGGCATAATAAACGCAGTCTTCTAAGTCTTTGCTCAGCAGGAAACCCAGAGGGAGATCGAAGGTGAAGAGGATGAGACAGACGGTCACGAGATCGGGCCACAGGCGACCTCTTTCGAGGCGGTTGTAGCTGGTTCGCGACATCCGGAGAAGTTCGCCGAACTTTTCCTGAGTAAGACCTTCCCGAAGGCGGAGGAGGCGCAGGTTTGCCGGCAGGTTTTCGCAGAAGCCGGACAGAATACTGTCAATTTCCTGATCCTTTTCGTTTTTAATCATAGCTATCACCTCGCATTATCAATCAGCAGTATTAACTAATATAAGCAGGCGGCTTACAGAGCCGGACACGAAAGCAGCAGCCGGTTTGGAATCTCGCATATCACCTGAATCCTGCAGGCGAATCGCTATATGTGGTTACACATCGCCGCATATAATATGGGATCACAGGTTTTTAGATCCTTGATGGATCAACCGGGATATATCGTTTAAGATGCTGCAGACCGGCCTTGTCAGTCTCTGCGGAACACCGTATATATATGTCGATATGAAAAGTTTAGTCGCAGTTCGGGTGCAATGCCGTAGAGTGCAACCGCACGGTCGCTTTTTCTTTATCATAGCAACCGCACGGTCGCTTTTTCTTTATCTTGTAAAGAGCCGTGAATAATCGTAAAATGGTAGCGGAGGGAGAGCTATGAATATCAGGATAGATACGGACAAAACGGGCATTGCCGAAAGGGATATTGAAGCCATGCGGCCGGAGGCGGGCAAGGCTCTGGACAGGCTGTGGTCCGGAAAGGAAGAGATGACGGGCTGGGTCCGGCTGCCTGCAGGCGGATACGGGGACAGTCTCGAGTATATTTTGAATCTTGCCGATGTAGTGAAAAGCGAAGCGGAGCTCTTCGTCGTCGTAGGAATAGGGGGATCTTATCTCGGTGCCAGGGCGGCCATCGAGGCTTTGCCTAAATATGAAAGCGGAATACCGGTGAAGTTCCTGGGAAACAATCTGTGCACGGACTATTTCCGGGAAGCCATTGAAGAGATAAAGAGGAAAAAGACGATTCTCTGCGTCATTTCCAAATCGGGCAGCACTGTGGAGGTGAGAACTGCCTTTGAAATAGTGAAACCCCTGCTTGCTGACAGATACGGCAGTGAAGAGGAGGCGGCAAAGCGTATTATCGCAATTACCGATGCCGAAAAGGGGGCTCTCCGTGAGGAAGCGGAGTTAAAAGGATATACGAGCTTGAGCATTCCGGAGGATATTGGAGGCAGATATTCTGTGCTCACTCCTGCAGGGCTGCTACCGATGGCGGTAAGCGGTATAGATATCAGGACCCTTCTGGCGGGGGCTGCCGAAATGGCGGAATCACCTGAATGGGATGGGAGCCTTGCGGATTATGCCATAAGCAGATATCTCCTTCAGAAAAGGGGCAAGGAGGTTGAATTTATCGAACTCTGCCATTCCAGACTGGGCTATCTCGGCGAATGGATAAGACAGCTCTTCGGAGAGAGCGAGGGCAAGGGGGGAGGAGGACTTCTGCCTACGACCCTGACTTTTTCAACGGATCTTCATTCTATGGGACAGTACCTGCAGCAGGGAAGACAGATATTCATGGAAACAATGCTGGTGGTGGATGAACCTTCCATACAGATAGTGGTGCCGTCGGGTCCGCAGGAAGGTAAAACCATTGCGGAAATAAGCGAGGCGATGATAAAGGGAGTGATAGGGGCTCACAGGGCTGAGGGAATACCTATCGTGGAAATCCATATGGACAGGCTCGACGCGGGCGAATACGGTCAGCTTCTGTACTTCCTGGAGACGACCTGTGCGATAAGCGCAATGCTTTCGGGGATCAATCCTTTTGACCAGCCGGGGGTGGAGAACTACAAGGCCGAAATGCACAGACTTCTCGACTGAACGCGCGAGAGACGGGTGTAACCGCAGAACTTTGTTAAGAAAAAGATTATTTCCTTGGAGCTCTTTACAACAGGGGTGTTCGGGGTTTATAATAGTCGTTACAACACAGTTAATATTTTAACAATCATTATGATTGGCCAAGGAGGATATTATTATGGCAATTAAAACAATCGGCGTACTGGGCTCAGGAACAATGGGTGCAGGAATTATGCAGGTATGCGCAGTAGCAGGCTACAATGTAGTTCAGAGATCAAGAAGACAGACTTCTGTTGACGGCGGAAGAGCTACAGTTGAAAAGAAGCTGGCTAAAATGGTTGCAAAGGAAAAGATGACTCAGGAGGATATGGATGCTGCAATGGCAAGGATCTCCGGCTCAACTGACCTGGAAATCATGAAGGAAGCTGACTTCATTATCGAGGCGGCTACAGAGGACATGGAAGCAAAGAAGGCTCTGTTCAAGGAGCTTGATGAGCTGTGCAAGCCTGAATGCATTATCGCTACAAATACATCAGCACTTTCAATCACGGAGATTGCCGCAGCAACAGGAAGAGCAGACAAGATTATCGGAATGCACTTCTTCAACCCTGTTCCTGCAATGAAGCTGGTGGAAGTTGTTAAGGGACTGGCCACTTCAGAAGAAACAAGGGAAGCGGTTCTCGGTCTTTGTGCTGACTTCAAAAAGACTCCGGTCGATGTGGAAGAAGCGCCGGGATTCGTAGTAAACAGAATTCTGATCCCGATGATAAACGAAGGTATCGGCATTCTGGCTGACGGCGTTGCTGATGCAGAGGGTATCGATACTGCCATGAAGCTCGGAGCCAACCACCCTATGGGACCTCTCGCGCTGGGAGATCTGATCGGACTGGATGTATGCCTGGCAATAATGGAAACTCTCTACAGGGAATTTGGTGACACCAAGTACAGACCTCATCCGCTTCTCAGGAAGATGGTAAGAGCGAACAAGCTGGGAATGAAGACCGGCATCGGCTTCTTCGATTACAGCAAATAGGATCGGAAGGCTCTGAAAACATACAGACCTCGAGGCAGTGCTGTTGAGGCAGAAGATGTTAGCGAAAGTTATCCTTAAGCATTGCAGGAAATTCAAAGTCTGTAAAGCTAATAAGCGGAGACAAGAAGGAGACCCGAGGCTGCTGAAAAAGCGGTTTCGGGTCTTGTTGTATGACGGGCATGCCGTCAATCTGTGGTGAAAGTCCACAAGGGGCGTAG
>JAUMVV010000007.1:0-14276 GCA_030529985.1 Bacillota bacterium
CCGCCTTGTTTTCCAGCATGGCTGCAGCTTCACGCAGCAGCTTTTTCATAACTGTTACCACATATGATGTATTTGCCGTCTGCATGACAGGAATTCTCTCCGCCGCTTCTTCAAAGCGTCTCAGCTGCTCCCGGGAAAAGCCTGTTGTACCGCAAAGCAATGCCTTATTGTAAGCTGTGCACTTCTCCAGAACATCCATACTCATTTCAATCGATGAATAATCGGCAACGACATCGCAAAGCCGGATGAGCGGTGTTCCATTTACATCCGCTTCCAAACTGTCGTATACTGCGGCTCCGATATCCTTTCCGAGCCCACACACCTGTCCTGCATCCCTGCCGATATAGTCCGCACCCGGTCTGCCGACACATCCTACTACTTCAATATTCCCGTTCTTGTAAGCCTCCTGTACGATGAGGCTGTCCATTGCACCTCGCGGTGCCGTCACAATCAATCTTACCATTTTAAACTCCCTGCCGTTATACGCATTATCCAAACATTATCGCTATAAAAATATTCATTTAATGAGTAATAAGTTCAAAAAACTGTTCCAGCTCCTTCAGTATTTTACTCGCATATCCTGCCGGTGCCGCCTTTCCCTGCGTGGCTGCGGCAACTCCCACCGTCAGCCTGATGAATGGATTTTTGCCACCGTTGAAGCGTATTCTTTTGTCATAGGCCTTCACCAGAACCGGTATTGTATTCTCACCGAATCTGACCTCTGGCATTAGGGTAAACTTAAGCTTGGCTCCCTCTTGGGATATTTCCGTAATTCCCATGCGGCGTGCCGCACTTCTGATCACGGCTATCCTTATGAGATTCAATGTCTCCATCGGCGGATCACCGAATCTGTCGATAAATTCATCCATCAGATCAGAAGCGTCTGCAGCGGTTTCCACCATGGCGACCTTCTTGTACATCTGCAGCTTGAGAACTTCATCATCGATATATCTTGAAGGTATCAGTGCCGGGACAGGCAGATTGAATGCCGTCGTTTCCGTCTCTGCAGGTTCTTCAAGTGAGAGAGATGCCACACCATCCTCCTGCCTGCGGCTTTCCCTGCATATTGCTTCATCCAGCAGCTTGCAGTACAGCTCATACCCTATTTCAAGCATATGTCCCGACTGCTCCCTGCCCAGCAGGTTTCCCGCGCCTCTCAGTTCCAGATCACGCATCGCAATTCTGAAGCCTGAGCCGAATTCGGTAAAATCGCGTATGGCCTTAAGCCTTTTTTCTGCAATTTCAGAAAGCACCTTGTCCCTGCGGTACATCAGGTACGCGTATGCCATCCTGCCCGAACGCCCCACCCGGCCTCTAAGCTGGTAAAGCTGAGCCAAACCGAATCTGTCCGCATCCAGTATTATCATAGTGTTTACATTCGGAATATCCATACCCGATTCTATTATCGTAGTGGAAACGAGAACATCGTATTCTCCTGCGGCAAAGTCCATGATGATATCCTCAAGCTCCGCCTCCCTCATCTGACCATGACCTACCGCAACGCCTGCGTCCGGCACCAGCCTCTGAATCGTATCGGCTACCCTGCTTATGCTCTTGACCTTATTGTACAGGACATATACCTGACCGCCGCGACCTATTTCCTTCTCGATAAGCTCCCTGATGAGAAATTCATCTTCCTCCATAACATAGGTCTGGACCGGATATCTGCCTTCAGGCGGTTCCTGAATGGTACTCATATCCTTCATTCCCGAAAGAGACATATGCAGGGTTCTGGGAATGGGGGTTGCCGATAGAGTGAGTACATCGATGTTCTCGCGAAGCTGCTTCATCTTCTCCTTATGTCTTACACCGAATCTCTGCTCCTCGTCAATGACAAGCAACCCCAGATCCCTGAATTTAACATCCTTTGACAGGAGTCTATGTGTTCCTATTACAAGATCCACATCTCCCTTCGCTATGCTTTTTACGATTTTATCCTGCTGGACTGCCGTCCTGAATCTGGAAAGCATTTCCACTCGGACGGGGAATTTTTCGAACCTTTCCTTCAGCGTATAGTAATGCTGATTTGCAAGCAATGTTGTAGGAACCAGAACCGCTGCCTGTTTCCCCTCTATTACGCATTTGAACAGTGCCCTTGCAGCCACCTCGGTTTTGCCGAATCCCACATCTCCACACAGGAGTCTGTCCATGGGGTAGGGCTTTTGCATATCATTTTTGATTTCTTCTATGCACCGGAGCTGATCATCGGTCTCCGCATATGGGAAGCTGTCTTCGAATTCCTTCTGCCATACAGTATCCTCTGCAAAAGCAAAGCCGGCTCTGTTCCTCCTGATATTTGCGACCCGCAGAAGCTCTGCCGCCATATCCGAAACGGCTGCTACTGCCCTTGCTTTAGTGTTCTTCCACTCATTTCCGGACAGTTTGTTTATTCGCGGTGAAACACCGTCACCGCCTATGTATTTCTGAAGAGCGCTGAGTTGTTCCACCGGAATATACAGCATATCCGAACCGGCATATTCCACCTTGAGAAAATCCTGTTTCATCCCCTGAACTATCAGCTGTTCAAGTCCCGCAAATCTGCCTATTCCATGGCTTTCGTGAACCACATAGTCACCCTTTTCCACATCCGCGAAGCTCTTTATACGGCTTACATTCGTACCGCCGCCGGATGCTGCCGCTTTCCTGTCTCTTCTGCGAGTGGATCTGCTGCCGCCAAAAACATCCCCTTCCCATATGTAGCACTTCTTACTGTCTGTAAGCTCCATACCGGCGCTTATCGTTCCCTCTACAACAGAAATATGCCCTGCCTGCGCTCTTCCCGGAAGAACCCGTTCATTGAAATTTTCATGCCGGATAAATTCCAGCATATTTTTCATTCTCTCTTCTGTTCCGCATACTATGGTTATGTCAAAGCCTCTGGCTATATAGTTTTCAAGATCATCCCGGAACCGGTCTGTGTGCCCTGCATACCGGGGCATCTGCCGCGTTTCCACCTGTCTGAGCTCGGACAGATACGGTTCTTCTGCGGTCTTCAGACCGCCCCTTATGGTCATTACGAAAGGAGTGAAAATATAGCCTTCCGCATCTCTGTCCTTTGGAATATCGTATATTCTGAAAAAATCCTTCTCGTCGGGCAGGAGAGCAAAATCCTCTTTGATACCGCGCCCGTTTTCCAGTATTTCCTCTATAGCTATTGTTCTTTCGGCGGAGAACACCTCCAGAGTCTCCACAATTCTTGCCGGATCGTCCACCATGATGAGGGGTTCTTCCATATAGTCCCACAGGTATTCCGTTTCATCATAGAAATACCCCGGGAATTTCTCCATGTACTGGAGATTTACCATACCGTCCGCATACTCCAGCAGCTGATCCCGCCTGCGGTTCAAAGCTTCCTCCAGTTCAGGCGTTCTCTTTATCGCTCTGCTGTAGGCGCGCGAGATCCTGCCGGCTGCCTTTGCGAATAATTCTCTCTCCCGGACAAGCTGCGTGCACTGATATACGGTAACGCTTTGCAGATTCTCACCGGAACGCTGAGTATCCATATCAAAGGATCTGATAGAATCTATTTCGGTATCGAAGAGCTCGATTCTGCATGGTTTTGCGCCCTCCGGTGTGAAAATATCGATAATACCGCCTCGCACACTGAACTCGCCTCTTGCCTCTATCATGGCCGTGCGTTCATATCCCATGAGCGCCAGTTTTGCTGACAGCTCCGCGAGGTCAATATCCTGCCCCAATTTCAACTCAATGATGTTTTCCACGAACATGGATTTGGGCGGCAGCTTTCTTATCGCTCCCGTTACCGGTGCGATCACGACACAGTTTTCTCCGCCTGCAACCGCTTTGAGCACCCTCATTCTCTCCAGCAGTGCATCGTTACTCTTTGCCTCATACGCCGCCGGACTCTCCTCTTCAGGCGGCAAAACCAAAAAAGTACGCTGCAGGTCATCCTTATCTCCCATTTGCGCACTAAAAAAAGAAAGGTCCGTCTGAAGTCTTTTTGCCCTGTTTAATGTAGGAACAACGATCAGACACTGGCCTTCTTTCTCTTTCAGTATTTCGGATATGATAGGTGCAATGCGGCCTTCTGAAGCGCCTGCAATGTTAATCATTCCCTTCATCCTCTGAACCCTTCTTCTTTCCTGTATTGAATCTGTTCATAGCGATATCGATGCCCTCAGTCAGAATGCAGTCTATAGAGTCCGCCGCTTTTTTTATGCTGTCAGCCAGTATGCCTGCTTCCTGCCCGCTCACCGACCCTGTCACGAAGTCCTTCCGGTCGCTGCCGCCTGAACTGCCTATACCTATGCGGATGCGTGGAAATTCATCAGTCTGAAGCCGGTAGATGACGGATCTCATGCCGTTGTGACTTCCTGAACTGCCCTTCTTCCTGATACGGAGGCTTCCTGTATCGAGATCCATATCATCATAAATCACGATAAGGTTCTTCGGCGGCACACCGTAATATGCCATCACCTCTCCGAGAGATTCGCCGCTGAGATTCATGAATGTCTGCGGTTTTACCAGCAGCACCTTCTCACCGTTTATAATGCCCTCACCCGTAAGTGCCTTGTGCTTGACTTTGCGCACCTTGATACCGTGCTTCGCTGCAAATTCATCCAGAACCAGGAAGCCCATGTTATGACGAGTTTTTTCGTATTTTTTCCCCGGGTTTCCCAGTCCTGCAATAACATACATATTCTAAAATCTGTTCCCTTCAAATATCTTGCTGATAGATTCGTTGTTGTGTATCCTTGAGAGCGTCTCAGCAAAAACATGTCCCACCGACAGAACCTTGATCTTGTCGCTTTTTTTCTCCTCCGGAAGCGGAATCGTGTTTAGTATCACCAGTTCCTCTATGGCCGAATCCTGAATTCTCTGAATGGCTTTGCCGGAAAATACGGCATGAGTCGCACAGGCTCTGACGCTCTTCGCTCCAAGATCCCTGATCGCATTTGCGGCATTTGTTATCGTTCCCGCACCGTCGATCATATCGTCCAGTATTACACAGTTTTTCCCCTCGATATCTCCGATAATATTCATTATTTCACTTTCCCCCGGACGAGGTCTTCTCTTGTCCACGATGGCAATAGGAACTTCGAGAGGCTCCGCCATATTTCTCGCTCTGGGAACGCTGCCGTGGTCGGGAGAAACGATAACCAGATCTTCTATATTCTGCTTAGCGTAGTATTCTGTCAGGAGCGGCTGACCGATAAGGTGATCCACCGGAATTGTGAAATATCCCTGGATCTGTGCTGCATGGAGATCCATGGTAACGATTCTGTCGGCACCCGCAGCCACCAGCATATCCGCCACCAGCTTGGCTGTGATCGGGTCACGGGCTTTAGCCTTCCTGTCCTGTCGGGCGTACCCGTAGTATGGCACCACCGCACAGATCCTGCCTGCCGATGCTCTCTTCATCGCGTCTATCGTGATAAGAAGCTCCATGAGATTGTCATTTACCGGGCTGCATGTTGACTGGATCACGAAGCAGTCACATCCGCGAACTGTTTCCCCCAGATTGACACATGTTTCACCGTCAGCGAACTTCTTTACTTCAAGCCGGCTAAGAGGTTTACGCATAATCGATGCTATCTCCTCTGCCAGTGCAGGGTGTGAATTGCAGGTAAAAAGCTTGTAGTTTGCGAATAGACTGTTTCTCATCATTTCCTGTTTTTCCTCCTAGTCTTCGATTTTCTTTAACTCTCTCACTCTTGTTTTGCGTATTGCTTCAATTCTCGAAATATCCATATCGAGAATCATTTCACCTACCTTGTAAATATCTCCCGCACCCATGGTCAGAATAAGATCCCCTGCTTTTGCATTATCGTATACATAATTTGCCATAGCCAGGAAGTTCTCAAAACATTCTATTTTCAGCTTGGGATTGTGCTGCTTTATCTTCTCCATCAGCGTTCCGGAACTTATCTTGTAGATGTTCTTTTCCCGGGCAGCGTAAATCTCAGCCAGCATCACCTCGTCGGCGGCATCAAAGGCCTCTGCGAAGTCATCCAGCAAGGCAAGGGTCCTGGTATAGGTGTGGGGCTGGAACAGGCACCAGAGCCTGTTGTGCTTCATGTTCTTCACCGCAGAAAGGGTTGCCTTGATTTCCGTAGGGTGATGTGCGTAATCGTCAATTATCTTAACATTCGTGCTCGTCCGCCCCAGAATGTCAAATCTTCTGTGCGTGCCGCTATAGCTTTCCAGTGTTTTGATGATGTCCTCTATTTCGACACCGAGGATATGGCTGCATGCAAAAGCAGCAAGTGCGTTCAGTATGTTGTGCTCGCCGGGCACCTTGAGACTGATACTGCACAGTACTCTCCCCCCGTGATTGACATCGAATTTAGGCATGCCTTCTGTGTCAAATCTGATATTGCTGGCAAAATAATCGCTCTCTGCACCAAGACCGAAGGTAACTGTATTTCCCAGTCCCTCTATAACGCTTCTGACAAACGGGTTAGCGTCATATGCTATTATGACTCCGTTTTCGGGAACGAGTCTGGCAAATTTTTCGAAGGATCTGGCTATGTGCTCAACATCCTTGAAGTAATCCAGATGATCCGAATCTATATTGAGTATGATCTCCACATTAGGCTTGAGTTCCAGAAAGCTGTCTCTGTATTCACACGCTTCCGTAACGAAATAGTCTCGTCCTCCCACATAGCAGTTACCGCCTATTTCCTCCAGATTTCCGCCGACCAGTATGGTAGGTTCTCTATCGGCATTCTTGAGGATCAGCGAAACCATCGAGGTTGTCGTGGTTTTGCCATGGGTGCCTGCGATGGCGATGCTTCTCTCGTATTCGCTCATTAGCGCCCCCAGCGCCTGAGCTCTGGTAATCGTCGGAATACCCAGTTGTCTCGCCATAAGCAGCTCAGGGTTATCATCCCCCACTGCCACCGTATATACGACCAGGTCTGCATCTTCTACATTTTTCGCTCTGTGACCCAAAAAAATATGTGCTCCCTGCTCCATAAGGTGTTCCGTAATATCACTCTCTCTCATATCCGAGCCGGAGACTTCAAAGCCTCCGGAAATGAAAATCTCGGCAACGGCAGACAGCCCGATGCCCCCTATGCCTATACAGTGCACTCTTCTATATTCAGACAGATTTATCACTTATCGTCCTCCCTATTACATACACGGTAATTATAGCACAAGATATAGTCCTTTGTGAGCAATCTTATTGCAGTTATTATTTTCAGAATCTTTAGTTAAATATCTTGTTTTTTCTCCTTTCATATAGTACACTGAATTAAAATATTTTATTGAATGAAAGGCGGTATGGAAATGAATATTACTGACATAAGGATCCGCAAGGTTAACGATGACGGCAAAATGAAAGCCATCGTGTCTATCACTTTTGATGATGAATTTGTAGTTCATGACATTAAGATCATCGAAGGACAAAATGGACTTTTTATTGCAATGCCCAGCAGGAAAATGGGAGAAGGCGATTTCAGGGATATCGCTCATCCGCTTGTATCTGAAACCAGAAACAAAATCAGAGACGCTATATTTGAAGAATATAACAAGGTTCTGGCACAAAAAGCGGCCGAAGAAGCTGCAGGCGTCCCTGAGATATCTGAGGAAGCATAGCCGACGTTGCAATTTCAATATTGGCATGAAAAAGAGGCTGTCGCACCGGTGCGACAGCCTCAGACTGTAGACAAAAAAAATCGGAGTCATGATGTCTAAATGCTCCGGTTTTTTAGTTAGCCCATAGTGATCCGGCTTCTTACGTTTCTACTATTCGAACCGCATACTATCCTTCGTCCTTCTGGAGCTGACCTTATCTGTCAGCATTTCCAGGAGGAGAAATGCAACATCTGTCGCAGTCCCCGGCCCGCAGGATGTGATTAGATTTTCTTCAACGACGATCCGATCGTCACGCATCAGTTTCGCACCAAACGCTTCAAGCTGCTTCTGCCGATGACCGCCACTCAACGAGTAGGTCGTGGCTCTCTTTCCATTCAGCACTCCGCTTTTTCCGAGAGCGAGCGCTCCCACACATATGGTTGCGATCGGTTTCCCTTTCTCATGAAATGCTCTGATCAACACAGCCGTTTCATGTTTATAGGCTTCTTCGTAATATCCATACTCTTCGAAACCTCCGGGGATCACCAGTGCATCGTAATCTTCCGCGCATACGCTCACGTCCGCGCAAACACCTGCCCCTCTCCTCCAAAGAGTCCGGTCTACCCTGATGGGGACACCAAAGGCGCTTTGCACTTCTCGTGAAAATCCAGCTGTATCAAATTCAATATCCAGTCCGCTCTCCTGCTTTGCCCAGCCCAACACATCTGCAACAGCACTGAATTCAAGCAGTTCGAATCCGTTGAACGCAAGTATCAAAACCTTCATGATTGTTTTCTCATTCACAAATACTCTTCACTCCATGTATTTCCGGAATTCTTCCCTAAGGATATTTCGCAAATCTTTAATCACCACATTTGAACTTTGCTGTAAGCAGGCGGCTGCGGCCATATTCATCCTGCCAACCTGTGATTTCTCCTACCGGTACCTGTACCCCGTTTATCTCTATCGAAATGTCCAGCGTTTTTCCCATGTCTCTCACCTACTTACCCCTGACTCTCAGTTCCATATCCAGTCCGAGCATATTCATCAGGAACATGATCTTCCCAATTTCTGCTGTCTCTTTTCCATTCTCCAGATTGGATATAAAACTGGCACTGAGCCCGGAATACTCCGAAAGGAAGCTCTGCGTATATCCCAGTTCTTTTCTCCGTTGCCGGATTCTCTCACCCAGCTGCGCTGCACTTTTTATTATCATTTCTTTCTATACATTCGTCGTACGACAACCTTTCTCTATTTTGCCGCACATATAGCCGGTCGACTATTTTTTATTGGTTTCAGTATAATATAGCCGGTCGGCTAAATCAACCACTGACGGACAGACCTGCAACAGCCTCCTCCGGCCATGTTTGTTGTTTGACGGTGTCAAGTTTGTAGTTTCTGCGCTTTGCCTGTTGAATTCAAATTTTCAAACATAATTTACTTTTTCACTCAGGCTGCCTCTGCAAATCCCTCTTGAATATATATCCCTGCAATATCTGCAGCATCCCGCCTGATCATGCTTCGGCCACGCGGCCGGTCTTATTGATGATCAGTCTTCCGAAGCGGGTTTTGTACAGCATACCCGTTCCCAGAATACCGCATATTATCCCGGATGCCGCAGCTCCCGCTACGGCGAGCAGCACTGTTAGAGGGTCATTGAATGCGAAAGGTGCCAACAGCCCCGGTACAGGAGACGCCGTTCCCGGCGCATTGTTCACTATTCCCAGAGTGACAGCGATCATTCCCGACATTCCTCCCGCGAAAAAATTGCACATATAGAGCGGCACCGAATTCTGCGTGACGAGGTCTGCCTGAGTCAGCGGCTCTATCATAACGGCGATGACCTGCCCTGTATTTCCAACTCCCAGCTTGCGGAATACGATCCCGTTGCTGAATGCTCCACCCACACATGCCATTGATGCGATTCCCATGGGAAGCCCTGTCAGTCCCAGCATGGCGGTCAGCGCCATCGATGAAAGCGGTGATGTGCATACCATCTTCATTATTCCGCCCAGAACCATTCCCATGACCAGAGGCGTGCTGTCCGTTGCCGCCATAACGGAATCGCCTATCACTCCCAGCACGGCATCTACAGACGGGGCACTGCACACCAGGATCAATCTGGCTGCAATCGCTGTGACTATCGCTCCGACAATTACATCCACACCACCGGGTAGAAATCTGACAATAACCCTGTATATCCAGTAGGTGGCATATCCTGCTATAAACCCCGGCAGTATGCCGAAACCAACTGCCACAGCTCCCGCAGAAACCCCGAATACAGGTGCTGCGCCCATCGCGATAGGCACAAGAGCCGCCGCAGCCACACCTCCCATGGAGCCTGCCGTAGCACCTATCTCCTTCATCAGCTCTATCCCTGCCAGATCCCCTCCTATGCATCCGCACAAAGCCTCTACCAGAAATGTAGTTACCGCCGCTCCTGCCAGTCCGTTCATCGCCTTATCTCCTCCGGGCACCTTCATGCTGAATACCGAAAACAGCGTAAGAGCACAGAGCAGACACGTAGTACCTTTAAGAAAAACCATAACAAACCGCCTTTCCTGCCCAGGTTCATTAAAAAACAATAAAAATCAGAGAACCACAGGCAAAATCTCTGCCTGAATTCTCTGTCCTTTTGTCTGAAAGCTTGACAGATCTGTACATCTGTTTTCTTCTTCGACGATGTGAGTCCACATTCTCTCCAGAGTCGTGTCCATGTGTTGTTTCTGACCTGAAAGCTTCAATCCGGAACCGGCATGACACCGGATCTTTCCTCTACGGTATATTTACATATTCTCCAGCACACTTCGTCCACACTTATTAAATCACCGGCATTTTATAACAGTAAATTCCAAAGTGCAATAGCTTTTTTACAGGTTTTGCAAATCTGTTTCAAGATTTATCAATTATGATTGGTGATTTATTATTTCTGATAAATATTCCCGCCGCCCATATAAGCTCAAAGGCACGCATGGCTTGAAATAAGCCGCTTGCAGCTTTTAATGCGTTTTCGGAGGTTGTGGCACGATAATTGCTTTATTGTAATACCGTCAAGGCTGACTTTCAATAATTTGACACTACTGAATTGGGTACTACTAAAACTGCTAAAACTAACTAAACTACCAAAACTGACAAAGGAGACGGAATATGAAAGATAAAATTCCTCTTGAACTGAACAGGCACATCCCGTTCAAAACTAAGATCGGATATTCTCTGGGAGGCACCGGCGATGCTATCGCATACGATTTCATCGGAAGCTTTCTGCTGTTTTTTCTCACCGACCTGGCCGGTATAAGCCCTGCCATTGCAGGCACCATCATCGGAGTCGCCGTTCTGTGGGACGCGATCACCGATCCAATAATAGGTATGCTGTCCGACAGATGTAAATCCAAATACGGTAAGAAACGACCGTTTCTGCTGTTTTCAGCCATACCTCTCGTAGTTATAATGATCATGCTTTTCCACGTTGTTGGATTTGACGGGAATGCCAAAGTTGCATATTATGTGATTTTCGCCATGCTGTTCTGGACGGCCTACACAGCATTCAACATTCCTTATTTCGCTCTCGGCGGATGCCTGACAACCAACACCGACGAACGTACGAGGATCCGTTCCATAGCACAGGTATTCAACTTCATAGGCGTTTTTTTCGCAAGTGCGGTTCCTACATTTCTGGTTGGTACATTCCAGAACATGGGCTACAGCGATGCGGATTCATGGCAGTATGCGGTTATTATCATCGGTGCCATTGCGGCCGTAGTAATACTCGTAAGCTGGAATGCAACGCGCGGATATGAACTGGATATAGAAGAGACAACAGACAGCACGCACGACAATATCTTCAAGGAAATAAAAGAAGTTCTCTGTTTGAGGCCTTACCTCAATGTGCTGTTTTCACAGCTTCTCTTTTACGCTTCGTACACTATCTCTTCAGCTTCCATACTGTATTTCACGGAAAACAATCTGGGGCTGGGCGAAACTCAGGCTTCGCTCATATATACAGGAGTTACTGCAGGAGGAATAATCGTGGCATTACTGCTCGGACCTCTGGCGGTTAAATTCGATAAGAGAGCCGTTTATATAGCCTGCATGTTTCTCGGGGGAGCCATCATGGTGATCGGCAAATTCCTTCCTATCGAAACTCTCGGAGTTGCGATTTTCTTCGCGGCCGTTATAAATATCGGTTCCGCGGGACACTGGACATTGAGCTACACGCTCCTTTACGATGTATTTGAGATCGATGAATTCAAAAACGGGAAGCGAAGAGAAGGCTTCCTCATGGCGTTCTTCTCCTTCTGCGGCAAGCTGGGAGGCGCCGCAGCCGGAGCTCTCACAGGCTTCATTCTCGAGTTTGCAAACTACAACGCTTCTGCAGCCGCACAGACTCCGGAAGCTCTGGCAGCCATCAAGTCCCTGTTCACATTCTGGCCGGGTCTCTTCTGCCTGGCAGCGGGAGTTATCATACTGCTTTACCCTGTAACAAAACCCCGCTTCCTGTTAATGATGAAAAACCTGGAACTTAAAAGACAGGGCAAAGAATATACGACGGAAGGATTTGAAAAATTAGTCAGGTAATAAAGGTCAATACCACCCTTTAATACAACTTTAATACAACATTGCAGAAATGAGCCGCCCGGCAGGGGCGGCTCATTTCATGTCATATGGCTTCAAATAACATCACTGTTCTCCTCTGGAACTGATTCCCAGACTCTTTATCTTCCTGTACAGAGTAGCTTCTCCGATTCCAAGTCTTGCGGCGACCTTCCGTTTGCTATTGACGCTGTAACCTTCCTCCTCCAGCAACCTTTCGATTATCTGCCTCTCAAAGGCTCTGCACTGCTCCTCCAGAGTAAGATCATTTCTGTAGACGGCTCCTCCGCTCTTGAAGCTTTCAGGAAGAGAAGCTGTTGTAATTACCGGAGAATCCTCCATATTGATTGCAAATTCTATCGCGTTTTCAAGCTCCCTGACATTCCCCGGCCAGTTATACGACATAAGCATCAGCATGGTTTCATCATTGATGCCCTGAACCGGTTTGCCCAGCATTTCCGAATACTTGGCAACAGCATTGTCGAGGAGCAGAGGAAGGTCTTCTCTGCGCTCTCTGAGGGAAGGCATATGCATAGGTATCACATTGAGCCGGAAAAACAGATCTTCACGGAACTCCCTGTTCTTTATCATGACTTCCAGATCCCTGTTTGTGGCGGCTATAATGCGTATATCCACCGAAATCTCCCTGGTTCCTCCGATACGCTCGAATTTTCCGAACTGGAGAACATGGAGCAGCTTACCCTGAAGGTGGATCGGCACATCTCCTATCTCATCAAGGAATATGGTCCCGCCGTCAGCCATTTCGAATTTTCCGGGTTTTCCCGTCTCCCTTGCTCCGGTAAATGCTCCCGCCTCATATCCGAACAGCTCACTTTCGATAAGCGTGTCGGGTATAGCGGCACAGTTGACATGAATGAAAGGCTTGTCCTTCTTCCCGCTGCTGCTGTGTATAGCCTTTGCAACGAGGCTCTTGCCTGTTCCGCTTTCCCCCGTTATGAGTACGCTGGACTGGCTGTCGGCGATCCTGTTGATATATCCCTTTATGTTTCTTATCGCCTTGCTCTCTCCTATTATCTCGCTATATGTATCTGTCATGCTGTTATCCGTCAACTCATAGACCATCTGCTTTATGTCGGCCATATCTCTCATGGATATAACGGTTCCCACACATTCCGCATCAGGATCGGTTTCTCCCTCCTCATTCTCTATGAGCTTGATAGGGTATATATCCATCATGAAATGGAGGTTTCTCCCATCCGGATTTGTAAACCGGCGTTCCACATTTCTGAAAGCGGTTCCCATACTCACCACATCCGTCACAAATCTGTCGCTGCAGATGTTGCGTATATTGTTTCCAACGATCTCGTTGTAATTTTCATTAAAAAGTCTGGCCGCCTGTTCATTGCATTCGATCACTGTTCCTGCCCGGCTCACATATAATACCCCTTCGTCAATAGACGAAAGAATAGTCTTCATTCCGTTCGTGACCGCCATTTCCTTTGCTTTTGAAGACAGCAGGTATGCCATCTTCGTGCAGAAATCCAGCAGGCTCTGCTTTTTCTCGATAAGCAATCTCCTCTGTTCTTCATCAAAGGCAACAAGACCTATTATCCCTATGACCTTACCATCAAGTTCTATCGGACAGCAAACTTCCGCCAGCTCACCCTCGACGCCCCAGTAGTCCGGGTGTTCCGGTGCATCTTCGATAATGTAATTGACTCCGGTGCGAAAAATCATACCGTATATTTCATTCGTACTGCTGTCACCGCATTTTTCAATGCTCCCCACCTTAGCTTTGTACCGCCCGGTTCCGGCGACGATTTTTTCTTCATCGCTTATTATTTCCGTTTCAAGACCTACCGCCTCGGAAATAGCGTCAGCTACGGCCTGTGTTGTCTTCTGAATCGCAGAAAGTTTCATCTGATTGTCTCCTTGATCAACTTCGCATTTACCTGCCTACTGAAATAGTTTCCGGAAGAGTGCTTCCCCCGTCTATTGTAAATTCGCTTCCCGTTATGTATGCCGCCTCATCGGATGCCAGGAAAGCCGCAAGATATCCGATCTCTTCAGGCTTACCGAATCTCCCCACCGGCACCGCCTCCACAATTTCGTCCAGCACTCTCTGAGGATTTTCCGGATCCGTTTCCACCGCAGTCAGCTCCACCATCGGAGTCAGGAAGTAT
>JAUMVV010000007.1:14286-35021 GCA_030529985.1 Bacillota bacterium
TATGCAGCCGTATCGATAGCGATCGCCTTTGAAAAACCCAGAAGAGCTGCCTTTGTAGTAGCATATGCGATATTTGCCGGATCACATACTCTCGGGCCGGTAACCGAAGAAATCGTAACGATCCTTCCATACTTTCTCTCCATCATTCCCGGGAGCACAGCCTTGACGCAATTCCACGGTCCCATCACATTGACATCGAAATGTCTGTCTCTCAGTTCCTCGTCCATATCCTCTATCTCGGTAAGAAGGGATATCCCCGCGTTGTTTACCAGGATATCTGTGACGCCGACTTCTCTCTCATACTCGGCAACCACCTTCTCTACCTGTCGGCGGCAGCTTACATCCATAATGTGAGCAAAAACTCCCCGATTGCCGGTTTCCTCCTTTATCTTTTCACATGATACAAAGACTTCATCGTCCTTGTCTGCCATTATGACATTCGCACCCTTCTGTGCAAATACGCGGGCGATACCAAGTCCGTTACCTCTCGCAGCTCCTGTAACTAAAGCGATCCTTCCTTCAAGTGCTTTCATAGTTTCCTCCTGTCAGTCTGCCGTTCCGACTGCACACATCGTTCGTTCATCAAGTCCTGTTATCACTCTGACATATCCTCGGAATTCTTCATCCAGTTCTGCGTCTCCCGTATCCACGAGGAGTCTGTGAAGAGGCAGCGACAGAAGTTTTTCCTTTGTGGCTACGATTTTTATTCCGGAAACTCCCACCTTTCTTACTATGCGGGGACTTATCTGCTGATTTCCCCGTCCAAGAATATGGCCCTGTCCTCCAATCACCGTAAGCACTATTTCGCATCTGTATTTGCTGACTATATCCCATATGCCCGGTTCATCGAGATCCTTGCCTATGAGCTGCCCGTTCCTAACCGCATCGATTCCTATCAATGTGTAGTCCTGTCCGAGTATTTCCATGATGTTGCGGGTAGTCGTGCCCGCACCGATAAGATACACAACATCCTCTTCCATTGATTTTATCACATCCGTCGCTATACAGTCCAGATTCACATTCTCGGACACGGAACGCATCTTCACATTCTGCATTTTCTGCCTGTTTTCCGGAACTACCATATATCCGTACAGCCTGGGAGCTACGACACCTTGCCGGTAAAGCTCCTCATCGAGATCCATAACCTCCGCTTCCCGGGTTTTCTGAGTTCCGCCCTGCAGATACTGCATCGCTGCCTGACCGGCACTCTCGGGAGTTACGGCGTATACTGCCGAATGGATTTTCACCCCTGCAGGTATTCCTATCACGGGAACCCTGTTTCCAACGGCTCTGTATATATTTCGCGCCGTTCCATCTCCTCCCGCGAATAGGATAAGGTCCGCATTTTCACGGAGTGCCGTCTCCGCCAGTGCTTCTGTATCCGCCGGTTCCGTGTGTCCGTATTTTTTCTCACCTCCTGCAAATTCTGCTCTGAACCCTAATGCCTCTGCGGAATCTCCTCCCATGGCACCTTTGAAGGTTATGATTTCAATATTATTCTGAAGCGGCAAAAGCTGCCTTAGAGCTCTTTCCGCCTTTATATGAGCTTCCGGCAGTATGCCCTTTTCCATGGCTTCTTCCTGTATCTCCCTGCCGTCACTGCCCTTCAGCCCCACCTTGCCTCCTATCCCGGCTACCGGATTTATCACAAATCCCACCTTCTTAACCTTCTCCATCGAGTATTTTACTGCCTTTCCTTAATTCTAAAATCAGAGCAGGACTGAACCCTGCTCTGATCCTCTGCTTTTATTTGAATCGTTTAACATATGCACGCCATGTTGTGGCCAGCTTTTCGAAATCCTCTTCCGAACTCGTTTCAGGGATTCCGATAGGCGCATGTCTCGCAGCCTTGTGAGGTGCGCTTTTGACCATTTCAGGATCTGTTTTGCACTCCTCGGATATTCTGCGAAGCACCTCAACATAGTAGTCTATATCATCCTTGTTGTAGCTTTCACACGGCTCAGGTGTGAACGGCTCCGGAACGGTAAAAGGGTGATGCGACATCCACAGTTCTGAAATCCCGTAGTCGACTATTCTGTGGTTCACATCAACTGCACCGCAGCCGGTTGCTTCCATGAGAGGCTCAAAGGAAAGTCTGGTCTGTTCCATTCTCCTCTTGCCCGTATCATATTTGAGAGCAACTCCCGGCACCTTTTCGAGTATCTCCGCCAGCATATACTGGTTGTTCATCACGGATGTGACAGCCACCTGTTTGAGACCCTCTATACCCAGCATCCTGCACCACATATATGCCTTGAGCACCGCCGGAACATTTCCCATATAGAATTTGACAATTCCGATGCTCTCGCTTCTGTCATGGTCGAGATAGTAAAAATCATCTTTTTTCTCGACTGTCGGTTTAGGCATAAAATTAACGAATTCTTCTCCGCAGCCTATCGCACCGCATCCCGGACCATCGGAACCGTGAGGTGCCGAGAATGTCTTGTGCAGATTGAAATGCATCAGATCAAATCCTGCGTCACCGGCGCGAGCTATCCCCAGAAGTGCGTTAGCGTTCGCCTGGTCGTATACGCACACAGCTCCTTTTTCATGTGCAGCCGCTACAAATTCATCTATTCTGTCATTGAATATGCCTGTGTCTTCAGGATTTGTAATAAAAATAGCTGCTGTCTTATCGCTCAGAGCCGCATTGTATTCATCCCAGTTAGGCAGTCCTGTCACAGGATCCGGCATAAGTGTGATGATCTTGTATCCCAGCGTCGATGATGCCGCGGCATCCACCGGATGGGAGTGCAGAGTGGTCACGATCTCCGTCTTATGGGTATTCCCTTTGGCTTCGTGATATTTTTTCACGATCTGCGCATTCGTATATATAGCCTGACCTCCGCCTGAAGGCAGGAAGGAAAACTTGGCCATTCCCGCCAATTCTCTCATCATGAGATCAGTCCTGTACATTATCTCAAGAATCCCCTGCATCGTGCTGCAGTCCTGGAGAGGATGCACATCGGCGATCCGGCTGTCGAGAGCCAGATGTTCCTGCACCTTCGGATTGTATTTAAGTGTGCATGTACCTTGAGATATTCCCAGCGTATTATCAGATCCCATCATCTCCTGTGTGAGCCGGCTGTAGTGGCGCACCAATCTCGGTTGATTTATCTCCGGCAGGTTGAGCGGCGTCTTTCTCCTGATATCGCCTATATCAAGTTCTCCTGTTTCTGCCAGAATTTCTTCTTCCGGTTCAGGAAGAAGAACGCCCCTCTCTCCTTTCACGGAGAGTTCTGTTACTATAGGCTCATTCCATCTCGCCTGATGAAATTCTCTTATTACTGTATTACTCAATGTTCTCTTTCCTTTCCGGGTTTTAACCAGTTATTTCCGCAACGGCATCAGCAAATCTGTCTATATCTTCTTTTGAATGTATTTCGGTTACGCATACCAACATATGATTTTCCATTTCATCGTACACTTCCGACATATCAAATCCGCCTATTATATTTTTTTCGAGAAGTCTTTCGTTTATCTCTTTCACGGTTTTGCCGGTTCCCGAAAAATCAGCCACAAATTCTTTGAAAGAAACACCTGACAGCTTTACATCTACGCCTTTGATTCGTGAAAACCTTTTCTTGGCATATGCGCATCTATGCATTATAAGCTCACCCAGTTCCTTCATCCCTTCAGGACCCATAGTAGCCAGATAAACACCTGCAGCAGCAGTGTGCATACCTGCACTGGTTCCGGTAAATTCCGCGGATTTTTCTCTTATTTCATACGATGTTCTGTCAAAAGATGCCTCGAAACTGAATCCTATTTCCCCTTCTACACAGGTAGGGGACGCTGCATACATCATGTCCTTAAGTTCTTTGGCATATCTGTATTCATCCTTGACCATAACATAACCGCCGACTCCGGCACCTGCTCCCATGTGAATTCCGAGAGAATGTACATCCCCGCAGGCAATCGTAGCACCGTATGAACCGGGTGCTTCGATCACTCCCAGAGAAACCGGATCCGCATATACCGCAAACTCCGCACCTGCGGCCTTCGCCATCTCGCCTATCTTCCTGCCGTTGACCTCGATCGTTCCAAGGAAGGTCGGATTTTCGATTATAACGCCTGCCGTAGCTCCGTCAAGTTTCGCCTCAAGGTCTCCGAGATCCAAAAGACCTGTCTCCTTGTCATAGTCAACGAGAACGATATCACAGTAGTCGCCGTCAATCTGATTCTGGTAGTTTTTCGCAATATCCAGAGCAAAGGCATTCATGCTTGCCGCAACGAGAATTTTCTTTCTTCCGGTGAGCCTCTTGCACATTCTCATGGCATGACCCAGTGAGCTTCCACCGTCATACTGCGGGAAGGCTATGACCTCCATGTCCAGCAGTTCTCCCATCAGACTCTGGTATTCAAACTGGAGCTGTCCTCTTCCCTGGTCACCCAGATCACTGGTGTAGGCTGTTACGAATTCCCCTCTCTTCATAAGTTCATCTACAGTTGCCGGTATGAAGTGCGGGGCACAACCGGCACCTCTGAAGCAGAGATGTGTGCTCAGATTGGCATTTTTGGCGAGAATTTCTTCAGTATGCCTCTTGAGGCTGTATTCGTCGTGAATGGCTTCCGGGAAATCAAATCCGTCATACAGAAGTCTTTCGGGAATAACATCAAAAATTTCTCTTTCTGTCTTTGCCGAAATACGCTCCATCATCCTCTTCTTGGTTTCAGGTGCCGTATTCGGTATATATGGATAAACTGTGCTGTTGTTCATCATTACTCCTCTCTGTTGATACGGGATCAATAGCCTGCTGTCAGTCCGCAATCAATTGACAAGGTTGTTGCAGTAATTGAATCCACCTTCTTTGAAGCGAGGAAAAGGACACATTCTGCAATTTCTGAAGGCTGTATGAATTTCGCTCTCTCACCCTGCGGATACTTTTTGAGCAGGTTCCAGTAATATCCTTCTACATCGCCGCCTCCGTAAACTTCTGCCTGTCCTACCAGCATAGGAGTTTCAACATCTGCAGGTGCTACTGCATTCACTCTGATTCCTCTCGGTGCCAGTTCCAGGCCAAGTGACTTAGTGATAAGGGTCACGCCTCCCTTGGAAGCATTGTAAATGCAGTTTCCCGGATTTCCGCCGATTCCGGCATCGGAACTGATGTTTACAATGCATCCTCCGGTCTTCTCCAGTTCAGGAATAGCCCTGCTGCATACGAAGAATGTTCCCTTGAGATTAACATTTACAACTCTGTCCCATTCTTCCTCCGTCATCTTGTCGGAATCACCTTCCACCCACAGACCTGCGGTGTTTACAACAACATCTATCTTTCCGGCGCGCGAAGCGGCCTCAGAAATCATGTTCTCTATTGAAGCCACACTTGTAACATCTGTTACGATATAATCAACCTTGCCGAATTTTCCCAGGTCTGCAACTGCCTTCTCCAGTCTTTCCTTGTTTATGTCAGCCAGATAAACCTGTGCACCTTCTTTGAGAAATGACTCTGCAATGCAAAGACCCATGCCTCCGCTTCCTCCGGTAATAACAACTGCCTGATTCTTAAATTCACTCATCTTGATTTCCTCCGTAAATTCTTTCATTTCATGTGATAACATTCAAAGCTGCTTTCGGCTACTATTATTACATAACAAATAAAGCAATATGCGTGCCATGTTCTACAACCGTTGAATTTTCAGGCTTTTCATTAATGAATACTGATAAATATTTATCATTTGTGATAAATTTCTGCATGGTCATCTCTTAAAATGCAGTAAGCGCAACATAAAAACATATATTTATCATGCATGATAAATATATTATCGTTTTTGATTATAAGAAACCCTTGCCCCCGTCGCTGCTCGACAGTTCTCCTGACTGTCTCACGACGCTCCGGCCCTTTCGGGTTCGATTCCCTTCCGCCTGTACGGATAAAACAAATGAGCCCGCCTTGCGGACTCATTCGTTTATGGAGCGGATGAGGGGAATCGAACCCCCGACTGCGGCTTGGGAAGCCGCCGTTTTACCATTAAACTACATCCGCGTAACTTGCCTTACCATTATACAGGATTTCCTGCGCTCTTGTAAAGCTCCATCTGAATATGGGGGATTCTATCCTTGGAGAATTCACCTGATACGGCTTTGAAGCCTGCCTTTTCGTAATACCCGATAACATCGGATTCAGCCTCAATAAAAATTCTCTCTGCCCCCATCTTTTCCCATGCCACCTTTATTCCTTCTTCAAGCAATCTGCCGCCGAGACCTTCCCCGTGTTTTATGGTCAGCACTCTGCCCATCTGAACGCTCGGAACCCTGCAGGGACCGCCGCAAACATATTCGGCTCGTTCAAGCTGCTCAGGTGTAAGGTTGCCGCTCCATATTTCCCTGCCTTCAAATCTGACGACCGCATCCTCTTCGGCGATCTCATAGATTCGCATATAGGCATGAACCCTGCCTTCTTCATCAGCATAATAGACATGATATCCGTAATCACAATCGTCACAGTCCTGATATATGCAGTTCTGTTCGATAACGAATATCTCGTTCCTCGCCCTCATGATTTCGTATAGTTCCGGAGCCGTCAGTTCTTTGAATTTCTTGCTTACAAGTTTCATTTTTCCTTACCCTCAATGAAGCCGTTCATCAGCTCACTTGTTACAGACACGCCGTCATCACCGTATGGGACGTCTTCACGGTCAAACCATTCTGCGACAGACAGTTCACCGTCATTAAGCGAAACTTCATCCGATCCGTCCAGATCACAGTATACCCCCATAATCATCGAACCCGAAAGAGCCCACGGCTGGCTTTTGTAGTAACGAATATTTTTAACATGGATTCCTGTTTCCTCCATAACCTCACGCTTAACAGCCGCTTCAAGGCTTTCGCCAACCTCCACGAAGCCTGCTACCAAACAGTATTTGTGATAGCTTCCTCCTGCATATTTCACCAGCAGAATCCTGTCACCGTCCGTTATGCCGACTATCACAACGGGATTGATCCGCGGATATACAGGTATTTTGCACTTCTCACAGTACAGCATGCGTTCCACATCATGGCAGGTCATGAGACCTCCGCATTTCCCGCAAAATCTGTTCTGATCGTACCAGTCGGCAAAGTGGCATGCAGTAATTCCCGCAAAAGCAGCCCACCGCGGTTTGAAATACTGCACCTGCCTCCGGGTCATAAGCTCATACCCATTATTGAGGAGAACCTCGATAATGCTGTCGGACATCCCTTCCCGGATAAAGAAGAACCTGCCTACACCTTCTATTTCAAACAGATACTTGGCATCTACGGTTTTTATATCGCTGCCGAGGATTGCCTTTGCCTCTGCCCACAGAGGATATTCGATAATATTTTCGCTGTTTTTCAACAGGATATCACCGTCTCTTAAGAGAATAATACAGTCTTCTTCCTCGGGGTGGCAGTTTTTGTATGTTACATTATATCTATACGGTTCTATATCCTGGATCATCATATCATGCTCAGTCCAATCTTCTGCTTGTCGTAATCTATCTTGACTATTCTGACCTTAACGGTATCGCCTACGGACACCACTTCCATAGGGTGTTTTATATATTTCCTGCTCATCCGGCTGATGTGTACCAGCCCGTCATTCTTGACACCTATGTCAATGAACGCTCCGAAGTCCACCACATTTCTGACCGTTCCCTCAAGCTCCATATCTATTTTCAGATCTTCGAAGGATTTTACATCGTTTCTGAATATCACTTCCGGCGCATCTTCTCGTGGATCCCTTCCCGGCTTCTTCATTTCGGCAACGATATCCGTCAGGGTCGGTGCGCCGATGTCCAGATCGGATGCCAGTTTTGCCATCGCCTTCTTCATGTTGCGCTTCGGCTTGCCTTCGCCGGATGCCTTCGCTATCTCGTTAAGAGCTGCGAAACCTTTCACCCGGTCTCCCCGAAGCTTTGGCTTCTCCTCTTCCCCATACATTTCCCATATACGGTCTTCTATATCTGCGAAACCGGCCTCGGTTCCTGTCAGTGCATTCTTGTCATATCCCAGAGTTTTCAGCAGGGTTTCAGCTGCCTTGTATGATTCGGGGTGAACCGCTGTATTGTCCAGAGGGTTCACGCCTTCCGCGATACGGATAAATCCGGCACACTGCCCGTAAGCCTTTTCTCCCAGCTTCGGAACCTTCTTGAGCTGTTTCCTGTCGGTGAAAATCCCGTTTTCCTCTCTGTAGGCAACGATGTTTCTGGCAATTCCCATATTTATTCCGGCAACATGAGCCAGAAGTGACGGCGATGCGGTGTTCAGCTCTACGCCAACTCTGTTTACACAATCTTCAACTACATTGTCCAGTGCTCCCTCCAGAAGCTTCTGATTGATGTCATGCTGATACTGGCCGACGCCTATGCTCTTTGTCGGAATTTTTACCAGTTCTGCCAGCGGATCCTGAAGTCTCCTTCCCAGTGACATAGCACCTCTGACAGTAACATCCAGATCAGGATATTCCTCAGTTGCAAGCTTTGATGCAGAGTAGACGGAAGCTCCCGCTTCATTTACAATCGTGTATCTGATTTCCTGCGCCTCAGGGTTTGCCTTTGTATATTTTCTGATGAAACCCGCCACTACCTCCTCGGTTTCTCTGGAGGCCGTGCCGTTGCCTATAACTATCGTATTGATCTTATATTTGTCAACAATTTTTTTCAGAGTCGCTTCTGTCTTGGCAATTTCCTTCTTCGGTTCAGTCGGATAAACCGTGGTGTATGCACGCAGCTTGCCTGTTTCATCGAGAACTGCGATCTTGCAGCCCGTCCTGTAGCCCGGGTCGATCGCGATGATCCGTGCTCCCTTCACAGGAGGAACCATGAGAAGTTTTTCCGTATTTTTCGCAAAGAGCTTTACCGCTTCCTCTTCTGCCTTTTCTGTAAGCATATTCCTCATTTCACGCTCCATGGAAGGTGCGATAAGGCGTTTATAGGAATCGGCAACTGTATCCTTCAGGACTTCTTCGAACTCTGTGCCCTCCGATATTTTCGTACCGCCGGGAAGTGAGTCCTCAATAAGTTTCTCCATGATTTCAGAATCTGCGGCAATCTTGACCTTCAGCTTCTTTTCCTTCTCCCCGCGGTTTATTGCCAGAATTCTGTGGTTTGGGATTTGGGAAATCTTTTCACTGAATTCGTAGTACATTTCATATACTGTTTTTTCCTCCGGGTCAGCAGCTTCGCTGGTAATCGTACCTGCCTCGATTGTCTTTTTTCGCACCGCGGCATTGACTTCCGGATCATCGGAAATCCTTTCTGCGATTATATCGCAGGCACCACGGATGGCATCGGTTTCAGAGGCTACCCCTCTTTCTTCTCCTGTGGCTGTATCCGTATATGCTCCGGCTATATCTGCAAGACTGCCGGATTCTGACTGAAGCCATATGATATCCGCCAGCGGTTCGAGACCTTTTTCCTTCGCCTTTGACGCTCTGGTCGCTTTTTTCTTCTTGAAAGGCTTATACAGGTCTTCCACTCTCTGCAGAACCTCGGCTTCTTTTATCCGTTCTGCCAGTTCCACGGTAAGCTGTCCCTGTTCGTCAATGAGCCTTATCACCTCTTCCTTTCGCTCCTCCAGCCCTCTCAGATAGGCCAGCCTTTCGTCCATGTCTCTGAGCACTTCGTCACTCAGGCCTCCCGTAACCTCCTTGCGGTAACGCGCAATAAACGGAATGGTGTTCCCTTCATCTATCAGGGTTACCGTGTTCTCCACCTGTGTGCTTCTGATTTTGAATTCTTCCGACAGTTTCTTGATGATGTCCAATTCTTAAGTGTCTCCTTCTGATTTAATTTTAATATATCACTGCTCTTAAGGATTATAACACAAATCCGGTTCGGACATGCCCATTGTTTTCAGAATAGGAAATGATACATCTGCTTGTGCACTTTTTAGGGCTCACGATGAAATATGTTAACATTGAATCGATAGCGCCGCCTATACACAGGCGCCTTGAACCGCTCACTGTTCAACAGCCCGCAGGGCTGTTTCGCTGCGTTCGCGCCCTTGCGGGTTCGAATCCCCATCCGTTCCCGTCTGCAATACAGTAAAACCCGCCCAAACGGGCGGGTTCGCTGTGCTGGTCGGAGTATGGGGATTCGAACCCCAGGCCTCTTCGTCCCGAACGAAGCGCGCTACCAAGCTGCGCCATACTCCGAAGCCGTGTTCTTCAGACCACAATGTGTATTATAACATACCTTTCTTCCTATGGTAAGCCTTTGCTTGAATACAATCTTGTTCAATTTGATTTTTCAGAGCTTCGATACCGTCAAACTTCTTCTCCCCTCTGGTGTGTTTAATAAAGTCCACGCGGATCTCCCTGCCGTACACATCTTCATCAAAATTAAATATATGTGTTTCAATGTTTTTCTCGTAAGTGCCTACTGTGGGCTTCACCCCCACATTCGTAATGCTCGGTCTCCTGATGCCGTCGATTGTACACATAGTGATATAGACACCGTTCGGCGGCGTAACCATTGAGCTGTCAACCACCGTATTGCATGTAGGGAAGCCTATGGTTCTGCCAAGCATATTCCCCTTGACTATCTCTCCTCCTATGGAATACATCCTCCCCATAAATCTGGTGCATTCCTCCATACGGCCATCTTCAATAAGCCGGCGTATGTAGGTGCTGCTGACAACTATACCATCTATCTCATACGCTTCCTGAACATGAATGCCAAAACCTCTCGCCAGACCCACCTTCATGAGCACCTCCGGATTTCCCGCCGCCCTGTATCCGAACCGGTAATTGAATCCGCAGTAAGCCTCGCGGATGTTGAACTTATCAACGAGAATCCTGTCGATGAAATCAACGGGGCTCATGTTCAGTATTTCCTTCGTGAAGGGGATGTTGAACATGTAGTCAACGCCCATGCCCTCCAGCAGCCTGATCTTCTCATCCGCATAGAGAATATTCTTAACAGGCGGCACATCTTTAAGAAGGGTGCTGGTGTGATTTGAAAATGTAAAAATCGCACTCTTCAGTCCCGCAGCCTCCGCCTCCTTGACAGTTCTGGATATTATCTGCTGATGTCCCTTGTGGATCCCGTCAAAATTGCCCAGTGCCACGACTGTAGGTTCTATCTTGTTTATTTCTTCCAGGCTGTTAAAAATTCTCATGTCTTCCCTATTTCCGGCTTACAAAAATCTTGTCCGCCTTCAATCGCTTCTCCTTCTCATCATAAAATCCTGTTCCCAGAAATTCTCCCGTATCCTCGCAGTATACCCGGTAGATATACTCGTAGTTCCGTCCTCTCCCGTTCCTGCGGGATTTGCAGAATTCATCAGGCTTCTTTATGACCCTTACCTGATTCCACCGGATGCTGTTTCCTCTGCTGAAATATTCCGCACGGCCTTCGGGCATCATAAGCTTCCCGAAATGAACGAGGGGATAATCGGAAGGCAAAAGCAGTCTTTCCAGTTGCTCAGCATCCATTCCCTTAACCTGCTCCGCGTCAATTTCGGCCATGTCGATGGAAATATTCCCCGTGGCAAGCCTTTGAAGACCCGTCATCACACATCCGCAGCCAAGCTTCTCACCCAGATCCGCACAGAGAGTTCTGATATATGTACCCTTGGAGCATTCAACCGCAAAAGCAAGCTCGCCTTTCTCAAGGTCGATATTTTTGAGTGAAATCTCCTCTATACTAACCTTTCTCGGTTTTATTTCCGACAGAACTTCTTCCGACAATTCCTGCCCCTTATGAGCGTATTCGTAAAGTCGTTTGCCCTTTATCCGCACCGCCGAATATTTGGGGGGCATCTGCTCTATGCTGCCCTCGAAGCTTTTAAGTGCGGCCGTCAGAGAATCTTCTGTAATGCTCTTTTCCTCTCTCGTTTCCTGCCAGTTCTTTTCCTCCGTAACCTTCCCCCAGATATCGAGAGTGTCCGTAGTGATTCCCAGCCTGGCACTGCATAGATAGATTTTACTGTCAAGCTCCATGTACTCCATGATCCTTGTAGCCTGTCCCACGAAAATAGGCAGAACCCCTGTTGCCATAGGATCCAGCGTTCCACCGTGACCCACCTTCCTGATACCCTTCACGCCGAGTACCCGCCTGCATATTGCAACGCAGTCACCGGATGTCCAGTTCTGCGGTTTGTTCAGTACCAGAATGCCATCCTTCATAAAGCCTCTTCCATTGCAAACTTAACCGTCGCAAATGCATCTTCCATAGACATTTTAACTGTGGCACCGGCTGCTTTTGCATGGCCGCCTCCTCCCAGATGTTTGCAGATATTCCCCACATCGCTGCAGGTTTTAGCTCTCATGCTTATCTTGATTCCATTTTCCCGTTCCTCAAGATAGGCAGCCATCTCAACGCCTGCAATATCCCTGAGTTTGTCTATTATCTCATCTGCATCTTCGCTGACCGCATCCATCTCAGCCATATCTCCGCTTGAAAGACAGCTTATGATCCCTCTGCCTTCTGCGAAAAGCATCGCCCTGTCGATTGCCCTGCTCTCGCAACGAAGTTTTTTCATGCTCCTGTTCTGATAGAGGGCTGTCATGATTTCAGTATGATCCACGCCGATTTCCAAGAGCTCCGCCGCGATTCTGTGCGCCTTCGGACCGGTGTTCGAATACTTGAAGTTGCCGGTGTCCGTGCTCAATCCCGTGTATATGGAGTTTGCCACCTTGGATGTGATCACCGCTCCGGCCTCTTTCATCATATCGAAAATTATCGAGCATGTAGCCGGTGCATCGCTGTCGATATAGTACCTGTCTCCGAAGCCCTTCTCGTTTTCGTGATGATCGATGCAGTAACATCTGCCGCCTCTGTCAAAGGCCTCTGCTCTGCTGTCCAGCCTGTGCACCTCGCTGCAGTCAAGTGCAACGCATATATCCGGATTGCCGGCTCCCATGTCATCAGTGAAAAATTCCATATCGACGAAGCTGAGATATTCAGGCGTTCTGCCGGCACACACGCTGCACTCCACGCCCTGCTCTCTAAGTGCCCTTGCAAGTGCTCCGCAGGCACCTATGGCATCTCCGTCCGGGTTCTCATGGGGAAACAGCACAACCCTTTTAGCTGTGCTTAGCTCCTCCCATAATTCAATTAACTCGATATTTTTAACCATATTCTCAAGTAATGATCCTGACTCGCCTACAGGTATTCTGCCGTCCCGTTACAGTGTTTCCAATATAGACTCAATGTGTCTTGAGTGCTCCATTGAATGATCTATTTTGAAGATGAGCTCCGGTGTGTGACGGAGTTTCATCTTCTGACCGATCTCGTGTCTGATATAGCCCTTTGCCTTCTCGAAACCCTCAAGGACATCTTCAGCCTGCCCGGCAGCTTCTTCCTCATCGCCGGAAATTCCCATCGGTGAGAAGAATACCGTAGCGCAGCTGTTGTCGCCGGTTACTTCTACGGCCGTTATGCTTATCATAGAATTTAATCTCGGATCTTTGAGTCCGTGAAGCAGCATATCGCTGATTATCCCGCGGATTTCCTCACCTATGCGACCCTGCCTGTATCCTTTACCCATTGTTGATTCCTCTGTTCTTATTTCCCAAAAGACGATCGTATGCCTTCCATGCTGTCATCTTTTACTCTCTGGCGACTTCCTCCATCGTGAAGCATTCGATTATATCGCCTTCTTTGATGTCATTATAGTTCTCGATGCCGATACCGCATTCGTAACCCTGTGCGACTTCCTTGGCATCATCCTTGAATCTCTTCAGCGAAGAAATCCTGCCCTCGTGGATCACTATGCCGTCCCGTACCAGTCTGACGCTCTCGTTTCTCACAACCTTGCCGTCTGTCACATAAGCGCCGCCGATAATTCCAACATTCGGCACCTTGAAGGTTTCCCTGATTTCCACTGTGCCCAGTACAACTTCTCTGTACTCAGGATCCAGCATGCCCTTCATGGCATTTTCCACATCGTCCAGAATATTGTAAATTACATTGTATGTCCTGATCTGTATGCCGTCCCGCTCTGCCATCCCTGTCACGGTCACGCTGGGTCTGACATTGAAGCCTATAATGATCGATCCTGATGTTCCTGCCAGCATTACATCCGATTCATTTATCGCACCCACGCCCGTGTGCACGATGTTTACCTTGACTTCATCGTTGGACAGCTTTTCGAGAGATGTAACGATCGCTCCCACGGAACCCTGTACATCCGCCTTGACGATCAGGTTCAGCTCCTTGACTTCGCCCTCTTTTATCTGGCTGAAGAGTTCTTCCAGAGTCTGGCTCGAATTGCGCGCCATAACCTCCTGTCTCACCTTCTGCTGTCTGTTATATGCGATTTCCTTGGCCTGGCTTGACTTCTTAACCGCATTGAATACATCACCGGCAACAGGAACATCTGAAAGCCCCAGAATTTCAACCGCCGTCGCCGGACCTGCCTTCTTCAGCTTTTCACCCTTGCTGTTGGTCATAAGTCTTATCTTGCCCGAGCATGTTCCCGCAACCACGCTCATATCCGCCTTCAGCGTTCCGTTGAGAACCAGCAGTGACGCGATAGGCCCTTTTGTCTTGTCGAGTCTGGCCTCAAGCACCGTACCGACCGCCAGCCTGTCAGGGTTGGCCTTGAGCTCCAGAACCTCTGCCTGCAGCAGTATCATCTCCAGCAGGTTCGAGATGCCTTCTCCTGTCTTTGCAGATACGGGAACCGCGATTACATCGCCGCCCCAGTCTTCTACCAGTATTCCATGCTCCGCCAGATCCTTCTTCACTATCTCCGGATTTGCTCCCGGCTTATCCATCTTGTTTATCGCAACAATAACCGGCACCCCTGCGGCCTTGGCATGGCTTATGGATTCTACCGTCTGAGGCTTCACAGAGTCGTCTGCCGCTACCACCAGCACTGCGATATCCGTGGCATGTGCTCCTCTTGCTCTCATTGCCGTAAATGCTTCGTGTCCCGGAGTATCCAGGAATACGATTTTCTGCCCGTTGCATTCGACCTCGGATGCACCTATGTGCTGGGTGATTCCACCGGATTCTCCCGCCGTCACATTGGTATTTCTTATTGCATCCAGAAGCGATGTCTTGCCGTGGTCAACATGGCCCATAACCGTTATGATAGGCGGACGCGGCTGAAGATCTTCTTCCTTGTCCTCGAAAGTCTCTATGCCTTCCTCTTCCAGATATTCTTCTTCCTTGTCAACAGCTCCGATGGCAATCTTTATTCCCATCTCATCTGCCAGAAGCTGGACGGTATCCTCATCGAGATTCTGATTCTGGTTTGCCATCACTCCCATCTTCATGAGAGTCATGATAGCCTGTGAAAGCGTGGTCTTTGTCTGCTCTACGAAACCGGCAACGGTGATAGGACAGTTTATGAGCACTGTGCCTGTTTCCAGTTCGAGTTCAGGTGTTTCCGGCTCTTCCACCTTAGGTCTGTTCTGATGCCTCTTCTTTCTTTCCTGCTTCTCAAGCGACTTCGGCTCAGGCCTCCCCGCCTTGCGTCCGCCTCTTTCAAGTCTTGAGAATTTGTCTCTTTCTTTATCTCTGTCTCTTTCCTTGCCCTTCTTGCTGTGAGTGGAGGATCTTGCAGCTGATGGGGCATTTGATTTTTCGTTTTCTGCTGTGCCTTTACGGGATGGGCGTGCCGGTCTTTCGGAGGAATTTGCCGGCTTTTTTGCAGCTTTCTCTTCAGCCCTTTTCCTGGCTGCCGCCTTTCTCTTCTCGGCTGCTTCTCTCTCTTCGCGTCTTACATCTTCGGCCTTCTTGATAACCTTGATCCTGCTTCTCGTTTTCTCTTCCTTCTTTGCCGGTTCAGGCTTTTCCGCAGTTTCTGCAGGCTTTTCAACAGCCTTTTCCCCAGGTGCTTCAGCCGGTTTTACTGCAGATTTTGCTGCTGCAGTCTCCGCGGCCTTCTTTTCCACCTTCTTTGCCTTTTCCGCAAGCTTTTCCGCTGCATCGGCAATCTTTGAAGCCACTTCGCCCGTCACTTCTGCCGTCTTTGCCTCGATGGTGCCCTTTCTCGCTTCGGCCTCTGCCTTCTCCTTGGCGATTCTCTCTTCCAGCTTCGCCTTGGAAATCTTAGGAACTCCTGCCGGTGACTTCGGCTTGCCCGCAGGGGTCCTTACCGCTGCGGCTCTTGCCGCTTCCTGCGCCGCCGTCAGAGGCTTTCTTGCAGCCGGTTTCTTTTTTTCGGGCAGCTTAATATTGGCCGCCTTAACGGTAACCTTAGGTTCTCCTTCTTTTTTTCCTGCCGGAGCCTTCCTGGCCGTGCTTCTCTTGGCAACAGTTGTTTCTGCCTTTGAGGCAGTTCTGGTAAAGGCGTTCCTCACTGCTGCCAGATCAACATCCAAAAGTTCATCTCCCACCTTGGCGACATCTATCCCCATGGATTTTGCCTTCTTCAGCAGCTCTGTGCCGCTGGTATTCAGTTCTACTGCTAAATCTTTTATCTTCATACGCACATCCTCCTTTATGCTATGATTTTATTTCCTTCAGAATGGCCTCGGCGAAGTTCTCATCCATTATTCCGAATACGCTCCTGCCAGTCGTTCCCGTTACGCGTGACAGTTCATCGATCGTACCGTATTTAACGAAATTCGCTCCCGCTTTCCTGATTTGCTTCATTATCTTCTTCTCGCTCCCGGGTGAAATATCCTCAGCCAGGATCATGAGTTTTATTCTTTTTCTGTCAAGATATACTGTGCAGGTGTTTACACCGGACACAAGATTTCCGGATTTTTTTGCGAAACCCATATAGCTGAGAACCTTATTCTTCATAGGCCTTCAGCTCCTGGAAAATCCTCTCTTCTTCTTCAGCGCTCACATCAATATGCAGGCTGCGCTGAATTGCTTTTTTCTTTCCTGCCATCTCAATACAGCTGCTGTTTTTGCACAGATACACGCCTCTGCCTTTGGCTTTGCCCGTCGGATCGACGGTGAGCCTGTCTTCGTACCAGGCGATTCTGATGAGAGAATCCTTAGGCTTTGATTCCATGCACCCTATACATCTGCGCATGGGGTTCTTCTTATTTTTCATCTCTTTCCTCAACGCCTTCTTCGTCAAAAAACTCTTCGCCGCCGCAGTATTCCTCGTTATCGTAATACTCTTCGTCCTCACAATACTCTTCATCATCGCCGAAATACCGGGAATGGCTCTTTATGTCGATTTTCCATCCGCAAAGACGGGCAGCCAGCCTTACATTCTGACCGTCCTTGCCGATTGCCAGCGACAGCTGATAGTCCGGAACAACGACCGTAGCCGCTCTCTCTTCCTCATCTACCATGACCTCTTCCACCTTTGCCGGGCTCAGCACATTGCTGATGAGCACAGCAGGATCCTCATCCCATGTTGTGATGTCGATCTTCTCTCCCCAGAGTTCATCGACGATATTCTTGACTCTGCTGCCGTTCTGACCTACGCATGCGCCTACCGGATCTATATCCTCGTCATCGGTGTAAACTGCGATTTTAGTTCTCGATCCCGCCTCTCTGGCGATGCTCTTGATTACAACATCTCCGTCATCGATTTCAGGAACCTCCAGCTCGAAAAGCCTCTCCACAAATCCCGGATGGGTTCGGCTCAAAAATATCTGAGGACCTTTGGCGCTCTTCCTTACATCCATGATGTACGCCTTGATTCTGTCGTTCACTCTATACCTTTCGCCTGCAGCTCTCTCGCCCCCAACCAGAATACCTTCCGTATTTCCGATGTTTACGAAAAGCGTCTCGTTGCTTATTCTCTGGACAACACCTGTGATCAGATCCCCCTGTCGCGATACATAGTTGTCAAACACCATTCCCCGTTCTGCTTCCCGCAGTCTCTGTACCACCACCTGCTTGGCAGTCTGTGCGGCAATTCTTCCGAAGTCCTTCGGCGTGACTTCATACTCGACGATATCATCAACCTCATATCTTGAATCTATCTCTCTGGCCTCCTCAAGGGAGATTTCGGTAAACTCATCCTCGACTTCGTCGACTACAGTCTTCTGCATGAGAACTTCAGCCTCGCCGGTATCATCATTCATTTCGACCCGAACATTTGCGGCCGTCCCGTAGTTCTTCTTGTAAGCTGATATGAGAGCAGATTCGATAGCTTCCATAATCACTTCCTTCGGAATGCCTTTTTCCTTTACCAGATCGTTGATTGCATTCATAAATTCGCTCATTCTCTTTTCCTCCATTTAGAAAACAATTTATTCTTAAAAAAGTACTGCCAGCTTGGTTCCGGCTATCCGGGACAATTCGATGACCCGTTCTTTGTTCTTATCGTCTTTTACTGTTACAAGGTAATCTCCTTCGCAAGGCGCAAAGGCAGTAAGCTCTCCTTCGATGGTCTTGATACCGTCCACAGCTTTGTAGAGCTTTATCTCAACAGCACTTCCGATATACCTCTCATAGTGTGCAGGCGTAAGCAGCGGTCTGTCCATCCCCGGTGAGCTGACCTCCAGGAAGTAGTTCTGCTTGATCGGATCCGCCTCATCCAGCTTCTCGCTAAGGTATCTGCTGACCTTCTCGCAGTCCTCGGTTCCGATGTAAACAGGGTCTCCTTCATCACCCTCTTCCCCGGCAAGATCAACAAACACTCTAAGAAACCAATCTCTGCCTTCCTTGACATATTCCGTATTGTAAAGTATATATCCGTTCTCTGTGAGATAGTCGCCAAGAAGCTCACTCACAAGCTCGGTAATCTTTTTCTTCGCCATTTTTCTCCCTGAGTAAAAAATTCATAAAAGAAGAGTGGGCTTTGCACCCACTCAACTGTAACTGATTCACACTACAGGATATGATACCACATATATCAAGTCTCTGCAAGGTTTTTCGGGGATTTCCGTTTGATTTCGGGGATTTCCCCCGTTTCCCCCGTTTGATACCACTCTTTTGCAGACCAATATTTGTAAGTAACGCCTGAACTCGCTAATTGCAATGAGTTCAGGCAATATTTTTTTAATTTTTTAGATATTTCTTGTTGCTATATGTCACTATATATGGTATAATGCATCTGGGAGGACGCAATATTATGTATCTGCATAAAAACTACAATAAGAAAACCGGAAGGACTCACCTTTCAATAGTACATAAGTACAGAGATAAGGATAATCCTAAAAAAATACGTTCCAAAACTGTGATGGCAATCGGCTATGCTGACGAGTTTAGCGACCGGTATGATGATCCCATTGCTCACTTTACCGAAGTTGCCAAGCAAATGGACGCGGAGCGGCTTCAGGACGCTGCCGATTATGTCATTACTATTCCCAAGAACGAAAAAATGGATATTGGTACGGACTCGCTTCGTAATTTCGGATATTCTGCACTTAGCAAAATATATCATGAGTTGGGCATAGATCTTTTTATGAATAACCATAAACGCATTTACAATTTCGAGTTCAATGCCAACAACATAATGAAGTTGCTCGTTTATTCCAGAATACTTTATCCGGGATCCAAACTGGATAATTACAATAACAGAAACAGATTCTTTGAAAACACAGACTTCTCACTTGATGACGTTTACCGTTTTCTTACGTTCCTTGACAAAGAGAAAAACAATCTGAAAAAATGGCTGAACACTCAGGTGAGAAAAAATTATGGTCGTGATACATCCCTTGTTTACTATGACGTTACTAACTACTTCTTTGAATCAGATAAGGTTGACAATTTTAAAGCTAAGGGTGTGTGCAAGGAACATCGTCCGAACCCGATAGTTCAGTTGGGACTTTTCATGGACAATAACGGGCTTCCTGTCACCTACAAGCTGTTCCCCGGTAACACAAATGACTGCCTCACCTTTAGGCCTAATCTCAAAGAGATAAAATCCGAGTTTGAACTGGGACGGGTCATCACCGTTGCAGACAAAGCAATGTGTACAGGAGATAATATATGGTATACACTCAACACACCGTCGCATGACGGATATGTGTTCAGCATGTCAGTCCGTGGAGCGGAAAAAAGCATCAAGGATTATGTTCTGGATCAAACAGGTTACATTGAACAAGGTGAGGATTTCAAATACAAATCCAGGCTTGAGCCAAGAAAAATACACGTAACTTCTTCCTCCGGTAGAAAGATGAAGAAGACCGTTGACGAAAAACAGGTTGTATTTTTCAGTAGGAAATATGCTGAACGTGCTAAACACGAACGAGAAAAAGCTGTTGCTAAGGCCAGAGAAATTGTCAATCACCCCGGCAGATACAAGCAAGCCACAAGTCATGGAGCCGTCAAGTATATTGAAGACATAAGTTTCGACGATGAAACAGGTGAAATCATCGAAAGTGCTTCAGCACTTAACATTAACGAAAGCCTCATTGAGGAAGAAGCAAAGTTTGATGGTTATTATCTGCTTGTAACAAGTGAAATGGACAGAAGTGATGGCGACATAATAGATATGTACAGAGGTCTTTGGAAGATAGAAGAATCTTTTAAGATTACCAAAAGCGAGCTGGAGGCCAGACCTGTATTTGTAAGTAAAGAAAACCACATTGAAGCTCATTTTCTGACATGTTTTGTATCTCTACTGATTGTGAGGATACTGGAGATGAAACTTCAGAGAAAGTATGCCCCGATGGCAATGATTGATTCACTAAGAAAATGTACCTGTGCATTGGCTTCACAGAACATATATCTTTTTCACTATTATGATGAGATTCTGAAGGATATTGGAGAGCTCATGGACATAGATTTTGCCACCACAGCACGGTCTCTCAAAGAAATAAAAAAAATAATTGGATCAACCAAGAAATGACCGTTATATAGCTACAACTTTCGGTAAAATAGCAAATGCCTGCAAAGCCTTATATATTGGGCTTACCAGGCATTTTTATACTCTTCTGGCTGCAAAATTTAGG
>JAUMVV010000074.1:0-3981 GCA_030529985.1 Bacillota bacterium
ATACTTCTCGTTCCTACAGCAGGTCTTTTCTGCTCAGGTTGATTCTCCCCTGTGAGTCGATCTCGATAACCTTAACTGTCACCTCATCACCGACATTGAGGACATCTTCAACCTTGTCTATTCTCTCCTTGGCGATCTTGCTGAAATGAACCAGACCTTCCTGGCCCGGGAGAATTTCAACAAATGCACCGAAGTTCATAATTCGTGTAACCTTGCCTGTGTAGATCTCGCCCGGTTCAGGTTCCTTGACCAGCATCTCGATTTCCTTCTTTGCCGCTTCAAGGCTTTCACCGTCCGGCGATGCGATAAATACGAGTCCTTCATCATTGATATCGATCTTAACGCCTGTCCTGTCAATGATACCGTTGATCGTTTCGCCGTTCTTGCCGATAACGATCCTTATCTGGTCAGGCTGTATCTGCATGGTAATAATTCTCGGTGCGTATGGTGACAGATCCTTATTCGGCTCAGGAATATCCTCCAGCATAGCCTCCATAATATGCATTCTGCCTTCCTTAGCCTGCGCCAGTGCCTGTTCCAGAATTTCCCTTGAAAGTCCGTGAACCTTGATATCCATCTGGATAGCAGTAACACCCTTGGCTGTACCCGTTACCTTGAAGTCCATATCGCCCAGGAAGTCCTCCATGCCCTGGATGTCCGACAGTATGGCCATCTTGGATGAACCGTCTTCCTCTACTCTTTCTATCAGTCCCATCGCGATACCGGCAACAGGTGCCTTGATCGGAACACCGGCATCCATAAGTGCCAGACATGAACCGCATGTTGAACCCATAGAAGTTGAGCCGTTGGATGAGAGCACCTCTGATACGACTCTGATCGCGTACGGAAATTCCTCTTCACTCGGCAGAACCGGTATGAGTGCCCTCTCTGCCAGTGCTCCGTGCCCGATTTCTCTTCTTCCCGGGCTCCTCATCCTTCCTGCTTCTCCTACCGAATAAGGCGGGAAGTTGTAGTGATGCATGTATCTCTTCCCCGTCTGTTCGGTAATTCCGTCAATTGTCTGCTTTTCCGAAAGAAGTCCCAGCGTGCAGACTGACAGAACCTGTGTCTGACCTCTCTTGAAAAGGCCTGTTCCGTGAGTCCGCGGGAGAACACCGTGGTCGATCCACAGCGGTCTGACTTCATCTAACTTACGGTTGTCAGGTCTGATACCTTCATCCAGAATCATCCTCCTGACCTGTTCCTTAGTGATATTGTAAAGAACGCTGTTGATGTCCTTGCCGTTATCTGGATAAATTTCCTCGAAATACTCTTTGGCTTCCGCCTCTACAGCATCCATGTTCGCCTGTCTTTCCAGCTTGTCGACAGTCCGGATCGCGGTTTTCATCTTCTCTTCTGCAAAACCACGCACTGCCCGGTCGATATCTTCCGGAACCTTGTACAGTTCAATTTCCATCTTTGGTTTGCCGACTTCTTCAACGATCTGCTCGATAAAGGCAACAATCTTTTTGATCTCTTCATGAGCAAACATGATTGCATCCAGCATCACATCTTCCGGAACCTCCTGCGCACCCGCTTCTACCATCATGATGGCATCCTTGGTTCCCGCAACTGTCATATGCATGCAAGATTCTGCTCTCTGCGCCTCCGACGGGTTGATGATAAACTGTCCGTCCACCATTCCGACAACAACGGAACCGGTTGGACCTTCCCATGGAATATCTGAGATCGACAGTGCTATGGATGAGCCGATCATGGCGGCGATTCCGCTTGGCGCATCATTATCAACGCACATTACTGTTGCGACCACCTGCACATCATTGAAGAAACCTTTTGGAAACAGAGGTCGTAATGGTCTGTCCATGAGTCTTGAACAGAGAACAGCTCTTTCGCTGGGTCTTCCCTCTCTCTTGATGAATCCTCCCGGGATCTTTCCCGCAGCATACATCTTTTCCTCGTAATCGCAAGAGAGCGGGAAAAAATCGATGTCAGGTCTGGGTTCCTTGGATGCACAGGCCGTAACATTTACGACAGTATCGCCGTACTTTACCCATGCCTGTCCGTTGGCCAGTTCGCAGACCTTGCCGATTTCCACTTCCAGCAGTTTACCGCCGATGGCTGTTCTGAATGTCTTATAATCTTCGTACTTCATAATTTACAACTACCTCCTGTAAATTCACTTCCCTGCCGCGAAGACTGCGGCTGAAATAGCCGTATAAAACGGCCGTAAATAAACGATAAAAGACGGGTGCATAAATGCCCCGCCATTAAATCCATTTAGACATGCGACACATGTCGCAACTAACGCCCACTTGCGACGATAGCCGTCAGAATCAAGGCGTTCACTATTTTCTGAGTCCCAGCTTAGCTATAAGTGCTCTGTACCTTTCAAGGTCAGTCTCCTTCAGGTAGTTGAGCAGGTTCCTTCTCTGTCCTACCATCTTCAGCAGTCCTCTTCTTGAGTGGTGATCCTTATGATGCTCCTTAAGATGTTCGTTCAGATCGTTGATCCTGTAAGTCAGGATAGCCACCTGTACTTCAGGGGATCCCGTGTCACCCTCCTTCAGCTGATACTCTTTAATAATTTCCGCTTTCTTTTCTGTAGTAATCATTTCATTTCCTCCTTCATTTATAATCCGCCTGATGCCGAGCTGCCGCCGGAGTGTCGGCCGGCTAAGCTTCAGGTACAATCATACTGCATGATTTTAACATCCTGTCACCTGTTTTGCAAGAGATTATTGTGGTTTGACGGTGTCAAATACTCCACTCTTTTTCTATCAGCGAATAGAATGCATGTTTGCTGAGTTTAGATACTGGTTCTGCATACTCACCAATACATCAAGCATATCTTTCGACAGTCTATTCTCGCATTCCTGTTTCAGATCATCCGGTACTCCGTAATATGCTTCTGCGATGGATCCTGCCATGGCGCCGATGGTATCAGTGTCACCGCCAAGGGATACTGCAGTTCTGATAACGTCTTCAAAATCCGATCCGTCCAGGAATGCTATGATTGCTTCCGGCACACTGCCCTGACATGTCACATCAAAGGAGTATGTCGGTCTGATCTCATCGCAGGTCCTGGCGAGGTCATATCCGAACGCCTCAGAAACATACTCTCTGATAGTATCTTTCGGATGCCCTGTCCTGGCGAGAAATACAGCGCTGGCTATGGCCTCTGCCCCTTTGATCCCCTCCGGATGATTATGCGTGACCTCCGCCGACCAGCGGGCAAGTCTCCTGGCTTCTTCCAGATCGGCCGACAGCCAGCCTGCCGGAGACACCCGCATTCCGGAACCGTTGCCAAAGCTGTTATAGGCCTGCCTTGAACCGGTCATCAGCCACTGATAGAACCGGCCGCCGTATCCTGCGTTCGGATACCGGCGTCCCCACTTATGCATGGCATCGATGAGCAGATCCTTAACGATCTGCTCATCAGCCAGACTGTCCTGCTTTTGCGCTTCCATAAGCGCATCTGCCACTGCAACCGTCATCACGCTGTCATCTGTGAACCCGGCGCCTGTATCAAACAAGGGGAAATCTTTTGTCTTGCCGCCCCTGTCAAATTCATAGGGACTGCCGATCATATCTCCAAGTATCGCTCCATACATACGGATCACTCTCCTTTGCTTCTTTTTCTGCTGCGTCTGCTGTAGTCTTCCCTGACGGTTGCCAGGCAAGTCTCATCAATGTCCTCCATGCGGGCCATAGAGGCCATGACCCCGCCGAATGCGATGAAGTTTTTGCGGATGCCTTCTCCGTCATTGATGAAGGTGGCAGACTGGTCTGCACTGATCCCCATCCTTGATGCCACACTGACGGCGTCCATGTTGGCGCCCAGGAAGAGGAATTCCCAGCCGTACTGTTCCTTTTCCCCTTCGATCATCTGCTTCACCTTCCGGTAGGAGTACTCTATGCTGGAATTTTCCATGCCGTCGGTGGTGATGACAAAGAGCGTCTTCTCAGGGACATCTTCTGCCTTTGCATACTTATGGCACATGGCGATGTGGTGGATCGCCC
>JAUMVV010000074.1:4081-6282 GCA_030529985.1 Bacillota bacterium
GCCGGCAGTCTGACATCCCGCTCCTCGATATAGGAACGGATATCTGCAAAAGCTTTGCCGGAGATGACGAAGGATTCTCTGTCGTAGACCACCATGTACACGGTCATGTCGTGGGTGAACAGGAACGAGCTGATTTCGCTGACGGCGATCTTCAGGGCCTCATCCTTGGGGAGGCCGTAGGTTCCGGTGGAGATCAGCGAGAAAGCTACAGACTCGCAGCACAGCTCATCCGCCAGCTTCAGCGACTCCCGGTAGCAGGAAGCGACTGCCTCACGTTCTCCGCAGCCTCCGCCCTCCCACGCCGGACCCACCGTATGGATGATATACTTCGCATCCAGGGCAAAAGCAGGAGTGGCGGCTGACTGTCCCGGGCTCATGGGTCCGATCTTGGCCCGTTCCGCCAGGAGCTCCCTGGACCCTGCCGCTTCATAGATCGTCTGGTCTACGCCCGCGCCCACCGCCACCTGGGGATTCGCTGTATTGACAATGGCGTCAGCGCTGGCCTTTGATATGTCATTTCTGATGATCTTCAGTGGCATAGTATCCTCCCTATATGCAGCTTCTGAAACGACTTTTATGATCTCCTTAAGTATACACCATGAATTCAATAGACGGGAATGCGCCTCATCTTTGTTTATCATAGGAGAGGCTGTACCCGGATCATGTACTCGGCGGCGTTTCCGCCGCCTCTTCTGCTCCTACCCTGTTGCTGATCGGGTGTGTTCCTTATCTGCGGTTTTTGTGTTCCTATGGACCCATAATATTTGCTGAAAAGGCATACAAATTCACCGGAACCCTCTGTAAACTTGTTCCTTTTCACCGTTTTTTGTGTTCCTAAAGACCTACACTTTTTCGTAAAAAGGAACACCATATAATATTATATTACACCTTTTTTTTATCATAAATTTATTATTTCCCGGTATACCCTCTCGCAATTATTCCTATCGTCAAATGCGAAAAACGAGTTCCTTCTTTCTATGTAAAGCTCGCTGTTTACGCAGTCATTTTCGAGTATTTCGCTTATACTTGAAACAGTGTCCTCAATACTGTGAGTGACCGGTCCGAATCCATCATTTTCGTAGCTGAAATATCCTTCAGAATAGGTATGACCCTCAAAAAAAGTTTCCCTGTCAAATTGAGTATAAACAATAGGTTTGCCCAAATAAGCGAAGTCAAAGGCAACGCTTGAATAATCCGTCAGCAGCAAAGCCCCGTCTGCAAATTCCCTCGAATAGTCCGGATCGCCCTTGTGAACGGTGATCGTGCTGTTTTCATCAAAGTCAACTGCCTGATTCTTTAGTGCAGGATGCATAAATAATTCTCCTGTAAATCCTTTTTTCTTAAGCAGTTCGACCAGGATCTTGTTATTGATTAAATTATTGTAGAAATAATAATATCCGCTCTTTCTGAACTCTTCATTGTATGCTCTTTCACTGGTTCCGTATATTAGTCTTCCAGCAAGATTCTTTCTCCATGTGGGCATTATCAGAATTCTTTTGCTTATATTATTGTGCAACAAGTCGTAACGGGGCAATCCCGTCAGTTTAACTTCATTTTCTGTGTACCCGTATTGACCATCTATGAACGATCTATATTCTTCGTATGCTGCGGTAATCAGACATTTAATGTTTTTATTCCGCTTGCCGAGCCATCTGGACAGATTGTCTTTTGTAATGCCATGCTGCAAAAAAACGAATCTGAAGCGCAGCATATCGCTGTAATATTTGCCCTTTTTCCCCAGTGCATTTGTTACCCAGGCATCGGCATGTGATGATATTATTAGATCCGAGCACAGGAACAACAGCTTATATTTCAAAGAATTCGGACTCAGCACCTTCCCGAACTTTTTCATCCTATCGTAGTCCGGCGATTTTTCGTCAAGGAGGAAATATTTTCTCGCATTATCGTTTTTACCAACCGCATACCTGAATAGGGTCTCACCGTTGTCACCTGCAGCAAATGTGCGGTCGGAGAATATCCATACAGGTGCAGGGTGGATCAGTCTATATGCAAAGGCTAATTGCCTCATTGCAATTACCTTGTACTGTCTTTTTTTGAATAATGATTTAATGCAGCTTAAGCCCGAAGCGATTCTGTTTTTCCTGTTGTTCCGGGAAACCGAGATCGCTGCTCCCCTGCATTTGAGGATATATGGACCTGTACAATAATATGAATTCGCTACAGAATGTGATAGCCTTGCT
>JAUMVV010000008.1 GCA_030529985.1 Bacillota bacterium
AGGAGGGCGCATGAAAAACAAGGAATATCAGGCAATCCTTCAGATGGCGGCGGAGCTTCTTGGAGGAGCTATGCATGTGGTAAATGCCGAAGGGATCACCATTATGTACAACGAAGAAATGGCGGAGCTGGAAAAGATAAATGTGAGCGATGTCCAGGGGAAACCCTTCAGAGAGGCATTCGCCTCCATTCCCGAAGAGGAGAGCACACTCTATCAGGCATTGAAGCACCGCAAGTCAATTATCAAGCAGCAGCAGACCTATCTGAATGTCTACGGCAAAGAGGTTACCACCGTAAACTCAACCGTACCCATAATCGTTGATGACAAGGTGGTGGCGGCCATGGAGGTGGCCCGGGACATTACGGGCATAAGAGACATGAGCAATCGCCTTCTTGACCTGCAGGACAGCGTCAATGCGAAGGTGGACGGGAAAGAAGAAAAAAAAGGCATCAGCAGGTACAGATTCAAGGATATTATTGGCGACAGCAGACCCTTCGAAGAACTTGTAGCCCGTGCAGGAAAGGCATCGAGAAATGATGTCTCCGTTCTCATATACGGAGAGACAGGTGTGGGCAAAGAGCTGTTCGCACAGAGCATACACTACGACGGACTGCGAAAGAACAAGCCCTTTCTGGCTCAGAACTGCGCGGCGATCCCCGAAAGCCTACTTGAAGGAATGCTCTTCGGCACGGTCAAAGGCGGGTTCACGGGAGCCGAAGACAGGGCGGGACTTTTCGAGCAGGCAAACGGAGGGACTCTGCTCCTTGACGAGATCAGTGCTATGCCCATAGGGATCCAGGGCAAGCTGCTGAGGGTTTTGCAGGAGGAATATATCCGCAGAGTCGGCGGTACCAGAGACATAGCCGTTGATGTCAGAATAATAGCCACGATCAACGAACCGGCAGAGAAGCTGATGGAAGAGGGGCGGCTCAGAAGAGACCTGTACTTCAGGCTGGGGATAGTGAACCTGAGCATACCGCCTCTTAGAGAAAGGAAGGAAGATATACCCGTTCTGGTCAGCGAGTTTCTCAAGAAGTATAACGAGAGATTCGGCAAGGAAATATGGATGGTTTCCGACGCAGCCCGCGACAAATTGTACAATTACGAATATCCCGGAAATGTGAGAGAGCTGGAGAACATCATAATGGCGGCCGTCTCCATGGCGGACGACGAACATGTTCTGCAGGCGGAAGATATTGAAATGGGCAGCGAATACAAAGGCAGGACATCCGGTTTCAGGGATTTCGCAGCAAACAGCAGCTCTCTTTCGGAATATCTTGAGGGTATAGAAGAGACTGTGATAAGACAGCAGCTCCTGTCTAATGACGGCAATGTATCGAAAACCGCTAAGGAGCTGGGGATGCTCCGGCAGAACTTGCAGCACAAGATAAAGAAATACGATATATGAGCCGCCCAATCCGAGCGGTGCGGGACAGGCAGGAAACAGAAATTTTGAGATGTATGAGCAAAAATATTTGCAGGCGTTCTGCAAATATTTTTGCATTAAATGGAAACAAATAGAAAAAGCCACTGTGGCGCATTAAAACGCTGCTGTCTTTGCGGAAGGCCGGAACGCTGTAACCGCAAGGGTTTTGGGGAAAAAGGAATAAGAAAAGAAGGCATGGGGGAGTTGGCACAGGACTTGCTTTTTTAATATGGCATCAAATAAGTTTAAGTTGTTATAGGATAAAGTACGCGGCGGCACGCAGCCGGATCAGAGATTCGGGCAGGCTTCGCGTCGGACCTTCCGTCGATTTACTCCGTAAATCGGGGCGGGTTCAGAAAAGATGAAAAGGAGAACTGAAAATGAAGAACGTAAAAGTAATCATCTGGGGACTTGGCGCTATGGGCGGCGGAATCGCAAACATGCTTCTGACAAAGAAGGGCGTTGACATCGTCGGTGCAGTTGAAATCGGCGACAGAATCGGCAAGTCAATGTTCGATCTTCCGATTATCGAGCACGAAAGAGGCGATAGAGAAGATGTGATCATGGGAGCCGCTGAAGATGTAATCAAGCCGGGTGCTGCTGACGTTGTTATCGTCTGCACAGACTCCTTCACTAAGGATGTATTCCCGAAGCTGAAGATGGTTATGGAAGCAGGAATGAACGCAATCACTTCAGCTGAACAGATGGCATATCCGCAGGCACAGGAACCTGAACTGGCTAAGGAACTGGACGAGATCGCCAAGGCAAACGGCGTATCAGTAATGGGAACAGGAATCAACCCGGGTCATATCATGGATCTGCTGGTGCTGGTAATGACAGGCTGCATGGTAGATGTAGAGCATATCCTCTCAAAGAGAGTAAACTCACTTTCCCCATTCGGACCTACAGTAATGGAAGAACAGGGAATCGGCATCAGCAAGGAAGAGTTTGAAGCCCGCAAGGCTGACGGTTCAATGGCAGGTCATGTTGGATTCGCAGAATCAGTTGGCATGATGGCTGACGGACTGGGACTGACAGTTGAAGAATTTTCGCAGGACATGGATCCTATCCTTACTGATGTTGACAGAAAGTCACCTTACGGCTTCGCAGCTGCAGGTTCATGCGCAGGCGTTGCAATGGTGGCTGACGCTAAACTGTCAAACGGCATGGAAGTCAGAATGGAGCATCCGCAGCAGATCGAACCTGAGCAGGTTGGAATCAACACAGGCGACTATGTGATCATCGAAGGAACTCCTGCAATCAACATGGTCAACAGCCCTGAGGTTGAAGGGGGACTGGGAACGATCGCTATGATTGCAAACAGCATTCCTAACATTATCAATGCTGAACCGGGACTTCAGACTATGATCACAATGCCTATTCCATGTGCAATCATGGGTGACATGAGAAACAAGGTGAGAGAAGACAAGAAGATCGTTAAATAGAAAGGGATTGTCACAACGAAAAGAAAGGAATCAAAATGGCAAAGAAAGGCGACTGGGTTCGCATCCACAGCGTTGTCCTGAAGGCAGAGGAGCGTACGGCAAAGCTTCCTGAAGACACGCAGAAGTGCGACCTTGAACAGTGGACAAAGGGCTTCCTGCTCGCAGATGCCAAGCTGGGAGACGAAGTAGAAGTTGAGACAGCAGTAGGCAGAACCGAGAAGGGTACACTTATTGACGAGGCTCCTTATTATGACCACAGCTACGGTAAATTCGTTCCTGAACTGATTGCAATCGACAAGCAGCTCAGAGAAGAGATGGCTGAAATAGGAGGTGACAAATAATGGCACTGGCAAAAGACTATGCATCCGTAATGGGCAGATCTAACGATATCCAGAAGGACGCACTGGGGCTTGACTATGCGGAATTTGAAACTTCCCCGATAGCATTTGACTATGAGAAGCTCATGACTTCAACAGGATACACACTGGAAGAAGTTAACAGAATTCAGAGCCGGTACGGTGTTGGAAATACGCCGCTTCTGGAAGCGAGAAACATCACGAAGCTGGCTCGCAAGTATGCGAAGCCGGGTTACGGTGCCAGGATCTTCATCAAGGATGAAGCGGCAAATGCATCCGGCTCATTCAAAGACAGACGCGCGGCCTGTGCTGTATACCACGCAAAGAAGCTGGGTTACAAGGGCGTTATGGCCGCAACCTCCGGAAACTACGGTGCTGCAGTAGCGTCTCAGGCGGCAATGCAGGGACTGAAGTGCATAATCGTTCAGGAATGCTACGATTCAAAGGGAATCGGACAGCCTGAAATCGTAGAGAAGGCACGAAAATGCGAAGCTCTGGGAGCAGAGGTCGTTCAGCTTACAGTAGGTCCCGAACTGTTTTACTCCTTCCTTTCGATTCTGGAGGATACGGGCTACTTCAATGCATCACTGTACTCACCGTTCGGAATTGCGGGAATCGACACTCTCGGATATGAAATCGTGCAGCAGTGCAGGGAGAGACTGGACAGGGATCCCGACATGGTGGTCTGCACCACAGCAGGCGGCGGTATGGTAACAGGAACCGCCCGCGGTGTCAGGAAGGCAGGCTGCGATGCGCAGGTGGTATCAGCATCGATCGACCTTTCGGGTCTCTCCATGGCATCCGATGTGGATTTCAACAAGAAATCATGTACCACAGGTCATACAGGCTTCGGTGTCCCTTATGCAACGGATCCTGACCATTCAGATGTACCGAGATCGGCAGCAAGACCGCTGAGATATATGGACAGATATGTAACTATCACTCAGGGAGAAGTAATGTACATGACAGAGATGCTGGCACAGCTTGAAGGCATCGAGAGAGGACCTGCAGGACAGACTGCACTGGCTGCCGCATTCTCGCTGGCACAGGAACTGCCTGAGGATAATATTCTGGTGGTTTCAGAAACCGAGTACACTGGCGCAGGCAAGCATGTACAGCCGCAGCTCTGGTTTGCTAAGCAGAACGGTATCGATGTAAGAATCGGCGACCCTAAGGAAGAGGTTCCGGGAAAGAGCGTTATACTTCCGTCAAGCCCTGCACTCTTCAAGTACAAGGAAGCAGATGTAGACCACTTCAGAGCTTCTCTTATCAAGAAGGCTGTAAAGAAGGCAGGCGTTAAGCCAAGTGCATCCGACCTTGAATTCCTCGCAGAGGAGACAAAGAAGGATGTAAGCTTCGTTAAGAAGGTTCTCGAGGAGAACAATTTGTTATAACCAAAGGGTCAGACGCGTGAATCGGCCCGCAGCTGAGGCTGCGGGGGCCGGGCGTTTGATCTGTGCACCGAATCAGTCACAGAGTGCTGTAAAGCGAAGGTGCAGCACTCCTGACATCGGATCTTCCGGCGGTTTCCCTTCGGAAAGCGAGTGAAGATTTTAAGATTTGGGCAGATCATAAGGAGAAAAAAAGATGAAAAGAGCAGACGATTTTGAACAGCGCAGACAGCATATCGCTAATCTGACTGACGAAGAACTGTACGACAGATTCTGGGAACTGACGGAACAGGTTGTTGATCCGCTCCTGGAGCTGGGCAGAAAGAACACAACTCCTTCAGTAGAGAGAGCCGTTCTCCTGAGAATGGGCGTTTCATCACTGGACACTCAGAAGGTGGTTGAAGGCTGCATGGACAGAGGTCTTATGGGACACGGTGCAGGCCACGTGGTTTACAAGGTAATGAAGGCACACGACCTCTCAGCAAAGGAAGCAGCAGAAAAGCTGGTTGCCGGTGAATACTGGGACGAAGTAGTAGCAAGCTTTAAGTAAGGAGGTAGTGAAATGTCAGAATACAAATTAGAACCTAATGAAAAATTAAATATTAGAGAAATCCTTAAGGATCTGGACAAGTACGAGCCCAGAAGAAGAGGCTGGCACTGGAGAGAACCGGCTCCGGGACTCAAGATGGGACCTTTCGAGTATCACGATTGCTCAAAGCCTCTGAAGAACAGCGTAGGACTTCCTCCTGCAAAGTACTTTGAAAATATAGACCCGCAGCCTATGCCTGTGATCACTACTGAAATCGCTTCAGGAAGATTCGAGGACGATATCAGAAGAATGAGGATGGGCGCATGGCACGGTGCCGATCACCTTATGGTAATCAGACACATGGGACAGTCACACATCGACGGTCTGATGGAAGGTACACCGCAGGGTATAGGCGGAGTTCCTATCACCCGTAAGCAGGTCAGAGCACAGAGAAAAGCCTGCGACATAATCGAAGATGAAGTTGGCCGTCCTATCAACTACCACTCATATGTATCAGGCGTAGCAGGCCCTGATGTAGCGGTAATGTTCGCAGAAGAAGGTGTTAACGGTGCTCACCAGGACCCTCAGTACAATGTACTGTACAGGGATATCAACGCGATCAGATCCTTCGTAGACGCATGCGAATCGAAGAGGGTCATGCAGTGGGCTGACATGCTTCAGATAGACGGAGCACACAATGCGAACGCAACAGCCAGAGATGCATGGAAGGTTATGCCTGAGCTGATCGTACAGCATTCGATCAACTCATTGTTCTCAGAGAAGGTTGGTATCAAGCCTGAAAACATTTCACTGTCAACAGTACCGCCGACAGCAGTGCCGGGACCTCTCATGTACTACGACCTGCCATATGCAGTAGCCCTTCGTGACATCTGCGGCAGATACAAGATGAGAGCACAGCAGAACACCAAGTACATCTGCTCATCAGCAAGGGAAGCTACAGTAACACACATTCTGGACATGTTCATCTCCAAGCTGACTTCAGCAGATATTCAGTCAACGATCACTCCTGATGAAGGAAGAAACGTTCCTTGGCATATCTACAACATCGAAGCATGTGACAATGCCAAGCAGGCGCTAATCGGCATGGACGGACTCATGGAAATGGTTGAACTGAAGAAGGACGGCCCTCTCAGAGAGATAGCCAGAGATATCAAGGAAAGAGCACTCCTGTTCATGGAAGAGATCGTAGAGGCAGGCGGATACTTCAAGGCTGTTGAAGAAGGATTCTTCGTTGACTCAGGAAAGTATCCTGAAAGAAACGGTGACGGTATTGCGAGAAAGCTGGACGGCGGTGTAGGCTACGGATACATCTTTGAAAGAGAAGATGACTACATGGCTCCCGTAACAGCTCACTTCGGAAACAACAATGTTGAGCAGTACGGCGGAGACCCTGCAGATCCTGCAGCTCTTATCGGAGGATGTACATTTGAAGACAGAAGCAAGATTGTTTACATCGACGAGCTTGATGAAGAAGATAATGTAAATGTAAGACTCGAAAAGGTTGCCAAGTACCATGACGGCAAGGCTATCATCCCTGAAATGGAATGGTGCGGTGACGGTATCGTGATGATGACAATGTGTGTTCCTACCCATGCAAGAGCTGCTGAAGCAGTTGCTCTGGAAATCGGCAACAAGCTGGGACTGGAGGATCCTGTTGTAATCAGTAAGGAAGTTCTCCAGAATGCAGAGGGAACAAGAGTGGAAATGAAGGGTAAGGTTCCTTTCGATATCGATCCTTCAACTCTCGAAATCCCTGCACCGCCGCATCACCAGTCAGACGAAGTTCTGTACAAGGAGTTCGAAGAACATCCTATGGTAGTTGTATGCGGAACAGTTGGTAACGACGAGCATTCAGTAGGTCTTCGTGAGATCATCAACATCAAACACGGCGGAATCGAAAAATGGGGAGTAAAGGTAAACTACCTCGGAACTTCTGTTCCTGTAGAAAAACTGGTTGATGCTGCAGTGGAGCTCAACGCAAATGCTATCCTGGCATCGACCATCATTTCACATGACAATGTTCATTACAAGAACATGAAGAGAATCAACGAACTGGCAATCGAAAAAGGTATCCGTGACAAGGTTATCATCGCCGCAGGCGGAACACAGGTAATCCCTGAAGAAGCACGGGAAACCGGTATCGATGAAGGTTTCGGAAGAGATTCACACGGTATTGATGTTGCAACCTTCCTGGCTGAAGAAGCCATGAGAAGAAGAGGCGAAGAACCGCCGGAAGTAGAAGCTGAATAAACAGATCTGAGAAGATCTAAACAGACGGATTCATCTGCGTAAAGGCAGAACATACGAGGGGCCGGGCTATGAGCCCGACCCCTTTCAGCTTAAATGCATGCGAAACAGAGAAGGGGTTTTCCCTTCCAGTTCGTATGAAAAGGAGAAATATGAGAGTAGATGTTTTGGTAGCCGAGATCGGCTCAACTACCACAGTAGTAAATGCATTTAAAAATATAGACAGCGACAGCCCGGAATTCTGGGCACAGGGACAGGCACCGACCTCAGTGCTGGAAGGGGATGTCAGAGTCGGACTTCAGGGGGCAATAGATGATCTCTGCGCAAGGAAGGGGATCGACAGCCTGGAGTATGATGAAATGCTGGCAACCTCATCAGCGGCCGGCGGACTTAAGATGACAGTCCACGGTCTGGTATATGATATGACCGCCAGAGCGGCTAAGGAGGCGGCTCTGGGTGCAGGCGGAATCATCCACTATGTAACAGCGGGAAGATTACGCCGCACGGACCTGAAGAAAATCAAGGAGATACAGCCTAACCTGATTCTTATTGCAGGCGGCGTTGATTACGGGGAAAGAGATACGGCTATCGAAAATGCCGAGAAAATTCGCGATCTGGGAATGTCAACACCGATCATCTATGCAGGCAATATAGAGAACCGGGAGGAAATGGAAATCATCTTTTCAGACGAGGAGGCGGATCGTGACGGACTGCCCCATCAGAGGCTGTACAATGTCGAGAATGTTTACCCGCGTATAGACGATATGAATGTTGAACCCTGCCGCAAAGCGATACAGGATGCATTCGAAGATCACATCACTAACGCTCCGGGAATGGAGCATGTTCGCGACATGGTAAACGGACCCATAGTGCCTACCCCGGGGGCGGTAATGCAGGCGACAAAGCTCCTTAACGACTGTCTGGGAGAAGTAATGGTGATTGATGTAGGCGGAGCAACAACGGATGTTCATTCTGTCTGCAAGGAATCCGACAATGTAGCCAGAATAATGACCGCACCGGAGCCCTTCGCCAAGAGGACAGTAGAGGGAGATCTGGGCGTCTATGTTAACCGCATGAAGGTTATCGAATCCATGGGAGAGGAAGAGTTCAGAGCAAAGGCAGCCGAGGCGGGCTTTGATCCCGATGCCGCGCTGGAGGGCTATGTTGCCATTCCGAAAACAGAGGAGGAATTTAAGCTGGTGGAGATGCTGACGGAGGAGGCTGTTATGAAGGCAGTTGACCGTCATGCGGGTCAGATAAGATATATATACGGACCAAGCGGCAGAAGTACTGTCGCAGAGGGCAAGGATCTCACACCGGTTAAATACATAGTGGGAACGGGGGGAGCTCTCACCAGGCTGCCTCATCGCAAGGAGATAATGGGGCGTATCTGTCAGTACGACCGGACGGGAACCAAGCTTTTCCCTACAAGTCATGCGAAAATTGCCGTCGATAACGACTACATTATGGCATCTTTAGGGGTGCTTAGCGTCAAACACCGTGAAGGAGCGATAAAGCTTCTTGAAAAATCTCTGGGTTTTGAGTTTGTTAAGCCGGAGGAGAACGAGCTGGGAATCAAGAGTACCGCGGCGCAGGCCGTGACAGCCGGTGAAGCGGCAGAAGGTGCAGGAAGCACAGCGGCAGCGGCTTTGGCGGGAGTTGCGGCTGAGCTTGCTGAGAAGGATGCGAAACGCGAGGAAATGATAAAGCATATCCGTGAATGCGAAGAGCAGGGATATGATATGACCGGGTACAAGCTGGACTACGGAATGATCACTGAAGAAGAATATGAGGAGATCGTGGAGGCCGGAGAGAAAGCAAAGGCAAGGGACAGCAAGGCTGAGGGAGAACGCATCATGGAGGAAGCCGCCTTGAAGGACAGGAAGATGGTACGCTCCTGCGGAGTTACGGAGCTTGCCGATGACGGCAGACCGAACTGCAACAGAGAATGTCATATCTGCACACATACCCACTGCCCGTTCAGAAACAAAAGCCACGGATGATTATGCGGGGAGCATATCATAACTGTTCAATGAGGCACCCATGCGGCAAAGTCCCGGAGTAAGTTCCACAGCAGGCAGAGGTGGCATTTGCCCTTGAAAATAAAGGAATTTAAATGGGTAAAAACAGTAACAGTAGGTATAAGACCGATGGACCTTGTCTGCAACTGACTGAAGAGAGGTATGTAAATACGAAGATAAACACGAAAAATCCGGGCACCCCTTTGCCCGGATTTTTCGTTGTAGTTATCATCATTATCATTATTTAGTGAGGAGGTGTGTTTCACTAATGCAGAAGGTCTTTTCCCTTGCTGCAATTGTATAGTAACAAGACAATATGGCGTTTTGTGAACGATTGTGTGAAGGTTTAGTGAAAAAGCAAAGGACGGCGAAAGGGGCAAATAAACCGCCGGAGCGGAAAAATACAGGTTTACAATTACGCGGAAAAAGTTTACAATTAGCCGGAAGGAGGAGGAACGAATGCCGGTAAAAGATGAAGTAAAAACGGTACTGACCGGGAATCAGGGGGAATATATTTCGGGGGAACAGCTTTCTGAAAATCTCGGCGTGTCGAGAGCTGCAATATGGAAGGCGGTGAAGGCGCTTCGTGAGGAGGGATTTCGCATAGAGGCTGTAAGAAACAGGGGATATATGCTCCACCCCTGCACAGGAAGTGTATCCCGGGAGCTGCTCAGCCGTGCAGTCAGAGAAAGCAGCGGATGCGGCGGTAAGCCGGAAATATATGTTTTTGATGTCACAGACTCCACAAATCTTCAGGCCAAGAAGCTGGTTCTGGATGGTAAGGCGCGGCACGGCAGCCTTGTCTTTGCAAACCGGCAGACGGCGGGCAGGGGAAGACTTGGCAGGAGCTTTTATTCACCGAGGGACGGGATATACATGAGCATAATTATTGAACCGAAGTTTGATATGAACAACAGCGGCTTAGTCACCGTATCCGCAGCGGCGGCGGTGGCGGAGGCTCTCGTTGAGATGTGCGGCATTGACGCACGCATCAAATGGGTGAACGATGTGTATGCGGAAGGCAGGAAGCTTTGCGGAATTCTGACCGAAGCTATGGCGGACTTCGAAACAGGGACTATCGGCACGCTGATAATAGGCATAGGAATAAACACCTGCACTGATGGCTTTCCCGAAAAGCTCAGGGAAATGGCGGGAGCAGTCACTCTCGATGGTGCGAAGGCAAAAGCCGAGCTTATCGCGAAGATAAGGGAGCTTGTTTTGAGAAACGTGGGACAGATAGGCGAAGGAGCGCCGGCGTTCATGGAAACCTACCGGGCAAGGAGCATGCTTCTGGGAGAAAAAATAAATGTATATAAGGGAAAATATCGTGATGATCCAACGGTGGAAATCGGGGGAATAGCTGCGAAGGCAATCGCTATCGATGACGAAGGAGGCCTTCGCGTGAGGTACAGCAACGGAAAGGAGGAAACTCTCACGAGCGGAGAAGTTTCAGTAAGGAAGTAAATGCAGAATATAACAAACAACAAAACGACAGTTATGGCTTTAGCAGGGCTGTTTGCAGCTCTGATCGCAGTGGGTTCATGGATATCTGTCCCCCTGGGGTTCACACCGGTGCCAGTAAACCTGGCAACTCTGGCGGTATTTCTGGCAGGAGGCCTTCTGGGTGTTAAATACGGAACCGCTGCCACCGCAGTATACACCATGGTAGGAGCAGTTGGAGTGCCTGTATTCGCAGGCTTCAGAGGGGGGATCAGCGTTCTGGCAGGTCCCACAGGAGGCTACATCATCGGATACATTGTCGCCGCATTCATAGTGGGAATGATAGTCAAAAAGGACAGCGGAATAATAAGGATCGCACTTGCGATGATAGCGGGACTTGCTGCATGCTATACACTTGGGACAGTATGGTTTATAATAAGTACAGGTACCGGATTCGGAGCGGCCATGGTCGCCTGTGTGATTCCTTTCCTCCCGGGGGATGCACTGAAGATCACCGCGGGAACGATCCTGGTGAGAAAGCTGAGAAAATATCTATAAGAGAAGCTGAGAGAAGACATGAATGAATACATCAGGTTTTATCCCTCGCCTGCGGGCAGGCTGGCAATGGTAAGCGACGGGCAGTCGCTGAATGCACTGCTGCTGCAGAAGGAGGCAGAGGAAATGAAACCGGAGGAGACAAGAGATAATGTGCCGGCCGAGGCAGAGAGAATATTCCGAGTCACCGGACTGTGGCTGGATGAATATTTCGCGGGCAGGTATTGCGGGAATCCGAAGCCTGCCGCTGTGATGGAACAGGGCGGCTCGCCGCAGCGGATATATGAACTGGAGGCGGGAAATGACTGCATCCGACTGTGCCCGAAGGGTTCCGTATTCAGACAGGAGGTATGGAAATTGCTCTGTGAAATTCCCTATGGAGAAACGACGACATACGGGGAGATCGCAGTGCAGATGGCCGGGCTGCGCGGCGTGAAGAAGATGTCTGCACAGGCCGTAGGCGGTGCGGTGGGGCATAATCCCATTTCTATAATTATCCCGTGCCACCGGGTAGTTGGAGGGGATGGCAGCCTTGTGGGCTATGGCGGAGGCATGAGCGTGAAGGTGCAGCTTCTCAAACTGGAGGAGATGGACATGAGCAGATTCACTATCCCGACGAAGGGAACGAAACTTTGAAGCAGGAGGGGAAACGGCAGAAGAGGAATGAAGGCTATCTTACACTATTACAGGAAATATATACCTTTCATCTGCATAATTGTGGCGGTTCTGTTCGGACAGGTAATAGCGGAACTGCTGCTGCCCACATATATGTCGGACATAATAAACAACGGCATCGTTGCAGGTGACATGGGTCACATCAGGCATGTCGGAATTATGATGATATTTGTCGCTGCTCTTGCAGCGGCTTGTTCAATTACGGGCAGTTTTTTTGCCTCCATGACCGCGGCGAAATCGGCCCGTAGGATACGGGGGGATCTTTTCAGGAAGGTAACTGCCTTCAGCACGGCCGAATTTGAAAAATTCTCAACGGCATCCCTTATCACCAGGTCAACAAATGATATCCAGATGATCCAGCAGGCAACGGTCATGTGCCTGAGAATGCTGCTGTTCGCACCGATTATGGGAATCGGTGCGGTGGTTATGGCGCTGAGAACCAGTGTCGCTCTGTCGTGGACGGTGGGGCTGGCACTGATTTGCGTGTGCGGTCTTATGGTGTTCTCCTTCATTGCGGTATTTCCCAAATTCAAGGTGATGCAGGAAAAGCTGGACAGGATAAATCTGATAATGAAGGAGAGACTTTCGGGAACCATGGTTGTCCGCGCGTTCAGAACGGAAATGCAGGAGGAAGAAAGATTTGATTTCGCAAACACGGATCTGACGAAGCTCTATATTTTCGTCAATAAATGTCTGGCATTTATGATGCCGACGATGACCTTCATAATGAGCGGTGTCGGGATCCTCATCGTGTGGGTGGGAGCCCATCTGATCGACGCACAGCAGCTTTTGATAGGCGATATGCTGGCGTATCTGCAGTATGCGATGCATGTGATCATGTCCTTCATGTTTGTCACCATGATATTCATAATGCTGCCAAGAGCCGCCGTATCGGCAAAGAGGATCGCAGAGGTGCTCAATACGGAAGTCAGCATCAGGGATCCGGAGGAGGAAAAGGAGGAAGGCGGACAGACAGCTTCCTCCGGCAGTTCGGCTGCGGCCGCTGCCGGGACGGTAGAATTCAGAAATGTGGACTTCTCCTATCCCGATTCCCGGGAGAAGGTGCTTGAAAACATATCATTTACGGCTCTGCCGGGCCAGATGACAGCCATCATCGGCGGTACGGGAAGCGGCAAATCCTCTCTCATTAATCTCGTGCCGAGATTTTATGATGTTACGGGAGGACAGGTTCTTCTGGGAGGAACCGATGTCAGGGAAATGACGCAGAAGGAACTGAGGAGCCGCATAGGTCTGGTTCCTCAGAAGGGAACTCTGTTCAGCGGAACCATAGAGAGCAACCTCAGATACGGCAATGAAGATGCCGACCGCGAGGAGCTGGTAAGAGCCTGCGAAATCGCACAGGCGATGGATTTTATAGATGAGAAGACGGAGGGTTTCGAAGAGGAGATCGCACAGGGAGGGGCAAATGTATCCGGCGGACAGAAGCAGCGGCTCTGCATCGCCAGAGCACTGGTGAAAAAACCGGAGGTCATCATCTTTGACGACAGCTTCAGCGCCCTTGATTTTGCAACTGACAGAGCCTTGAGAAGAGCTCTAAAGGAAAATATCGGAAAAACTACTTTTATCATAGTGGCGCAGCGAATAAGCACCATCCTCGAGGCGGATAAAATCCTCGTTCTTGATGAGGGCAAAATGGTGGGCTGCGGCAGACACGAAGAGCTGATAAACAGCTGCGGAGTATATAGAGAGATTGCGCTCTCCCAGCTCGGCGAAGAGGAGCCGGGAATAAGCAGAGAGGCAGATGGGAGAGAGAAAAAGGAGAAAACCAGGAGGGAAACTGCGGCAAAGGGGAGCACTCTTACGGTTCCGGAGGGAGGTGAGGTCAGTGGCTAAAGCAGGAGAGCGAAAGGGGGCATCCGGGCAGGGCGGCAGAGCTGCCAGGTTTCAGCCGGGGGAAAAAGCCAAGGATTTCAAGGGAACTATATTGAAGTTGTTCGGGTATCTGAAACCCTATAAATGGCAGATTGCAGTTGTAGTGCTCACTGCGATTTTGAGCACCGTATTCAGCATCGTATCCCCGGCGATTTTAGGGAAGGCAACGGATGTTGTTGTCAGAGGGATCACCGGCGGCAGGATAGACTACAGGACGCTTCAGGTGATACTCATGGTGCTCCTGGCGATGTATCTGGCAGCATGGGCCTTCGGAACATTGCAGGCATGGGTGATGGCGATAATCTCTCAGAAGGTGATATACACCCTGAGAGACGGGATATCCAAAAAACTCGACAAGCTCCCTCTGCGATACTTTGATAGAGTTCCTTACGGCGAAGTGCAGAGCCGTATGGTAAACGATATAGAAACTATTAACCAGACGCTGACTGCCAGCATTACGCAGATGATTACCGCGGTGGTTACGCTGACAGGGATCGTCGCCATGATGATAAGCATAAGCATAACCATGACCGTGACGGCACTGCTGGTGATACCTGCATCGATGGCGGTCATCAGAATAGTGGTCAGCAAATCCCAGAAGCACTTCAAGAGCCAGCAGGATTTCCTGGGCAAGGTCAACGGTCATGTTGAGGAAATGTATTCAGGACATGACATAATCAAGGCCTTCAACAGAGAGGAAATATCGGAAGAGATATTCGATGAATACAATGACAGCCTTTGCGATGCCGCATGGAAATCGCAGTTTCTGTCGGGGCTTATGATGCCCTTGACAATGTTTATCGGGAATCTGGCCTATGTGCTGGTGTGCTTCCTGGGCGGATATCTGGCACTGAAGGGACGTATCAGTATCGGGCAGATACAGGCGTTCATACAGTATGTCAGATCCTTCAATCAGCCTGTTCAGCAGGTGGCGAATATAACCAATCAGCTCCAGTCTACGGCGGCCGCAGCGGAGAGAGTTTTCGAGCTTCTCGACGAAGAGGAGGAGACAGATGAGGTCAATACCGGGAAAGAGGATGAGGCGAAGACCGGGGTGAAAGCCGAAACGAATGGCGAGACGGCGGTCGAAGCTGCGGGTGAGGCTATGGATGAGGAGAAGGCTGAAATGAAGGACGAGGAGAACGGCGAAGCGACGGCTTACACGGCAGACAAAGCCGTGACCGGTACGCCGGGAAAAATCAGAGATCTGACACCTGATGTTGACGGCGATGTGAGCTTCGACAGGGTCTCATTCAGCTATATTGAAGGAGAGCCGGTAATAAAGAACTTCAGCTTTGAAGCAAAGGCAGGACAGCGGGTTGCCATAGTCGGCCCGACCGGAGCGGGGAAGACCACGATCGTCAAGCTCCTGATGAGATATTATGAGCTGGACAGCGGAAGCATATATGTGGACGGACAGGACATAAGCACTATGAGCAGGCACGAATTGAGAAGCAAGTTCGGAATGGTTTTGCAGGACACCTGGCTCAACAGCAATTCGATCAGAGAGAACATAAGATACGGCAGACCGGAAGCTACGGACGAAGAGGTTGAAGCTGCGGCTCATGCGGCACATGTCGATCACTTTATCAGGACTCTTCCGGGAGGCTATGATATGCAGATAAATGAAGAGGCCACCAATATTTCCACAGGACAGAAACAGCTTCTGACAATTGCCCGTGCCATACTGGCAGATGCGCCGATACTGATTCTCGATGAGGCCACATCTTCCGTCGATACCCGTACGGAGCGGATCATTCAGAAGGCGATGGGCACGCTTATGGAGGGCAGAACCGGCTTTATTATCGCCCACAGGCTGTCAACTATAAAGGACGCGGATCATATCCTGGTTCTCGACCACGGGGATATCGTGGAGCAGGGCAGCCACAGGGAGCTGCTGGCAAAGGGCGGCTTCTACGCGAAGCTCTATTACAGCCAGTTTGCAAGTTGAGGGATAGATAGAAAGGGGACATATCAAAGCCTGCCCGCTGCGGATCCGATAAAGAACGGTGGAAGAAAAGGCGAAGAGAAGAAGGCTCGCTATCGGTTACAGGAGCGGTGCGAAAGACCGAGAGGCACGGCGAGGAGGAGCAGCGGGAACGACAGGAGAAGCCTGCAAAGCGGAACGGTATGAATGAGAGGGGCACGGTGGAGAGGGATGGTAAAAATACAGGAATTTGCTACAGCACACAGGTCTGATTGTGTGGTATAATTATCTGCAGTGAGGGCAGCGGCAAGAGGGCGGCTGCAAAAGTATCTGAACAGGATATCAGCGAGGAGTATAATGAACAGAAAAACCACACCTGCAATAACGGTAATATTTTATATTATAGGAATACTGTTTCTGGCGATAGCGGCATTTATGCTGGTTGTCGCGATTTCATATACGAGAACATATCTTCAGTCTTATGATGCGAGCTTTGCCGATATGTGGTCCAACTCTATCCAATACATAATCGTGCAGTTTGCACCGTACATGGGAGTCGGAGTTATCTGTCTGGGGCTGGGTCGGGTTGTCAGCGAAATGAGAAAGGCGCCGGCAGCTTCAGCAGAGGATAAGGATGCCGACGAAGAGACGCCGGCAGAGAGGTCTGCAGCTTCTCTTGAGATTGCCGGGAAAATCAAGGCGCTGGAGGAGGAGCTCGAAGCAAACAGAGAGGTTCTCAGCATCAAGATAGAAGAAAAGGAAAAACGCGATGCAGTAAGGATGAAGGAACTGGAAGGAGAGATCCTGTATGCGCTGAGAACTGAAATGGCAGACAGGCAGACCTGTTCAGTGCAGCCGGAACAGCCTGTACAGCCGGCAGGAACGGTTCAGCCGGAGATAAAGCTGACAGAGGCTGAGCGTCCTGAAAGCAGGCGGACGCAGCATTTACAGCAGGATGAAACTGTACATCCGGAAATTCATACGGCACAGTATGCGCGTTCAGGAGAAGCTGTGCAGCCGATAGAAACAGCGGAGATCCCACCTGTTCCGCAGATATTCACGATAGCGAGAAGTATGACCATGCCCAAGTGTCCGGCAAGAAGACCTGTACCACAGATATTCACAATGGACAGAAGGATGGTTATGCCTGAATGTCCGGTCAGAAAACCCGTTCCACGGATTTTCACGATAGCGGGAAGCATGACTATGCCGGTCTGCCCGAGAATAAAGGCCGTAAGCAAAAGGACATTTTCCAATGAGGAACTGGAGAGTTTGCTTTTGCGAATAGGCAGAAAATAAGAGGGCCAGGGAAAGGAAGCATATAGGAGAATATCATATAATGTTTGATAAACTTGATTTTATAACTGAAAAATACGACGAGCTGGCGGAGAAGGTTTCCGAGCCTGCCGTGATAAACAACCAGCCGGTGTGGCAGAAGTACATCAAAGAGATGGGCGAGATGGAGCCTATCGTCAAGAAATACAAGGAGTACAAAAAAACAAAAACAGAGCTTGCTGAAGCTAAAGAGTTTCTCGAAATCGGCGATGACGAGATGCGTGAGCTTGCCAAGATGGAGATAGGAGAGCTGGAAGAGCAGATCCGGACAGATGAAGAAGAACTGAAAGTCCTGCTTTTGCCTAAAGACCCTAACGATGAGAAAAATGTTATTCTCGAAATAAGGGCGGGAACAGGAGGTGAAGAAGCAGCATTGTTCGGAGCGGATCTTTTGAGGATGTACACCCGCTATGCGGAACGAAAACGATGGAAGACGGAACTGATCGATATGAATGAGACGGGCATAGGCGGAGTTAAGGAAGCGGTAATGCTCATCAAGGGCAAGGGTGCGTATTCCAGACTGAAATTCGAATCAGGGGCGCACAGAGTGCAGAGAGTTCCGGAAACGGAATCCAGCGGCAGAGTCCACACATCAGCGGCGACGGTGGCAGTGCTTCCGGAAGTTGACGATGTGGAGATCGATCTGGATCCTAACGATGTGCGGGTGGATGTCTATCGCGCATCTGGCAACGGCGGGCAGTGCGTTAATACCACAGATTCGGCGGTAAGGCTGACACACGAACCGACGGGGCTGGTGGTAACCTGTCAGGACGAGAAATCACAGATAAAGAACAAGGAGAAGGCTTTCAAGGTTCTCAAAGCGAGACTCTATGATCTGGAAATGCAAAAGCAGGCAGACGAGATAGCCGGTCAGAGAAAGAGCCAGGTGGGAACGGGAGACAGAAGTGAAAGGATAAGAACTTACAATTTCCCCCAGGGAAGAGTGTCAGATCACAGGATCGGGTTGACGATCTATAAGCTGGATCAGTTCCTGGACGGCGATATTGACGAGGTGGTTGACGGCCTGATCACCGACGACCAGGCCAGAAAAATGCAGGCATTTTAATGAAAACATTATACTTGACAACAAGCAAAGAAGATATAGAACAGGCGGCAAAAATCATCCGCGAAGGTGGACTGGTTGCCTTCCCGACGGAGACGGTATACGGTTTGGGAGCCAACGCCTTCGATGAAGAGGCCGTGGCAAAGGTGTATGAGGCCAAGGGTCGCCCCAGTGACAACCCGATGATAGTGCACATCGCCAGAGCCAGCGATATCGGACAGCTGACAAGATTGCTGAATCCGGATATTGTTGAGCTCATCGACAACTTCTGGCCGGGACCTCTTACCCTGGTTGTGAAGAAAAGACCGGAAATTCCCGACAGAACTACGGGCGGTCTTGACACGGTCGCAGTCAGGCTCCCGGAGAGTCAGGCTGCAAGAGATCTTATCAATGCGGCATGCTGCCCGATAGCGGCGCCCAGCGCAAACCTTTCGGGAAGTCCGAGTCCTACGAGAGCCGGTGATGTCGCTGCGGACATGGACGGCAGAATAGATGCGATTATTCAGGGCGAGGACTGCAGGATAGGGATAGAATCAACAGTCGTGGACATGACAGGTGATGTGCCGACTATACTCAGGCCGGGGATAATAACCGCCGAGGCGATCGGAGCGGCAATCGGCAAGGCTGTGAAATACGATGAGTTCCTCACGGAAGGCTCAAGGCATGTTCAGCTGGATCCTGCGGCAGGAGTCGATGAGGACGATTTCGCACCAAAGTCCCCGGGAATGAAGTACAGGCATTACGCACCTAAGGCGGATATGCTTATCGTGGAAGGAGAGAGGCAGAAGGTCAAGGCGGAAATCGAAAGGCTGAAAAATCTCAACCGGCAGTACGGAAACAAGGTGGGAGTGATCCTGTTTGAGGAGAGAGCCTTCATTGAAGCGGCTCATGATTTTTTCGCACAGCTCAGGGATCTTGACGGCGAAGGAGTAGATCTTATTCTGGCGGGAGCTCTGAGCGAAACTGACGGCGTAGGATTTGCGGTAATGAACCGTATGCTTAAATCTGCAGGATACAACATAGTGAGAGTATGATGACATGGCAGTAATTCTGCCATATTTTATGAGGTGATCATGTTAATTGCAATTGCAAGTGACCACGGCGGTTACGAACTTAAGGAAAAAGTCAAGGAACATCTCCGGGAACGGGGAGAAAAGATGGTGGATCTGGGAACGAACAGCAAGGAGTCTGTTGATTATCCTGTCTACGGCAAGGCCTGTGCCGAAGCGGTGGCAGGAGGCAAGGCCGAAAGAGGGATAGTCATCTGCGGTACGGGAATAGGTATATCCATAGCGGCAAACAAGGTGAAGGGAATCAGATGCGGTCTTTGCACAAGCGTGGAAATGGCAGAACTGACGAGAGCCCATAATGATGCGAATATGCTGGCTCTGGGAGGCAGGGTACTCGATCACCGGCTCGCCCTGAAAATCGTTGACGCTTTTCTCGATACGGAATTTGAGGGAGGCAGACACCGGCGCAGAGTGGACATGCTTGACGAACTCTAATGTCATCAATTATATTCACATAGACGAAAGGAAAAGAAAATGGGAAAGACTTATGTTTTCGACCATCCGTTAATCCAGCATAAGGTGGCACAGATCAGGAATAAGGATACCTCGACAAGGGATTTCAGACAGATCGTTAAAGAGATCGCAATGTTGATGACCTTCGAGTCCAGCCGCGACCTTCCGCTGAAGGAGGTGGAGATAGAAACACCTATTTGCAAGACGAAGGTCAATGTTCTCAAGGGTGAAGATGTTGCTGTAGTTCCTATTCTGCGAGCAGGGCTGGGAATGGTGGACGGAGTCCTGGAAATCATCCCTAATGCCAAGGTTGGGCATGTGGGGCTGTACAGAGACCCTGAAACTCACGAGCCTGTTGAATATTACTGCAAGATGCCTGAAGACATTGACAAGAGGAAGATTTTCGTGACGGATCCGATGCTGGCAACAGGCGGCTCGGCGGTTGCCGCAATCGATTTTGTCAAGCAGCGCGGAGGCAAGGACATCGTGTTCATGTGTCTCATCGCGGCACCTGAGGGAATAGAGGTGCTGAAGAAGGCTCATCCGGATGTGGATATCTATATTGCAGCCAAGGACGAGTGCCTTAACGAAAACGCATATATTGTACCGGGTCTGGGGGATGCCGGCGACAGAATTTTCGGAACGAAATAAATATATATACACTTATGTATACGCTTGAACATTGACTAAACCACTAAGAGCAAGCCGGAGAGCCCACAGGGAAGACCGCGCAGGTTTACTTTGATTTTCATTTTCTTTTTTGATAGAATGATAAACCATATATTGATTTAACACAAAAGCAGGAGCAATTTTATGAATTACAATCTGATTCCGGACAATGTAAGTGAACACACAAATGTATATGATGTGCTGAAGGAAAGAGGCTTTATCGAACAGACTACGGACGAGGAGGGGATCCGCGATCTCCTGGGCAGGGAAAAGATAAAATTCTATATAGGCTTTGATCCTACCGCAGACTGTCTCCATGTCGGACACTTCATGCAGGTCATCATAATGATGTACATGCAGAAATACGGGCACACACCGGTGGTCCTCATCGGCGGAGGAACAACGATGATCGGCGACCCTTCGGGAAGAACCGATATGCGTAAGATAATGACACAGGAAACCATCAGAGAAAACGGACGCAAGTTCAAGCAGCTCTTTGACAGATTTCTTGATTTTGATGAAGAGTGGAAGTATCTTCCGAGCGGAAGCGTGCTGGGCAAGGGCAGCGAAAACAGGAAACCTGAACCGGGCAAGGCGATATGCGTGAATAATGCGGACTGGCTTTTGGACTTCAACTATCTGGAATTCATCAGAGATATCGGAAGCAAATTCAATGTAAATTCCATGCTCCGTGCGGAATGCTTCAAGCAGAGAATGGCGAAGGAGGGGGGGCTCACCTTCCTGGAGTTCAACTATATGCTCCTGCAGGCATATGACTTTTACTGTCTGGCCCGCGATATCGACTGCAAGATCGAGTTCGGCGGCAATGACCAGTGGTCGAACATTATATGCGGTGCGGATCTGGCGAGAAAGCTGTTGGGCAGAGACAGCTACTACGGAATGACCTTCGCGCTTCTGACAAATTCAGAGGGCAAGAAAATGGGAAAGACGCAGAGCGGAGCACTCTGGCTGTCGCCGAAAAAAACCCCGCCATTCGAATTCTACCAGTACTGGAGAAATGTGGATGATGCGGATGTGGATAAGTGTCTGAGAATGCTCACCTTCCTGCCAATGGATGAAGTGAAGCGGCTGGCGGCTCTTGAAGGCTCTGAGATAAACAGAGCCAAAGAAATTCTCGCCTACGAGGTAACCAAACTGGTTCACGGCGAGGAAGAGGCTATAAAGGCTCAGGAGGCGGCACGCACGGCATTCGGCGGCGGAGCGGCCGGGCTGGCGGATCTCCCGGAAATTGAGATAAGAGCAGAAGAGCTCAACTCGCAGGACAAGAACGGTAATGAATTAGGCGGACTGGGAGTCGCAGCATTTCTGAAGGCTCTGGGTCTTGCAGGCAGCAACCGCGACGCCATGGATGTAATCAGACAGGGCGGACTGAAACTGGACGGTAACAAGGTCACGGATCCGAAAACTCTCATCGGACCGGAATCATTTACCGACGGTAAAATGCTCGTGGAAAAGGGCAAGAAAAAGAAGGTTCTGGCAAAACTCGTATAAACCTTCCGGGAAATGGCACAAAAAGGATTTAAATTGGTTTTTTAAGTCCTTTTTTATTGTTTTCTGTGCGGAGGTCACTATATTATTGAGATAAAAGTTTTCGTCATATTTTATTAATAAGGCAATAATATTTTAAAGTTGTTATAGGGAGAGAAGCAATGAAACAGTTTATGAAAAAAGTGCTGACCATGGCATTGAGTGCAATGATGCTGGTTGTCTTCATACCGACATCAGCATTCGCAGCCGGCGGTTCGGTACCGGCAGGCAGCCGAGCAGAAGAACCTGGGGGGGGGTCTGACGGCAAGCAAGACGATTACAGATAATGGGGATGGGACATACACCCTGAATCTGAATGTACCCGGGAAGAAATCATCGTCAACCGAGGCCACGAAGGCGAATGTGCTCATTGTTCTGGACTTGTCCAACAGTATGAAGGAGAAGGCCGGGAATAATTACGCGGAACACAATACGGGCAACTATGGTCTTGTTGATGGAAAGTATGTTCAGCTTTACAGACAGTTCCTGATCATTTACACAGAGATCGGGGATGACAAAGATTACGAGGGTGATGTATACATCAAGAACGGGAACACCTACTCGAAGTATGAGGGCACCCGTTATAAGCGGGGCAGTTCGCGTCTTGATGTCGCAAAGACTGCGATAGCAGGTCTGATCGAGTCCCTTGCTGCCAACAATAAGGATGCAGATGATGATATGGTTGAGATATCATTTATGACCTTTGCTACCAGAGCTCATACAGGAACAGGCTCTTCATATGACCGGTGGCACAAGGGAAGGGACATGAGTGCCTTGAAGAAAACGGTTGAGGATGTGGCACTGCCGGGAGGCAATGCTGGCGGCACCAACTGGGACGATGCCCTGCACGAGGCTATCAAGTCTGCAAAAACAAAGGAAGCTAACGATGGCAATGACACATATATTGTCTTCGTTTCCGATGGAGACCCTACCTTCTATATGGATGCGGACCATAAGGAAGTACGGGGCTCCGGAAACAGCACATCAGATAATACACTGAATGCGGCATATGAAGAAGCCGACAAAATCAAGGCGGCCGGATATAAATTCTACGGAATTGGTGTGTTCGGTACTGTTGGCAACATGCAGACTCTCTGCGAGCGTGCAAATGGAAGTTATCAGGAATATTATTACTCGGCAACGGACCAGGAAACACTGGAGGAGGCCTTTGCATCGATTATTAATGGTATTATAAGCAATGATGCGTTTAAGGATGTAACGATAACGGATAATATCACATCACTGACGGCCACCGCTGACATGGCTGTAGATCCTGACAGCTTCACATATTCAAGAAGCGATAATGCCCCATATGAGGGACCGCCGGCTTCATATGACGGCAAAACGGTTACATGGAGCCTGGGGGAAGACACCGTTCTTGATGATGGTGTTATATACACTGTAAGCTTCAGGGTGTGGCCGAGCCAGGAAGCATATGATTTGGTTGCAGATTTGAACAACGGAACGAAATCCTATGATGCTCTCGATGAAGATGTTAAAGGACAGCTCGTCAAGGATGGTGATTCCTATTTCCTTAGTACAAATACGCAAAGCGGAAATAAAGTAGACTATACACAGATAGAGACAAAGGAATGCAAAAACAAACCTGCCGGCACTGACAATCCGGACGGAAGTGTTACGGGTGAAGACGGCTTCACTTATGTGCAGCAGGATGGCAAGTGGATCGGCACCAGGGAAACTCACGGCTCTAATGCTATAGAAAAGCCTGATCCTATTTCGGTAGAAGGTGCGTCAATTGATGTCAAGAAGAAGTGGGATGGCGGTACCGGGAACGGTGAAATCGAGTTCAAGCTTCTGAAAGATGGCAACGATACGGGGGTAAAGATAAGCCTCAGCGAAGAAAACAAGGATAGTGACGGCAACTGGATCGGTCAGGTTTATCTGGCACCGGGACTCACAGCAGGTACCGGGTCAAATGCTGAAGATCTTAACCCGGGGCATGATTACACTCTGGAAGAAGTAAACACGAGCGAGGAATATTCGTTCACTTCAGGGACATCACACCCGATGCTGGTGAACGGCAATATAGAGGATAAAGACGGCAAAGACTGCATACTTGTCGGCACGAATAAATTTGCAGAACCTGTTGGAACATCAGTAAGCATAACTGCCAAGAAGGAACTGAAGAACCTGACTCTTCAGGAGGATCAGTTCAAATTCGGGCTCTATGATTCGGAAAATAATCTATTAGAGACTGTGGGAAATGCAGCTGATGGAAAGGTGGAATTTTCACCGATAACCTACGGCAGCGTTGGAGAATTCAAATACTACATTAAAGAGATCGTTCCTGAACAGACGGCAGGCGGAATCAACTATGATACAGGAGCTAAAGAAGCAACCGTTAAAGTTACAGACAATAACGGTAAGCTTGAGGCTGCAGTAAATTATGGTAATGGCAATACATTTACAAACAAATACGATGCATCAGGCGAAAACAGCATTAAAGGTCTGAAGACAGTTGAGAACTATCAGAAAGCACTGGAAGGCGGGGAATTTACATTCACAATAAGCGGTGAGGATGGAGCACCGCTTCCTAAAGAAACCACTGTGGAGAATGATGCCGATGGGATCGTGGACTTCGGGCAGATCGAATTCAAACTGTCGGATTTAGGAATGGCAAAAATAGCCGCACCTGCAGCAGCAGATAAAGATGAAGGCTCAGATGCAGATGAAGAGAATGCTGAGGCAGAAGGCACATCTTCCGAATCGGCAGAGAACGGTCAGAATGCTGCAGCGGCAAGAGAGAAAATATTCACTTATACGGTTAAAGAGGCCGGAAGTATGCCGGGCGTAGTGAATGCCGGAGCACAGACATTCCGGATCAAGATCACCGACAATGGAAATGGTGGAATTGATTCTGTAATGCTGGTAGATGGCGAGGAGATCTCGGCCGAGGATCCTGCATTCATATTCAACAATATATATAAACCGGCAAATGCGAGCCTGAGTGTTCAGAAAAACTTCGCAGATTCAGACGGTAATTCTGTATGGGAAGATTACGAGAATGCAGAATTTACATTCAAAATCAGCGGCAAGGGAGGAGCACCTCTTCCTGAAAATACTGAGATCAAAGCCACGAGTGACAACACATATCCTTCATTTGGTGCCATCAAGTATGATAAGGCAGGCACCTATGAATACACGATCAAAGAAACTAAGGGCAGCCTTGACGGTGTAACTTATGATACTTCTGAGCATACTGCTACAGTTAAGGTGACGAGGAATGACGACAATTCACTGTCAGCTGAAGTCAAATATGATGGCAATAATGATGGTCTGACGATAACGAACACTGTCGAGAAGGTAACCGTAAGCGGGGAAAAGACTAAGGATAAAACCGGAGCAGATGGTCCTAAGACAGGGGATCAGACCAATCTGCCGGTGGTGCTGATATTCATAATCGCAGCACTGGCAGGGGCCGGAGCAGCACTGTTTGCAGGCCGCAGAAAAAAGCAGGACGATTGATCAAAAGAGAATTATAACTCCTATCCTCAAACCGGAGCAGGAGCAAAGATCTCCTCTCTGATCTTATTGATCATTGCTGAGACAATAATGTAAGGAGACGGAAAAAAGAGCGCTGAACTCCCATTCAACGCTCTTTTTCGTCTCAGGAAAAACTCCTCCCGGGGCCAGCCTCCAATTACCGCCTCAACTTACTTCCCGAATACCGGAGGAAATGAGGGGATGTTTTATCAATAATACTCGTCCTCCCATTCATCCTTATCGGAGGAAGAAACCATAACGGTGTCACCCTCTTTGAGGCCGCTTTTTATCTCTATAAACTTGTCGTTGCTTATTCCTGTCTCCACCTTTACTTCTTCTGTATCATTTTCTTTCTTCACGGTAACATATGATGCATCCCCGTCTTTATAGACCGCATCCACGGGTACCGCCAGAACATTGTTTGCCTTTGCGAGGGAGATCTTAGCTTTGCCGTTCATGCCCAGTTTGGCTTTGCCGTCATTATCGAAGGTCACCGAAACAGTAAACTCAGAAAGGCCGTCAGAGTATTCGCCCACATCACTTACAAACGAAACATTTCCCGTGTACTTTTTCCCTATCGCGTTGATTTTCACTGTGGCAGGGCTGCCGTTCCTGACATCGAGAATTTTGTCCTCGCCCACGGTCAGATCCATCTTCAATACATGTGTGCCGGCCACGGTTACACTGTTTTCGTTTTTAAATGTTCCCTTCTTATTAGGTAAATTCCATTCCTTCACAACCAGATCGTAGGGCGCCTTCATCACATTACCGTTGGTATATGTGAGAATTGCCGCACCCTCCTTGATCGCCTCGCCCCGGATCGCCTTTGTTTCCTGCAGCTTCCATCCCGTATGAGGCACTAAATTTTCTTCAAGATTGCTTTTGACTTCACCCTTGGAGGAGATGGCATTCTCGATATTCATTACCTTCACCGTTGCGGTATCTTCGGGTTCTTCCATGTCGTCGATTCCCGGCTGCGCGGAGCAGGAACGGATGATGATAAAAACTATCACAGCGAGTATGATTGCGGCGATCATGAGCTTTTTCTTATTGGACTTGATTTTGCTGAAATCGATTTTTTTCATTATCATTATCTCCCTTTGTCTCCTTCCTGCAGCACATATATTCTGTAAACTCTCACCTTGCCGTTTTCTGCCGTCACATTTATGAGAATTTTGCTCATGTCACCGGATATCCGGTCATTGCCGATTATATCGACTTCGGCCTTCCTGTCGCACGGCGTGGCACTCACATTCAGGCTTTGTACTGATTTACCGGTTTTGACAAAATAGGTATCTCTGGTTTTGTGGAATTTCTGTTCCATCTTATAGCCGGCAAGCTTCAGGTCGGCCAGATAGTTGTCGGAGGATCCCTTGTAAACATCTTTCCCCGAGTCGTCTCCATCATCACCGCCTCCGGGGTCGGGACCCGGCTTTTCCTGACGGGGTGGCAAAACCGTGAGGATCAGGGTTTCAACGGCTTCGTGATTTTCTCCCCGGATGTTTGCCTTGACTGTGTAGCTCGTTTTTTCCTCTGTTTCCATGTCCGTTTTAAGGGTGAAATTCAATTCATCATAAAAGCTCAAGGCCTCATAGGATACGGCACATGTTCCCTTCCTGTTGTTTACCGTTACATCCACATCTTCCACCACGCCGAAGGAAAAGCTTCCGTCAACCGGTTCAATGGACAAGTTCAGGTCATACTTACCGTATTCCTCATCGCTGATCCCCCTGAAATCCACCTTGAATTTGATCACCTCTCCCACAGTCACTTTGGGTTTACTGCACTTCAGGAAGCTGTTTTCGCCTGAAACGGTAACAAGCGACAGAACAGCTGCGACAGCGAGAGCCAGTACAATCACAAATATCATCTTCCTATTCATATCTCAACGCCTCCACAGGTTTCATTTTCGCTGCTCTATAGGCAGGCAGACTGCCGAATACGAGTCCGACAAAGACACTTACAGCGAAAGACAGAGCTATCATTCCGATACCGGGCGCAAAGAAGGCGCCCGCCAGTATGGCTATTCGTCCAAAAAGAAGTCCGGCGAGTATGCCTATGGTTCCCCCTAAAAGACTGAGAACCACAGATTCTACCAGGAACTGCCATAGGATGTCGCGCTTCTTGGCGCCCAGGGATTTTCTTATTCCAATTTCCCGCGTTCTCTCTGTTACGGATACGAGCATTACATTCATTACACCTATGCCACCTACAAGGAGAGATATAGAAGCAATCCCTCCGAAGAGCAAGGTCATGGTTCTGTTTATCTCATTCACAGCCTCGATCATCATTTTCTGTGTTGTCACATCGCAGTAATCCGATGAAAGCTTGTGGGTTTTGTTCAGATATTTCTTGACCGTCTTAGCCACAGCCTCGGCATCATCTTCTGTTTCAGCTCTGATATAGAATGCGGTTATTCCGGATTCCGCATTGAGATATCGGGCTGTTGTTACGGGAAGGATCACGAGGTTATCCACATTGCTCCCCATGGATGAGCCTGTCCCCTCTATTACACCTACAACAGTATATTCATCACCGTTTATCTTCAGGGTTTTGCCGCAGGGGTTGGCGTTGTTCCAGTATTTTGTGGAAATTTTCTCACCTATCATTACGCATTTGGTGAAGTTCTCAACATCTATTCGCGACAGGTCGCGGCCGAATTTGATATCGTAGCCCATCATTCCCGCATAGGATTCTCCGCCGCCTATAAGCTCCGTCCCGCTCACCTTCTTACCTCCCACCGTAACACTTCCGTCCAGAGACACATAAGATGTAACGCCGGAAACCTTTTCAAGCTTATTTATCGGTGCCAGGTCTTCATAGGTCAATGCGTGTTCGGAGTCGTAAATATACACACTGACCAGATCGGCTCCCACAGATGATATTTCTTCGTTTATGCTCTGAGTTGCTCCATTGGCCAGACCCACAAGGAGAATTACAGACGCTATACCTATGACGAGACCGAGAATTGTCAGCCCCGACCTCAGACGGTTGCCGAGGATGTTTTTCAGTGCCGTACGCACCGTCAAAAGCATATTCACTGTCTATCCTCCTCTCTGAGAATGCCGTCTTCTATTCTGACAATACGGGAAGCCCGGGATGCGATGTGTTCATCGTGAGTTATCATTATGATCGTCTGACCGACGCTGTTGAGCTGCTTAAGCAAATTCATAAGCTCCTCTCCCGTGCGGGAATCCAGGGCACCGGTAGGTTCATCCGCCAATATAAGCGACGGCTCTCCTGCCAGGGCTCTTGCTATGGCCACTCTCTGCTGCTGTCCGCCGGAGAGCTGATTGGGAAGATGTTTTAATCTGTCTCCCATTCTCATGATATCCAGTATTTTTCTCGCTCTTTCTCCGGCTTCCTTCTCTCCGATTCCCCTGTAAAGCAGCGGCACCATTACATTTTCAAGTGCTGTGTGCTTTTGCAGCAGGCAAAAGCTCTGAAATATGAAACCTATCTTTTCATTGCGGATTTCTGCCTGTCTGTCGTCAGTAAGCTTCGTAACATCCATGCCTTCAAGCATATATACACCCTCATCGGCAGTGTCCAGAAGACCTATGATGTTCATGAGGGTGGACTTGCCCGAACCCGAGGGGCCGGTAATTGCCACAAACTCACCCCTGTCTATTTCCAGATCAGCGTGATTTACGGCTGTAATCGTCTCATCCCCCAAAGTAAATTTCTTCACAAGTGATTCAAGCTTTATCATTTGCTCTTTCCCCCTCCATTTACGATCACCCGCACCTTGTCACCGATTTTGACACCGTTTACTATTTCAACATTCATCGGATCGCTTTCGCCGGTTTCCACCGGCACTTTCTCGATTTTATTGCCGTTTACCTTTTCCACATAAGCTCTGTCCTCTTCATCGTACTGTACAGCCTGCACAGGAACAGCCACTACATCGTACCTGTCCGAAATCGTAATAACGCAGCCTGCACTCATTCCTGAGCGGACTTCACCGTTGTTTTTGAATTTTATTGTAATTGTATAGCGGGAAGTATTACCTTCGCCGTCCTCGCCATCTTCGCCTTCTTCATCCTCCATATCATATGCTTCCGTCTCTTCTGATTCATCGTCACCGGTATCATCTGATTCATCCGTATCTTCATCATCATCCTTACCGTTTTCGTTCTCCTTGTTTTTCTTGAGGAACGAGTCCGGCACATCGTTTTTTTCTTCGATGGTTCCCGGGAACTCCCGTCCCGGGAAAGCATTGACGATTACAACAGCGTTGCTGCCTTTGGATATTTCGTTTATCTCCTCCTGAGGTACTGTTATTTTCATGTACATGATTTTCGTGCGGCCAAGCTCTATACTCTGTGAATCGTCCGCCTGTTTACCTCTCTCCGGCACCGAAATGCTCGTGATGATACCGTCCGCCAGGGCATCTGTATGTGTGCCGTCTGTATAGTAGGCCAGTGCCTGCCCCTTGACAACCTGCTGGTTTGTTTCCACAGCGGCACCTTTGAAGACCTTCCCTTTATTGAGGGCAACGGTTTCGGATTTGCCCGTAGTGATTTTGCCTGCAGAGGTCAGGGTTCGCTCCATGTGGACCCGTGAAACCGCGACATCCTTGTAAGTTTCTCTCGTATCCTCTTTATTCAAAAGGCAGACCAAAATTACAATGACAGCTGCTGTTGCTGCCAAAGCGATCCCGCCTGCGATGATCATCTTTCTTGATATTTTGAATTCGGGCTTTTTCATAATGCAGAGTCCCCTTTATTTGTTATTGGAAGTGTTGCTGTTATATGTGAATGGCAGCTTTACTGCAACGGTGGTGCCTTTTTCTGAACTTTCTTCTATCCACACTGAACCGCCGTGAAAGTCAACGATCTCCCACACCAGAGAGAGTCCCAGCCCCACGCCGCCGTATTCCCTGCTGCGGGATTTGTCCACCCGGAAGAAGGGGTGAAAGATGTTTCGCTGAAAGTTTTCAGGGATGCCGCAGCCGGTATCTGAAACATGGATAAGCAGATCTTCCTGCTTTTGCATAATGGAGATTTTTACCAGGCCGCCTGCACGGTTATACCTGATAGCATTCTCCGTCAGATTAAAGAGCAAACGATAAATCAGCGCGTCGCTTCCGGTCATGGAGCCGTCGCCGGTCTGTTCCAGTGATATGCTGTTTTTTTCTGCCAGGGGCAGAAGCTCCGCGAAAACCTCCTCGATCATCGGTGCCAGCCGGAACTGTTCATTTCGTGCCATCTGCTGCAGACTGCTCATTTCCAGCAGTGTCCCGGTCATTTCCGACAGCCGTTCCACCTGTTCCCGCATCAAAGAGAGAAACTTCGCCGTTTCAGGCAGCACATCGGGGTGTTCTGCGGTGAACAGCTCCAGTTGAGCCTGCATCAGCGTAAGGGGCGTACGCAGTTCGTGGGCGGCATTGCCCGTAAAACGCCGTTGAGCATCAAAGGCGTTGTTAAGGCGTTCCAGCATCTGGTTGAAGGAATGGCTCAGCTCCCGAAACTCCGGTATAACATTTTCGTTTATCTCCATATTAGTAAGATTATTAAGCTGTACCTTCTCTACCTGCGAGGCGAAGCTGCGCAAGGGCTTCAGGGCACGGCCGCTGACGAAATAGGCAAGAATGCCGCCTAACAGGGTCACAGCAGCAGTGATGTACCAATTGGCCATGCAAAAGTCCTCCTGCGCCCCACTGATTATGATGGCTATCTCCTGACCCGGTTCCGCCGTGTCGGCAGAAAAAGCGGCGGTCTCGTCACCGTAAGTGCAGCCTTGGATGGATTCGCCTATGACATCCATATAGTGTATGCCTGAAGAACAGGTCAGCAGTTTCATGGAAGAGCAGGTGATGCCGATAAGCAGGACCGTCATCAATGTGATGCGCCACTGCAAGGACAATCTCTTCATTATCGCTCGCCTCCTATCAGATAACCTTCGCCGATGCGGTTGCGGATGGGGTCGTAGCCCAGCACGGCACGGAGCTTCTTTCTCAGGACGGAAATGTGTACCCGGATGGAATTGCTGAAATTGTCCACGCTGTTGTCCCAGACATGTTCCATCAGTTCCTCCTGACTGACCGGCCGTCCCTGATTTATCAACAGGTATTCCAGAATGCCGGTCTCTTTCCTGGTGAGGGTCAAAATCTCTCCCCCGGCAGCAGCGGTGCGGGCGCGGGTATCAAAGCTAAGCTCTCCGCAGGTCAGTATCACATCCTGCTGAGTAAACTGCCGTAGGGTCAGACTGCGGATACGCGCCTCCAGCTCAGCCAAATGGAAGGGCTTTTCCAGATAATCGTTAGCTCCGGCATCCAGCCCTTCAACCTTATCCTCCACATCGCTGCGTGCGGACAGGATAAGCACCCGTGTCTCCTGGTCGCTCTGCCGCAGTGTACGCAGCACCGTCATACCGTCTTTCCCCGGAAGGTTCAGGTCAAGCAGAACCAGATCGTATTTTTCCACGCTCAGCAACTCCAGCGCCTTATCCCCGTCATAGCAGCAGTCCACGCTGTACGCCAGCCGCCGCAGGTTGCGAGCGATGGTATCGCACAGAGCATGTTCATCTTCAATCACCAAAAGCTTCATGGAAGCCCTCCTTTTCATTTATATGATCTTACAGTCATTTATCCGGGTTTATAGTTGATCCTGTTTAATCCCCCTGCCATTCTTGAGCAGCAGGTCTTTTGAGGGTATTACTTATTATAGCAAAAACAGTTAAAGTTTTAGTTAAGTTTTCGTTCTTAACAGGAATTTTAACCCACCTGTGTTAATATGGGAACCGCAAAGGAAAGGGGTGATTGATTTGATATATTTTCTGACTTTTGACAAGAGAGTCACAGCGCAACCGGAGCCGGAATTGCGGGCACAGGACATCTGTTAAGACCTTGAGCTTAGGGTATAAGGAAGAATGAAATGTGTTAGCGCTTTGAGCTAACGGTACGAGGAGTATAAGGAGAAGTGAAGGGAGATGAAAACAATGATATTCAAAAAGAATTTTGCCGGTATACTGCCGGTACTGCTGTTAATTCTAATGCTGGCTTTGTCGCTGACAGCGTGCGGTACAAACTGCGGGGATAATATGAGTGGCGGATGCAAGAAGACATGCAAAAAATCCATGAGCAGCGAAGAAGCGATTGCTGAATATGAAGACCTGTTCGCACAGGAAAATGCGATACTGTCAGAAAACAAAGAGCTTTGGGAGAAGGTATTCAAGGAAGCTGACAAAGGCATGACCTTGCAGGAGGACGGTAAAAATTACGGCGATTTTCTCCTCGATACTATTGAATCCGCCAAGGATCAGTTTACAGAGGATGAATTGAAGCTGCTCATGAAGGAAGCGGAGAAAATCAAGGATATCGAAGACAAGCTGACCAAATTAGAGGAAAAATATCCTGAAGTGGCTCAAAAGGCCATGGATAGCGATATGGAAAAACACGAAAAGGGAGAGATGTAGCAAAAACTGCCGCGACAGCCGGGAGGAAAGCACAGCTTATCGCTGAAGAAAATCTCAAGCTGATATTTCAAAAGCATTTTCTTCCATTTTCTTCAGCGACCGATTATTGGAACGCCGCAGTATTGCGGCGTATTTCCTATATCATCTAAATATTTAGATCCCCTTCAGCAAGAATGATTGCGGAACCGCCAACCCGAATCTTCATCCCGTCGGTGCGGGATCGAATTGCAGACGGGCGATTCATAGCCTCGCCCTGAATGAAGAGACAGTCAGCCCGGCTGCCGCATATTCCGCTTGCCATATCACAGCTGTGGATGGGAACCACCAGACCGTTTTTTATCAGGTAATAGGTGAGAGCACCGCTTGAGGTGCCCGTTGCAGCCTCTTCGTCGATACCATAAAGAGGCGCGAAGTTTCGGCAGAAGGCACTGACCTGCGGGTCTGAGTCTGAAGATCCGGAGACGCTTTTGCCGTCTTCCTCCACGGGGCGAAACTGACCGCCATCAAGAGTAAAGGCATGAACGCCGACGGCCTCGTACTTCCCGGACAGTTCGGCAAGAGCAGCAAAGTCAGGAGAAATTGCCGCAAGCTGCCGGCGGTCTGCAACAGGCATTATAATATCCGGAAGACCTGTTGAGATAATTTCCGGTCTCAAACCGCTGCCATCTCCACCGTTTGCACTGCATTGGCGCTTTAACTCGGGAACATTCTCGTCGTAAGAGAGTCCCATAATCTTATAAAGCTCCCGCAGAGCCGGTTCTTCATTTATTTCTCCGATGTATTCGGGAACAGCCATATCCATCAGAATAGAATCTTTGGAAATCTCAATATCCAGATCCCCGGCCTTCGTCTTATTCAAAACAGTTGTGCCGGCTTTCGCAAGTCCTGCCTCGCGGAGACAGTGAAAAGCGGCAATAGTTGCGTGACCGCAGAGATCGACCTCACCGGCCGGCGTGAAATAACGCAGGTTAAAAATACCTTCCCCCGGATGCTGAATAAAAACCGTTTCCGAATATCTCAACTCGGCAGCAGTTTTTCTCATGGTTTCGGCATCAGGGAAATCGCGATTTTTATCGAGAATCACCACTCCTGCCGGATTGCCTCCGAAGAGCTTGTCCGTAAAGGCGTCTGCTATATAAAATTTCATAAATCTCACCTCCGTCATTCAGATCGTAAATTCAAGTGTCTATATGTTTTTGCTTCGCTTGGCGCGAACTGCTTCGTGGTATAAGAATTGTACCAAATCGTCGGCACTATGGCTATGC
>JAUMVV010000009.1 GCA_030529985.1 Bacillota bacterium
ATACAAACAAAAAATCTTTTCATGAATTCTCCACCGAAACCGTAAACTAAAGCGTACCCGTACCGAAATTATACCAAAAAAAACCTTGAAATCTCAAGGATTCCAAGGTTTTCTTTCTTAAAATACATTTAGAGAAAGCTCTCCCCTATTGCAGTTTTCTCCGCTCCTCCCGTAAGGATTTTCGTCACTGTTGCCCCTATATCCGCGAAGCTCGACCGCGTGCCCAGATTGAGACTCTCAGGCAGCATTTCCCCTGTGCCGAGGCAGAAAATATATTCGCGGGTGTGGTCGAATCCGGTATGTACAGGGTCGTTACCGTGGTCTGAACAGAGAAACAGCAGATCCTCATCCTTCATCGCCGCAATTATTTCCGGCAGCCGTGCATCGAATTCTTCAAGTGCGCGGGCATAACCCTCAGGATCACGCCGGTGTCCGTATTTGGAATCAAAGTCCACCAGATTCGTGAAAATAAGCCCGTCAAAATCCCTCTTAAGAGCTTCTATAGTCTTAGTCACCCCGTCATCGTTACTTTCGGTGTGAATGGATTCCGTAACGCCGCTGCCGTTAAATATATCCCTGATTTTTCCGATCGCATACACGGTCTGTCCGGATCTGCTTATCAGATCCAGCATGGTGTCCTCCGGCGGTGAAACAGCATAGTCGTGCCTGTCGGCAGTACGGGTTCTCTTGCCATCGTCTCCCTTCACATATGGACGGGCAATAACGCGTCCACATGAGTACTTTCCCCTCAGTAGCTTTCTTGCCTTTGCACAGATGTCATAAAGCTCTTCCAAAGGAACCACATCGGTATTTGCAGCAACCTGAAAGACGCTGTCAGCCGATGTATAGACGATGAGCTTCCCTGTCCGTTCGTGTTCATCTCCAAGTTCTTCGATGATTTCCGTGCCGGATGCCACGCAGTTACCGAGATAACCGCGACCCGTCACGCGGACAAACTCATCCATGAGCTCTTTGGGAAACCCGTCATGATATGTCTTGAAAGGAATCTTTGTCTCTATGCCTGCGATTTCCCAGTGTCCTGTTATCGTGTCCTTCCCCGCGGATTTTTCGGCCAGACGGCAATATATTCCCGTGGGGTTGTCAACAGCAAGGCGGCCTCCGGCGACCTTTGCCTGTCCGCATGAGTCGGAGTCGCCGTCAATATTCCCCAGACCCAGGCTGCACAGATTGGGGATTTTCAGCCCACTGCTGTCCAGAATATGCCCGAGAGTATCCGCTCCCTCATCACCGTAGTCCGCCGCATCGGGAAGCTGACCTACTCCCAGGCTGTCCAGTACTATAATCGTTGCTCTCATTTTCTTTCCCCTTTCAAAATTCATCGGTATTCTCTGCAATCTGCTTCCTCTCTTTGACCGCAGCGCTCCGGACTGCCTGCCACTTCTTTGATACTGCTTTGTTTCCGCACTTGTGTTAAGCTTTGATCATCTTATTTTCAACGGTTCGCAATTCAGGTAATCAGCCGAAATCAGGCGGTAGTTGATCCCGTGAAAGCTGCCCTGTATCGCGTTTCTGAAGCCTTCCATGCCGTGAATGTGACCGTAATACACTTCCTTAACTGCAAAAGCTTCGAATTTCTGCATAAATCCGCTGAAAAAACCGGGACCGGCAGCCGGTGGGAAATGCAGGAAGCCTATTTTTTCGGCCTCTTTCGGCGCACTGGCCAGTGAAGCCTCCAGCCTGAGAAGTTCTCTCCTGTAAATTTTTTCATCTGAAGTTCTGAAATCGCCGTCATCAGGAGTGATCCACCCACGGGAACCGCAGATATACACTCCCTCCGCCTCAAAGCTTCCGTTCTGAAGAAATGTAATGGAGTCATACATGGAATTCAGCCTTGTAATACCGCTCCACCACAGATCGTGATTGCCCTTGAGTATCACCTTGCAGCCGGGAAGCCTGTCTATCCAGTCCAGATCGTAGGCAGCTTCCTCCAGCTTCAGCCCCCATGAGACATCACCTGCCACCACGACAGTATCTCTGTCAGTTACCCTCGCCTGCCAGTTCTTCCCTATCCTCTCCGCATGATTAAACCATCTGTCACCGAAGACATCCATAGGTTTCTCATTATCGGGAGCCATGGAAAGATGCAGGTCACCTATCGCAAATATGCTCATCTGTTACCTCAAACTGCACGATTACGGCTCCGGTTGCAGCCGCCCTTTAATGCTCCTCATCGCTGCGGGATGCCTTGTCCAGTGCCTTCTGCAAGGTTCTGGTTCGCGTGCCTACAAGATTTTCCAGCTCCGACTGTGCCGCGTCCAGCTTCTTCTGTACATCGCCCAGAGATTTGCTGAACTTGGCGAACTCACTTCTCACCTTCTCCAGAGTGTCCCAGACCCTGCCCGAAGACTGCTGCAGAGCCAGAGACTTGAATCCCATCCGGAAGCTGTTCAGCATCGCCGCCATGGTAGTAGGTCCGGCAACATTTACACGAAAATCACGCTGTATCGCTTCAACAAGATTCATACGCAAAACCTCGGCATACAGACCTTCAAAAGGCAGGAACATTATCCCGAAGTCAGTAGTACAGGGCGGATATATGTATTTGTCCTTAATATCCTTTGCCGCCTTGAGTATAGCTCTTTTCAGATTATCTGTGCTCTTCTTTATTATCTCTTTGTCTCCCAGATCATAGGAATCCAGCAGATTCAGGTAAGCATCTCCCGGAAACTTGGAATCTATGGGCAGATATACGCAGCCGCCGTCTTCAGCCGGAAATTTCACGGCAAATTCGACACGCTCGCTGTTTCCCTTCACTGCCACATTTTCGTCGTACTGATCGGGTGCCAGTATATCTTCGAGAATTGAACCCAGCTGCAGTTCTCCCATTACACCTCTGGATTTCACATTGCCCATGAGTCGTTTAAGGTCATCAACTCCCGCAGTCAGGCTTTTCATTTCCCCCAGACTGGTGTTGACCCTGGCCATGGATTCGCTAAGCTGCCTGTTGAGTTCACTGATATAAGCGCTCTGCTCCGCGATTCTGTTGCCCTGATCGTTCAACCGGTTTGACTGTTCATTTAAGCGAAGAGCCTGTTCCCCCATCTGTTCCCTTTGACCTCGCTGCCCTGCCTTCATCATCCCGATCAGGACGATAAGAAGCACTATCACCAGTGCAACTGCAAAGACAAGACCTGTTATTACGAAATTCATAAATATAATACTCCCTTATTGATTTATTTGATTGCATCGTATGTCTTGTATTCTATCCCTCCAAAGTCCTCGCTGCTGCTGAAATCTTCGCTGTATTCCAGCAGATCGGAATAGAGAATGTCCATTTCATGAACGCGCTGATTGAAGTCTGCACGGGACTGTTTCACCTTATTATGGTAGTCCTTGTATTCTCCGTATGATACCTTGGCTCCCTCAGCCTTATCCTGCAGTATCTGTTCCATCCGGATGTAGCTGTCGCAAACTGAACTGAAAGCTATAAGACACTTCTCAAAGGCATAGCGCAGTTCATTTGCCTGCCCGTCATCATCGGGAATTACAATTGACTTGGGATTTATCTTCTGTGCCTTTTTTTTAACATTACGCAGCAGCTCAATATGTCCGGGATAGTCCTTTTTCTTTCTGATCCTGCTGAATTTAGAATCTGCGATGATCTTGTTTTCGGCTTCCTTGAACTCCTCAACGGATCGCACTGTAAATTTATCTATCATCTTCATAAGCTGTTTTCTGTATTCCATTTTTTTATCTCCTTCACTGCCCGATGAAAATCGCCTGTATACAGATACATTATATCAACCGATAATGTCTTTTACAACTTCTCCGGCTATCAGAAGCCCTGCCACGGAGGGTACGAAACTGATACTCGCACCGCGCGCCCCTTTTGGCTCCTCCTCCGAATAGAGCACCTTGACCCCCTCTATTTCACGCTTTTTGAGTTCCCTGCGCATAACCTTTGCCAGCGGACAGACGCGGGTTTCTTCGATATCGGTAATTCTGAATTTGCTGCCGTCAAGCTTCCCGCCTGTTCCCATGGATGAAATTACGGGAACCTTCGATTCCCGGGCACAGCGTATAATTTCAAGCTTCGCGGTCACGGTATCAACGGCATCTATCACATAGTCATACCGCGCAAAATCAATACCGCCATGTTCTTCCGGCAGGAAGAATATCTCTCTTGTCTCCACCCTGCATCCGGGATTTATATCATTCAGGCGTTCAGCCATGACCACTGCTTTTGAACGCCCCACCGTGCTTTCAAGTGCAGGGAGCTGTCTGTTGAGATTGGTAACCTCGATATGATCCTTATCCACGATGGTGATTGCCCCTATCCCCGCTCTCACAAGTCCTTCCGCCACATAACTTCCTACTCCTCCCACTCCGAAAAGCAGTACAGCGGAATCAGCCAGCTTTTTCAGTGCGTCAGCACCGATTAGCCGTTCGGTTCTTTCAAATCTGTCCATATTTGTTTTCTCCTGAATGAGATATTAAAAATTCTCTCATTTTATCACTTTTTTTGCAGCACTGTACGCTGTCTCCCCCGTATAGCCGCGGGTTGCAAGCCTTCCTGCGATCTTCCTGCGGAGCTTCTGCTTTTCTCCATAATCGAGTTCAGAAAGCTCCCTTCCTGCCAGGAGGGAATAAGCCGCATTTTCGGCTATTTCAAGAGCCATCTCGTATTCGTCCGGAATATCCTCCATCTCCGCGATCGCTCTTTCAACGATGTCGTGATCCACACCCTTTTCAGCCAGTTCCCGGCGTATTCTCAGCATGCCGCGTCCCTTTTCAAAGCCCAGTTCCAAATGCATACGGGCAAAACTCAGATCGTCGATATAGCGGTACTCCTGAAGCTGTTCTATTGCTTCATCGATCTCCTCATCGCCGAAACCTCTGTCCCTGAGGTATAGCTCTACCTGCGCCCTGCTTCGCGGTTTAGTATTGAGATAATTCAGTGCTCTGTCAAGTGCTTTCATATCTCGTATCCATCTCCTGCCGTTGCGACGATACATCTATCCCCAAGGCGCTTCTTCAGATCGCAGACAGCCTCAATGCCAGTACAGTGCACAGGCACCACACAGTCCATGTTTTCTCTCGCTATCTCTCCTGTGACCCTCGCCCTGTCCTCGTAGCCGGCATTGTAAAGGTGCATTCCCGCAACAAGTGCCGCTACACGCTCGCCCGGAAACATGCTTTTCCCCGCGTTCAGTGCGTTGACCACTCCTCTGTGGCTGCATCCCGAAAAAATGTACAGCCCTTCAGGCTCGCGAATCACCAGACACTGCTCATGGGACATGTCGTCGGAAACAAGTGCCTTGCCCTCCGGACTATATGCTTCAGGTGTTGCATTTCTGTCTGCTTCGCAATAAAATCTGCCGGTAGGCATAAAGTCTGCAGGAACCGGAACTGTGCCCGTTATCACAATATTATCGCTTATATCGGTTCTTCCTCCGGTAAACCGGAGCGATGCTGCCAGCTCCTTCATTTCCTCATCCTTCCACATAATGCTGCACGGCTCACTGTCAATTTCGCCGTTCTCCATGCCGTAGGAAATGCGCAGAGCATTGCGATGAATGTAAATGGGAGCTGCAGGGTTGATGCTGTGAAAGGCGGGAATGCCTCCTGTGTGATCGTAATGACCATGGCTGATAACCGCCATGTCCACCGCAGCGAGATCTATATCAAGCCTTGCCGCATTCTGCAGAAAGAGGTTTGTGGCACCTGCGTCAAACAGTATCTTCTTTCCCTGAGTCTCAATGTATACAGACAGCCCGTGTTCTGCCACAATCCCCGGATTGTCGGTTTTATTCTCAATAAGAAAAATAAATTTCATAAAGTTCTTTCCTTTCTGTCCTTCCTGCGTTCTGCACTTTGCTGCCCGCCGCGGTTTCACAATGTATTATTACTGAATGCATTTATACTGAGCCCGTTTACGCGTCAGATCCCCCGCTCCTTAAACGGATCCCGAACCGAAGCCACGCAATAAAAAACGGCACCAAAACAAGTGCCGTTTCTCTCATCCTCTGTGCAGCATCAGTCTGCCCTCGCAGTCAGTCCTGCTTCTTAAGGCGAGCAAGTATTCTCTGATAACCATCCGCTCCATAAACAAGGCACTTGTTTATTCTGCTGATTGTCGCAGTTGAAGCCTTAGTAATGCCTTCAATTTCGTTATAGGTCTTGTTCTCCGACAGAAGCTTCGCCACCTGCAGTCTCTGCGCTATGGCATGAATTTCATTGATTGTGCAGATGTCTTCAAAAAACCTGTAACAGTCCTCTTCATCTTCCAAAAGCAAAACCGCCTTGAACAGTTCGTCAATGTCATCCCTCTTGAATTTCGAATCATATGACATAGTGCTCACTCCCTTCCACAATGTAGGTAAAGCATACCACTTTAACACTGTAAAGTCAATAACCTTCAAAGTATTGCAATGCTTGCCTTATCATACTCCCCTGCTTCAGGTTTTTATCTGAACTGTTCTTTAGCCTTCTCAAGCTGCTCATCAGCGTCAGTTTTTTCCTTATCTTTTATCTGAATATCAGGCTTGATGCCCTTCTTTTGTATCACATGTTTCTTCGGTGACAGATACTGCATCACTGTAAGCTTCAGGGCAGAACCGTCATCCATTTCCATAGTGCTCTGTATCACTCCTTTGCCGAAGGTGTTCCGGCCTATCAGGATATAACCGTTATCCTGCATTGCCGCGGCGAGAATTTCCGATGCCGAAGCGCTGTTTTCATTTATCAGCACCACTGTAGGAATATCGGTTTTCCCATCTTCCGCATCATAGGTTTCGGTGCTGCCATTCTTGTCTTCAACATAGCATACCGGTCCCTCATCCAGGAACTGATCGGCAACGCTGACACATTCCGTAACCATACCGCCCCCATTGTCCCTCAAATCGAGAATAAGTGATGCGGCACCGTTTTCGGTAAGCTTTTTCAGTGCCTTATCAAAATCATCACCTGTGCTGTCAATGAACTGCGATATCTGAATGTAGCCGGTATTGTTATCGAGCATCTTGTATTCCACGCTTTTCTGAACAATATGGCCACGGGTAATCTTTTTGCTCACCTGCACATCACCCTGCAGCAATTCAACAGTGACATCCGTACCGGCCTCTCCTCTGATGGCAGCAGCCATAATATCGCTGCCGGTAAAGGTCTCCCCGTCAACGGTAAGAATGTAATCCCCTGTTTTGATCCCTGCCTTCTCTGCCGGTGAATCCGCCGTGACTTCCAGAACCACGAAACGACCATTGTTGTCTTCGGTGAATGTCATGCCTATGCCATCGTAATCTCCTGTCGCTGAAGCCTTCCATGACTCGTACTCTGTCTTTGACATATAGGATGAATAAGGATCATCCAGCCCTGCAACGAAGCCCTTATAGGCATACTCGACAAGCTGCTCTTCATCGTAATCATCGAGATAATACCGGTCTATATGTTCCCGGATTTCACCCAGCTTGTTCTCATCGATACTGACAGAAGACCGCCCGATATGTGAAATTCCGGCTATAGCAAAACCTCCCATTACAAAGGCTATCCCCAGCATTATTACAAATTTCGGCTTACTAATCTGCATAATCGATTTCCTCCACAATAAACCGGACTTTTTCCTGCCCGCGCCACACCTGATGGTTCAGGCTGCCCAGTAAGTTGACAGCCCTGCCGGACTCAAGGATATTTCTCAATTCCTGCGCCTGTCTGAACAGCACACAGGACAGGTATTCATTTACCGCGGTATGGGCTCCGGTATCTTCACTGCCCGTCACGGTGAACCGGGCATGGATTCCCTCAGCTCCCATGAAGCCCGGCTCCCGGATGTACACCCCTTTCATAGCGAATCTGGGATTGGGATTGCCCTCACCAAACGGTGCCAGCTTCTTCAATGCCCTTCCGAGCTCGATGCCGGCCTCGCCGGGTTCGAGAAAGGTATCAGCTTCCACACTCACTTCGAAAAGATCCGGATCTTCGGTTAGAAGAAGCTCTATTTCTTCTTCTATGCCTTGTTTGAGCGTGTTGAATTTCTCTTCTTTCATCAGAAATCCGCAGGCGCTTCGATGTCCTCCGAAGCGTTCGAACAGTCCCTCATCTCCGTATTCATCACCCGCCGCATCAACTCGGTTAAGCACGGCGTATATATCAATTTTCGGAAGACTCCGACCTGTTCCCTTCAGGAAACCGTCCCCGCTGGGGGTAACGATAATAACGGGACGCTTAAATCTGTCCTTCAGTTTGCCCGCAACGATACCGGCAATGCCCTCATGCATATCCCTTTCGCTGAGAATGATAAATCTCTCGTCACCCCTTATCCGTGAGAGACATGACTGATATGCTTTCTCCTGAATGCTTTTTCTTTCACTGTTAAAGTGCATCAGTTTTTCGATCTGCCGGCTTATTAAAGCGTCATCGTCGGAAAGAAAAAGTTCAACGGCCTCTGCTGCACTGTCCATTCTTCCCGAAGCATTGATATGCGGCACTATTCCGAAGGCGATATTCTCGGAGTTTATCTCCTCGAGGGAAATGCTCTCGGCAAGCCTTTTCAGGGAAGTTCTTCTCCCGGAGTTGGCTATTGCCGTGCCGTATTTTACCAGAGTTCGGTTTTCATCACGGAGAGGCACTATATCGCCTACCGTTCCCACTGCAACCATATCAAGAGCATCTTTCAGGATGCTTCGCGGCAGCTTCGCCTGCCTTTGCAGTGCCTGAACGAATTTGAATGCCACACCGCAGCCCGCAAGATCCGGACAGGGATACGGAGAAGCTTCTCCCAGGAAGGAAGCCGGTTTTTTCGGATCTATTACAATGCAGTCTGCCATGACATCTTCAATGTTGTGATGATCCGTTACTATTACTTTCATGCCTATTGAGCGTGCGTATGCTGTTTCATTCTTTGAGACGCAGCCGCAGTCAACAGTGAGCAGCACGCCTGCACCGGCTGCCTTGATTCTGTCCAGTGCAGCCATGTTCAGCCCGTAGCCTTCTTCAAATCGCGACGGAATGTAGTAAAACCAGTCACACTTCAGTGCCTTCAGTGCACATGCCATCACACAGATCGCTGTAACTCCGTCGGCGTCATAGTCTCCGTACACACAGACGCGGCTTCCCCCTTCTATTTCAGATAAGAGCAAATCCACTCCCTCCTGAACCCCGTCAAGAAGGAATGGATCATAAGTCCTTACCGGTCTGTCGGAGAGAAACTCCGAAAGCTCCTCATCAGTGCAAACTCCCCGTTTATTAAGTATTTCAGTAATAATCTGTTCGCTTGTTCTCATATACGAGTTCTCTCCAAAATCCATGTCGGCAGCAATCTCTTACAGATAATTGTGTGGATTCACTGTGGATCCGTTCTTAAAAACCCTGTAATCGATGTGCGGCCCCGTCGATGAGCCTGTGGAACCCACCTTGGCAATAGTCTGTCCCCGGCTCACACGCTGACCGGTGCTTACGAGCAGAGATGAGCAATGATTGTACATGGTGACAAGCCCGCCGCCATGGTCAATTCTGACGGAATAGCCGAAGCCGCCGTTCCATCCGGCCGAAATGACGGTGCCCGATGCCGAAGCCAGAACGGATGTGCCGTAACCTGCGGCAATGTCCAGTCCGCCGTGAAATTCTCTCCCGTGAAATGGACAGATCCTCCATCCGTATTCAGAGGAAATGGTGCGTGAGGTAGCAGACGGCCACAGAAAAACCCCGCCCTTGTAGTCTGAGGTGCTGCTGTTGCTTATCTCGCCGCTGGAGGACTGTGCCGCCAGCTGTGCTGCGACACTTGCCGCTTCGTTTTCCAGATCATCCAGCATTGCCGCATTCTTTTCATTATCTGCAGCTATGACTTTTTTCTGTTTCTCTACCTCTGCCATCTCCTCCTTTGCCAGAGCTCGCGAGGCATTCAGCTCCTTTGTGAGCTTCTCCACCTTGTTCTTTTTCTTTTCTATCTCGTCATGTGCCGCCTGGAGGTTTTCCAGAACATCCTTGTCACCGGCATAAATTTTTTCCACCAGATCGAGATTTGTCAGAAACTCCGAAAAGCTGTTGGAATTCATGAGAACATCCATGAAACCCACATTTCCGTTCTTGTACATATTGCGGAGCCGTCCGCCAAGCTCGGCGTTCTGCTTATCCACCTTTTTCTGAGCCTCTTCAAGCTCCTTTTTCAGCTTTTTAAGGTCGGTTTCGGCAATACCAATCCGGTCATTGAGCTGATATATTTTCTGTTCAAGGCTGTTCACCTGTGAGGACAGGTTTTCCTCCTTTTTCAGACCCTTGTTCAGCTCCTCCTGCTTTTGCTGTATTTCATCCTGGAGCTCGTCCAGAGATTTTTTCGCGAAAACAGTCCCTGTATCAAAGACAAGGAATACCGAAAGCAGTAATGCAAGTATTGCTGCTGTTATTCTCTTATTGTTGTGATTATGCATCCAAAAATCTCCTCATTGAAATGATACTTCCGCAGGAACCTATGCTGATTCCCAGAGCCATGAAAATCCACGTGAAATTCATAATCAGGAAGTTTGCAGGCACCATCGGCATTGACAGCATCTGATAAACCTGATCTCCCATGATATCGACTATCTTGCTGTAAGCAATGTATGTAAGCCCCACGGAAATCACAGCGGAAATCAAACCTATGATGATACCTTCACAGAGGAATGGTCCCCGGATGAACCAGTTGGTCGCACCCACATATTTCATGATCGATATCTCCTCTGATCTGTTGAATACGGTAAGCTTTATCGTATTTGATACCACAACTATGGAAATGATTATGAGGAATATCATTATCACAAAAGCGGCTATCTGAACGAAGCGTGTAGCTTCAAGAAGTTTGTCTACTGTGCTCTTGTAGTATTTGACATCCTCGATTCCGTCGAATTTCTCCGCATGTGCAGCCAGAGCATCCGCCTTTTCAAGATCCCCTATTACGATCACTACAGAGTTGGGCAGCGGATTATCCTCCAGACTGTCAAGCAGATATCCGTTTTCGCCCCACCTTTCCTTGAACTCGGCCATTGCCTGCTCCTTTGATTTGTAAAAGACATCGGCGACCCCTTCCTGAGTTTTCAGGTCGATGATCATCTCGTCAGCCTGCTCAATTCCGGTCTCATCCTCCAGAAATATTTCTATTGAATCGTAATCTCCCTTTATCGTTTCTGCAGCGGTGCTGATATTTATTACAACTATGAAAAACAGGCTGAGGATCAGCAGCATACAGGTGATTGCGAAGATAGATATGAGAGACATGTTCAGATTTCTTCCAAACTGGAGGAAGGACTGCTTTAAAGTATAAAAGAAAGATTTCATCTCTGTTTCTCCCCTCCTCTCCTGAATTTTATCCTGCCGGTGTCCCGCTTCTTCGCCTGAATGGTATCAAATGTCATTTCCGTATCTTCAAGTGCCTCCCTGTATCCGTAAGCACCGAATTCGTCACGGACAATCCGACCCTTCTCGATGGCAATGACACGCTTGCCCATTTTATCGACTATATCCTTGGCGTGAGTAACCATGAGGATGGTCGTTCCCCGCCGGTTTATCTGGTTGAGAAGCTGCATGATCTCCCATGCAGTATCAGGATCCAGGTTGCCTGTAGGTTCATCGGCAATGAGGATCCTCGGTCGGTTTACGATAGCTCTTGCTATAGCAACTCTCTGCTGCTCGCCGGCAGAGAGCTCGTCCGGATATTTGTCAGCCTTGTCGGCTATACCCATCATGGTAAGCACCTGAGGAACATTCTTCCGGATCTGCTTCCTCGGCTTGTGAATTATCTCCATCGCAAAAGCAACATTTTCAAATACCGTCTTCTTCGGCAGAAGTCTGAAGTCCTGGAACACTATGCCTATCCTTCTCCTGAGAGCGGGCACGCGGCGGGCAGGCATATTGGTGACTTCCTCACCTCTGACCCTGATTGAACCCTTGTCCGCATTGATCTCGTGTATCAAAAGCTTGATGAATGTTGATTTGCCCGAACCTGAAGGACCCACGAGAAACACGAAATCGCCCTCCTTGATTCTGACTGAAACATCGTCAAGACCGACATTCGACTTGTAGTACTTCGTTACATGGTCAAAAACTATCATCTGATCTCCTTCACCGCATTGACTATATCCTCAGCAGTCATGCGGTATTTCTTCCTGAGCTCATCAGGCTTTCCTGACTCCCCAAATGTATCAAGCTGGCCTACCATCGCCATCCTGCAAGGCGCATTTCTGACGAGCACCTGTGCAACGGCATCCCCCAGTCCGCCGATTATGCTGTGCTCCTCGGCGGTAACGATGGCGCCGGTCTCCCCGGCGGCCTTAATAATTATATCACTGTCAATGGGCTTTATTGTATGAATATCTATTAAGCGAACGCTGATGCCTTCAGCTTCGAGAATATCCGCTGCCTTATATGCCTCGTTCACCATTATCCCCGTTGCAATAATGGTAACATCTTCACCTTCGCGAATCAGTTTTCCCCTGCCAAGAATTATTTCGTCATCTTCTCCGTAAAATACCGGAACTGCAGCTCTGCCCACTCTGAAGTAGCACGGACCGTCCAACTCCACCACCTGCTGCAGGAGCTTTTTCGTTGCAGTTGCGTCTGACGGGTTCACAACTGTCATGTTCGGGATGGTTCTCATGAGAGCTATATCCTCAAATGTCTGGTGGCTCGCACCGTCCTCCCCGACTGTGATTCCGGCATGTGATGCACATATTTTAACATTTGCCCTCGTGTATCCGATCGAATTTCTGATGATTTCAAATGCTCTGCCTGTGGCGAACATCGCAAAAGTGCTGGCACAGACCACCTTGCCGCTAAGTGCGAGTCCGCATGCTGCTCCATACATATTCTGTTCGGCAATACCCATGTTAAAAAATCTTTCAGGAAACTCCTTTGCAAACATGGCCGTCTTCGTCGAACCCGAAAGGTCAGCATCCATGACCACCAGATTTTCTTTTTTCTTCCCAAGCTCCACCAGCATTTCACCGTAAGCCTGTCTTGTTGCGATTTTATCTGCCATTTTCGCGCCCCCTTACTCCAGTGCGGCCTTTGCCGCCTTTAGTTCTTCCATCGCCTGTGCGTACTGCTTATCATCCGGAGCCTTGCCGTGCCATCCGGCCTGATCCTCCATGAAGGAGACCCCCTTGCCCTTCACCGTTTCGCACACCAGACAGACCGGCCCGTCATGCAGTTCCTTTGCTTTTGCTGAAGCCCTGCAAAGCGCTCCCATATCGTGTCCGTCTATTACATCTGTATGCCAGCCGAAGCTGCGGAACTTTTCCGCGATAGGATTTACCGTCATAACATCATCATTTCTGCCGTCGATCTGAAGGCCGTTGTGGTCAACGATGGCTGTAAGATTGTCAAGTTTATAGTGAGCAGCGGACATTGCAGCCTCCCAGACGATTCCCTCCTGAAGCTCTCCATCGCCGAGAACAACGAATATCTGTCCCCGTTCATCATCCATCCTGTTCGCCAGAGCCATTCCAACTGCCACGCTGAAACCCTGTCCGAGGGAACCGGTTGACATCTCTATTCCCGGAATCTTGATATTCGGATGGCCCTGAAATATCGATCCCAGCTTGCGCAGCGTTTGTGTGAAGTCCTCCATCGGAAAATAGCCGCGAAGACCCATCGCCGAAAGCTGTGCGGGACCGGCGTGTCCCTTCGAGAAGATACACTTGTCTCTTCCCTTCATTTCGGGATTTTTCGGATCGATATCCATCACATCAAAATAAAGTGCAGTAACGATATCTGCCGCAGACAGCGAGCCTCCCGGATGTCCTGAACCCGCATTGTGGATAGCTTCTATAATACCGATGCGCACATCTACGGCTGTTTTCTTCAAAGTGCTTATGTCCATTGCCGTTTCCTCCAAAATATTGTTAAAAACATATGATTTTTCACACACAAACTCAATATGTAGTATACACCAGAAAATCACTGCACTCAACAGCGATTTTCGGATGACTAATGTACAGATTTTCGGAAGATTTTCGGATACACAACAGTAATATTTTTTTACTCGTAATGATTCCATCATTACGGAAATCGTTTGACTTAATCAACATTTTCCTTGTTCTTCTCAACTAATGCAGGTTAATGTGAACCGAGTTTTTTTATCGGTGAAATTGCTCCAATAAGTTTCCCGATCACCAGCAGAATGGCGGCAAGAGTCATACCGCAGATTACTCCGGCACCGTCTATTCCCACATCCGGAAGCTGCCCTGCGCGCCCGCTTACAAAAGTCTGGTGAAACTCATCTGTGCACGCATAGATAATGCCCAGTATTGCCGCCGCCAATACTTTGCCTCCCAGTGCGAATACCAGCAGGAATCCCAGAAGTGCGAACTCGCAGAAATGAGCCAGTTTACGAACTGCGAAGGCACTCAGGTAAATATCGTGGGATTGGAGCCACTTCATGACATGGTCGCTTGCCGCACTCGATGCTGCCGAGTCCTGTGATGAATTGTAATAAATAAATGCCATTACTATCAGTGTGAGAATTATGGCGATAATCTGTCTTGCTTTCATGCCCCACCTCAAGGGAATGATACCACATGGATTTGCAGAAATTGTGATAGCTATGTTAAGTTTTTGTAATGTGATAGTTATGTTAAGTTTTAGTATCACGCTTTAGTCTGCAATTGTGTTACAATGTTCCGGTAAGGGAAAGCAATATATGAAAAACATTTTTTACATCCTGAAAAGAGACATCAAACGCCTGCTCTCAAGCTGGGCTGCTGTAGTAGTAGTGATCGGCATCTGCCTGCTGCCATCCCTCTACGCCTGGTTTAATGTGGCGGCGAATATGACTCCCTATGCCAACACCTCAGGCATCAGGGTTGCTGTTGCGATTGCAGACAAAGGAGCGAGCCCAGATCCGGACATCGGTGTTGAAGACCGGAACCCCACAGGAAACGATGCAGAGGCCTTCGGCAGCTCCGGTAAAACAGAAACCATCAATGCCGGGGATAAAATCAAAGAAAACCTCAAGAAAAATAATATGCTGAAATGGGTTTTCACCGATGAAGACGATGCATTAGAGCGCGTCAAATCCGGTGACTGCTACGCAGCCTACATTATACCGGAGGATTTCACCGAAGACCTCCTCAGTTTCACGAAAGGCAAAACCGTAACTCCCGAGATCCGATACTACATCAATGAAAAGCTGAACCCCATCGCTCCCAAGGTGACGGATACCGCCGCATCTGTTATGCGGACTTCAATAAACGGTATGTTCAGGGAGATCGTCTTCGGCAAAATGCTGGAAGCTGCAAGCGATACTGCAAAAACAGTTCACAATGATATCACCGAAGGCAAAACCAATCTCATAGCGGATATCGAGAGCACCCGTCAGCTGCTGAAGGAGTACCGCCGGACCATGAATAAATACGATTCACTGCATAATTCAGGCAGTACCGCCATAAGAAATTCAAGAAAACTGACCAATTCCATCGACACAAATCTCCGGCAGATCGAAAAAACCCTCAATTCCAACGATAAACTTCTGGGGGATCTGGAAAAGAATATTTCCGACTCCGAGGCACTTATCAATGAACACAGGGATCTTCTGGGTGAAAAGCTGTCTCAGACCATGATCAACAGGCTTGAGATAATAAACGGCAGAATTCACCTCGCTCAGAATGCAAATTCTAAATCTCTCAGCCTTGTGTTTCTCATCAAACCGGAAACCGAACTTCTGCACTCAATGCTTACAGACATGCAGGAAGGTCTTGATGCCACAAAGCGTTCACTGGACAGTGCGAATGCCGCCGCTTTGGCTGCAGACAGCCTGCTGCTCGATGCACAGAGAGCCCTTGGCAGCCTGGAAAGCGTAGGGGCTTTTGAGCAGCTTGAAAACCTCAGCCCGGAAGACAAGAAGTCTTTTTCTGAGTATATAACGGCTCCGGTAAGCATAAAAACCGAGAAGCAGTTCCCTGTTAAAAACTACGGAAGCGGACTGGCTCCCTTCTATACAATGCTTGCTCTATGGGTCAGCGGTCTGATTTTAGTTGCAATCTTCAAGCTGGAGGTTGATCCGGAAACGGATGACGGCAGAAAGCTCACATTGAAAGAAAAATATTTCGGACGTGCTCTGCTGATGACGATTCTGGGCCTCATTCAGGCTCTGATTATAGCCGGTGGAAACATCTGGCTTCTCGGAATACAGTGCCTGCACCCTGCGGCATTTATCGGTGCATCCCTTATCGCTTCGATTGTTTTTGTAAATCTGATCTATGCTCTCGCTGTTACCTTCAGACATGTGGGGAAAGCAATAGCTGTGATAATGATAATTCTCATGATTCCGGGCTCTTCCGGAACATATCCTATCGAAACAACGGGCGCCTTCTTCCGGACCATCGAGCCTTTCCTGCCGTTTACTTATGGTATAAGAGCCTTGAGAGAAGCTGTAGCGGGCTTTTACGGAAACACCTACCTGTTCAGTCTGCTCCATCTTCTCGTGTTCATGGGTCTCGCTCTATTCATCGGACTCGGACTGAGAAGCTGGATGTCCAATCTGAACAGCACCTTTGACAGGAGACTCCGGGATACGGGCTTTCTGGCGGCGGACGAAAATGCCGGCACCGGAGAGATATCTGCTGTTAAAAAAGCAGTGAAAATCCTGTACAGCAATGAATCATCAAAATACAAACTCGAAGAAATCGCAGACAGATTTGAAGAAAAGCATTCCGCACTCGAAGATAAGGGACTGTATTTCGTTTTTCTTCCGGTAATTATTTTGTTTGTTCTTACCTGCATACTGCCGTGGAAACTGGTAATGCTTTGCCTTTGGATCCTGTCAGTTATCGCGACTGTCGTCTGGCTCATTGTAATGGAGCACACCCATATGGTCATTCAGGACAGAAGATATTTCAGGGAGGTCACTCGCAATGAGAAACATAATAGCGATATTTAGGGGCGACCTCCGGATAGTTCGCCGTAATATTATAGCCTGGACAATTATCCTGGGACTCGTTTGTGTACCCTCTCTTTATTCCTGGTTCAATCTGGCAGCTTCATGGGATCCGTATGACAGAACCGATCAGATAAAAATCGCTCTGGCGACCGATGACCGGGGCTACGACGGAAACCTCTTTCCTATCAGTGTCAATCTGGGCGACAATCTGGTGGCTTCGGTTGCCGCAAGCAAGAAATACGACTGGACGATTACAGATTCCGATGACGCAGTTGAAGGAACCGGAAGCGGCAAATACTACGCCGCAGTTGTTGTTCCCGAAAGCTTTTCGGCAGACATCATGAGTATCTTCTCTGAAAATGTCCACCACTCTGAGCTTATCTACTATTCTAATGAGAAAGAAAATGCGATTGCACCGAAGCTTATAGGCAAGCAGGTCGGCGAAATACAGCGTGAGGTTGATGCTGCGGTTACGGAATCGATACTTGAACTTGCCATCAACACTGCCAAAAATGTCGCCGGTTCCGGTGATAAGAAATCAGCAAGCGAGCTCATGGGGAATTTGAATGTGAGCATTGAACATGTGAAAAATCTCATAAGCACTGTCAGGGGAACAGTCAGCTCATTGCGGGAATCCGCCGCCTCAATGGGATCCCTTCTGGATACTATGGGTGCCTTTGCCAAAAGCCTTAAAACTATCGTCAAAGAAGGTAAAACCATATCCTCAGATTCGCAGGACAAGATTGCTGATATCATCAATAAGGCCGATAAAGCCATCGCAGATATGGACAGGATCGAACAGGATCTGGAAAACTCGGGTCTGTCTGATCCCTTCATCGACGACCTCATTAAGAGAATCAAACAGCTTAAAAATGATTTTATCGATATCAAAAAGAATTTGAATTCTGTGAAAGGTTCTATGGATGCCGTTCTCAAGGATCTTGATAAAGTATCCTCAGAGCTGAGCCGAACCTCCGCCGATGCACAGAAAATCCTTCAGTCTCTTGAGAAGAACCTTGACAGCACCCTGCCTTTGCTTGACAATGCTTACACCGGGATGGAAGGTCTTCAGCGGGAAGTCCGGGCAGCTTCCGAAACCAGCGATATGAGCCTGCTGAAAAACATTTTTTCACAAAATACCGCAGACCTCTCCGCTTTCCTCGTTTCTCCTGTGAAGATTGAGCGCATTCCCGTGTATCATGTGCAGAATAACGGAGCCGCTGTGCTGCCGTTTTACACCTCCCTTTCTCTCTGGATAGGAGCACTTATCATGGTGGCGCTCATGAAAACCGGCCTTGAGGAAGAACGGCGAAAAGAGCTGGCCGGTCTGAAACCGTCCCAGGAGTATCTGGGAAGATTTATCATATTCGCAGCAATAGGTCTGGCACAGACACTGATAGTTACCTTCGGTGATCTGTACTACCTGGGGCTTGAGTGTGCGAGTCCGGTCAAATTTCTCATCGCATCCCTCTTTACCAGCCTTGTATTTGTATTATTTGTTTACACCCTTGTGGTCTCCTTCGGAAATATAGGTAAGGCCATTGCGGTGGTGCTGCTGGTGATGCAGGTCGCGGGTTCCGGAGGAATACTGGCAATAGAGATGATACCGTCCTTCTTCCGGCATATAGCTCCGATCCTGCCGTTCACATACAGCATGTCGGCAATGCGGGAGAGCATAGGAGGCTCCTATGGAAATACATTCCTTATGAGTCTGGCAGTGCTGTGCTTATATATCGTCTTCGCCCTGCTTCTTGGCCTGCTCCTCCGCAAACCTCTTATCCGGCTCAACAGGTTTTTCCATGAAAAGCTGGAGGACACGAAACTCATATAAATCGATACAGCCCTTGACATTTTACTCATATGGGAGTATATTTTATTAGCACTCTTATTGTTTGAGTGCTAAACTATAGCTGCATATCTGTTATCAGAATAATAAATAAAGAAAGAGGGTATATGTATGGCAAAGAAACAGTTTAAAGCAGAAAGCAAACGCCTTTTGGATCTGATGATCAACTCGATTTACACTCACAAGGAAATATTTCTCCGTGAGCTTATTTCCAACGCCAGTGACGCTATCGACAAGATGTATTACAGGAAGCTTACGGACGGCAGCACGGGCATAAGACGCGAGGATTTCCGGATTACCATAGAAGCTGACAAGGATGCACGGACTCTGAAAATTCTGGACAACGGCATAGGCATGACCGGAGAAGAGCTGGAATCCAATCTGGGCACAATAGCCAGGAGCGGATCCCGGGATTTCAGAGAGCAAATCGAGAAGGCCGAAAGTTCCAAGGCTGACATAGTGGACATCATCGGTCAGTTTGGTGTGGGCTTCTACTCTGCCTTCATGGTAGCCGACAAAGTCGAGGTCCTCAGCAAGGCCTACGGAGAAGACTCCGCATGGCTCTGGACTTCAACAGGTGTTAACGGGTACACCGTAAAGGAAGCTTCCAAAGATGAACACGGAACTGAAATAACGCTTACCATGAAGGAGGACACTGAGGATGAGAAATACAGCCAATATCTGGAAGTGTACACCATCAGGAGCCTTATCCGCAAATACTCTGACTACATAAGCTATCCTATCAGGATGATGGTGGAGAAAAGCAAAATCAAGGAAGGCACAGGTTTGCCTGAAACAGAAAGCACCCCGGAGATTCCGCCTGAATACGAAAGCTATCAGGAAATGGAGACCCTGAACAGCATGGTTCCTCTGTGGAAAAAGCAGAAAAAGGATATCACTGAAGAAGAATATAATAACTTCTACAAGGAAAAGTTTGACTTTACCGATCCTGCAAGGGTTATACACAACAGCGTTGACGGAATTATCAGCTACACATCGCTGCTGTTCATACCGGGACAGGCACCCTACAATTACTACACTAAGGATTACGAAAAAGGGCTTCAGCTCTATTCATCCGGAGTGATGATCATGGATAAATGCCCTGACCTTCTCCCCGACTATTTCAGCTTTGTCAAGGGGCTTGTGGATTCACAGGATCTTTCACTGAATATCTCCCGTGAGACCCTTCAGCACGATAGACAGCTCAAGGCCATCGCGCAGAGAATCGAAAAGAAGATCAGATCCGAGCTTCTCGACATGCAGAAGAACGACAGGGAAAAATATATTGAATTTTTCAAGAACTTCGGGCTGCAGCTGAAATTCGGAGTTTATGAAGCCTACGGGATGCACAAGGATATTCTAAAGGATCTCATAATGTTCTATTCCTCCGGCGAAAAGACTCTGGTAACTCTCCGCGAATATGTTGAGAGAATGAAAGAGGACCAGAAGTACATTCTCTATGCGGCTGGAGAAAGTACGGAGAAGATAGACAAGTTGCCACAGACGGAAGGGCTTAAGGACAAGGGATATGAGATCCTGTACCTCACCGACGATGTGGATGAGTTCGCTCTGCAGATGCTCCACTCATACGATGAGAAAGAATTCAGATCCGTCCAATCTGACGATCCGGAGATTTCCGAAACAGACGAAGATAAAGCAAAAGCAGAAAAGCAGGCGGAGGACAACAAGGATCTGCTGGAAGCCATCAAAAAGGCTCTGGGCGACAAGGTAAGCGAAGTCAAACTCAGCAACAGGCTGAAGACTCATCCTGTCTGCCTCACTGCCAAAGGCGGTCTGTCCATTGAAATGGCAAAGGTTCTTAACCGAATGCCTGTGGACGAAAATGTTGAGGCTCAAAAGGTTCTTGAGATCAATGCCGACCACCCTATCGTTGGAGCCCTTGCCAAAATCTTTGCTGAGGACAACGACTCTATCGGTAAATATGCGGACATTCTCTATAACCAGGCTCTCCTCATCGAGGGGCTGCCCGTAGAAGACCCTGTCGCATATTCCAATGCGGTCTGCGACCTAATGCTCAAATAGTATACCGAAAAGATATATCACCGAAAAAAAGGGAGTGCACATCAATACTGATCGTACAAAAATCTTATTTTGTTTCACTGTCCGCTTGACGGGGAGCAGTTCACTCTATTCTGATGCGACACTCCCTGATGTTTTCTGTGAAACGATCATCCGTTCCGCTCTATTTCGCGGATCGCCACTGATATGGCATCAGCTATGTCAGCGGCTGTCATGCCGTATTCCCCTATGTTTTCGGCTGCAATATCTCCCGCCAGACCGTGTATGAATGCACCTGTACAGGCCGCCTCTACAGGTTTCATATCCAGATGTTTCTGTGCCGCAAACGATGCTGTTATTCCCGTGAGTACATCCCCGCTTCCTCCCGTCGCCATGCCCGGATTTCCGGTGGGATTCACATAGAGAATATGTTCACCTTGGTCATAATAACCGTCGGCAATAACTGTATCAGCACCCTTGAGAAGCACTACCCCTCCTGATTTGCGGGCCAGTGCTTCGGCTGCGGCTTCTCTGCCCAGTTCCCTTACGGTTCCGCATCCTGCGCTTTTCAACAGTCTGTCAGCCTCTCCGGGATGGGGCGTCAGTATTGTGGGAGCATCTCTCCCTGCCAAAGACCCGTATTTCGCAATGCAGTTCAGGGCATCTGCATCTATTACTAAAGACCCCTCAAATCTCTCCAGAAGGCACTCTATCAGCGTGAAGTTCTCCTCTTTCACTCCCAGCCCCGGACCGACTGCTACGGCATCAAATTCAGCAAAAAATTCTGCCGCGTTCTTCGTCCCGCCTTTGCATATTTCGTCCCTGTCCACACACATCGCTTCCGGAACTGCCGTCTGTAAGATATTAAAGAGCTCTCCCGGAACCAGCGCCTTGACCAGCCCCGCTCCGGAATAGAGCGCACCGCGAAGAGACAGCACTGCCGCTCCTGCCATTCCCCGCGAGCCTGCGATTATCAGAACGCGTCCGGCCTGACCCTTATGCATATCCCTTGGACGCTGCCTGATCTTCTGTTTCACATAACTTGTCGAAATCATAATCATATCAATTGCTCCCTCCATGAAATGATTTTACTATTATTCGGGAGCATAGACAATCGGCTTGTTTGCCTACCTGCATGAATTTACGGAATTTACGGACTTTACTGAATTTGCGAGTATTGGATATTTTTTTATCATATTGCTGTCACTTTATGCGTTAAGAAGACTGAAATCGCCGTTTACCGCATCAAATAATATGTGGAAGATCTCCTTATCATCATTGAGACATTCCACTATATAAAACGGCTTGTATATCAGCTCATCATAGATGTATTCTATATCCGGGATGTTCAGTACTTTTTTCTTGGTCTGAATCTCGCCGTAAACAGTTCTCGAACCCTCACTGACGGCTCTTTCCTTATCGTATTTCACCGGAACAAGAGAGCTTTCGTCCACTTCGATTTTTGTGAAGTCACCTGCGGTTTTGGCCATACTGAACTGCCCGCGCCACATATCGCACAAAACAAGCACATTCCCACTCAATCGTTCCAGCCTGCCCCTGTACTTCACCTCATATTCGATTAGAAGGTATGGGTAAAAGAGCAGCTCCATCTTCTCGATGCTGAAATGCTTGCTCCTCTTGTATAAACGCTCAAATGCATCCTCCATCTTGAATCCGTTTCGAATGCATTTTATCTCCGTTTTTTCGCTTTCCTTACCCTTTCCTGTCATGTTTTTCTCCGCTTCCTTTCAGCAAAAACGGCCGCAGCGGAAGGCCGCGGCAGTTTCGTGGATTTAGTTTTATTTTCATTTCTGTCTGAGCTTATACCGGCTGGAAACCTCTTTCTTCCATATAGGAAGAATCCTTCAGAAAAGTGAGAACGCCGTTTGTCTCAGGTGCAATATCCTTGTAATTTGCCGTTGCAAGTCCGGCAGGAATTTTTATCTTGCAGCCTGCCCTGTCAATCATCTCCTTCATTTCCTCTGTAGGAGGCTTGCCTATTGCCGAGCCTATACAGTATGCCGCAATTGATACTATGATTCCGATAAAGAATGTGTGCATTCCCGTTATAGGAGCAAGTCCCGCAGCTTCCCATACGATTGATGTTATGCATCCCACAATCATCGAGGCATAACAGCCTGTAGTGTTGCCCCATTTGGTCCATACTGCACCGACATATGAAGGCAGGAAGGATGAACCCAGAGTTGCAAACGAGAATACTACCAGCTGAAACACTCCCGGAGGCTGAATGAGCGCAATTATTACTGACACGACACCCACAAGCAGTATGCATATTCTCGATACATTCATAAGCTGTTTGTCAGTAGCGTCCTTATTGATGTATCTCTGATAGATGTCTCTGCCCAGCATTGTACCCATTAGCATAAGCTGTGCATCAGCTGTACTCATAATAGCAGACATGATTGCCACAAGTACGATAGCCGCCAGCACCACAGGCAGAAGCTCATACGCCATCGTCAGGACAACCATTTCAGGATCTCCGATATCAGGCAGCATCAGTATTCCCATAAGGCCTATTATGTATGGAACGAAGATAAACAACTGGTTCCATACTGTTGCGATTACCACCGTCCTCTTGGCAAGGGAAGGCTTCTCCATCGCCATGTGGCGTATTACTACATGGGGCAGTCCCATATATCCTATGAGATATACGCCGATTGCTCCGGCAACCACGCCCCATTGACCCATGTATATGTTGCCTTTGCCCCACATACCTACGAGAGTCGGGTCAACTGCTCTCAGACCTTCGTTCAGACCTGTAAGTCCGTCTACCTGACTCCATGCGAGGACAAAAATTATAACCATGGAGCAAACCATCAGGATGCCCTGAACGAAGTCTGTCCAGGCTACCGCCAGATATCCGCCTGCGAAGGTGTAAAATATGATTACACCGGCACCGATAACAATCGCGACCGGAAGAGGCACTCCCAGAAGTGCACACATAGTCTTCCCTGCTGAGAGAAATTGAGCCAGCACATATCCATAAACGAAAGCTATTGCTATGATTGCTGCAATAATTCGGGTAGCTTTACCGGGATATCTTTTCTCAATGTACTCTATCGGCGAGAGGCATCCGAGAAAATATGTAAGCCTTCTCATTCTCTTTCCGAGAATACCAACATTGAATATGGCACCGCCGCCATCTCCCACCGCATACCAGAGGGTAAAATACCCGTCCCTGTATGACTGTGCAGGACCTCCCATAAACATATATCCAGACATGGATGTTGTCTGGAGTGTCAGAGCGGTCAGAAAAGCACCTATTCGTCTTCCTCCAAGCAGATAGTCCTCTGATGTTTTCGTATGCTTTGCCCAGTAAACGCCGATACCTATCATAGCAACCAGATATATCAGCAGAACTACATACTCTGTTACACCGCCTCCAATCATTTGTCCTCACCTCCCTCCGCAGCTTTCTTTCTATCTCTCTTCAGTGAGGATTGCCATTCATCGTAAGCTTTTTCCCATGCTTCTTCCTTCTTGTCATTTCTGCCCATTACGAAGTACATGATAATAGCAATGATGATATAAGTAACCGGCCACGACAGGAAAGCGAAAAATACATGGGGTTCAAGTCCAAATATCATATCGACCTCCTTTCAACGGCAAAACTATTATAAATACCGATAATTTAATTTTTTTGCTCATATTTTGTCGCAATTATCAGTTAATTTACTTTAGCACTTTCGCTTTATAAAGTCAAATTAAACATTACTGTTTACGAATTGCTGCTGCAATTCGTAAATCCCCCGGCAAATTTCACTGCAGAAATTTCAGCGAATTTAACTTCTATGAGAGTCTAAATGCTGGATTTAATGTGAAATAAACCCGCTGAATAAGCTTTCATGCTAAAGCCCACAGTGAAAGCCGCATATTATTTATTATTGTTACGATCCCGATATAATTGCAGTGCGTTTTCGTAAAAAAAAGATGACAGCTTTCTGTCACCTCTTTGTGGCCGAACTTGTCTGCTTTTGCACCTTCTTTACAGTGCTATCCCCAGAAGCAGTGTTGCCGTGAGAAGATAGATGCAGGACGAAACCATATCGGTGAGCGATGAAATCATCGGGGTCGCCATAAGCGCCGGATCGACGCCCACCTTCTTGGCAAGCATAGGCAGCATTCCGCCAAGAAGTTTGGCGAACACCACTATCAGAACCATGGAAAGTGCCACTGTCAGACCCAGCATCACCGGTTCTCCATCTATAAATACTATCTTCAGGAAGTTGAATAAACTCAGAATAAATCCCAGGATCACGCTTACGCGCAGTTCCTTCCAGAGAACCTTGCCCGCATCCTTCAGACCTACCTCGTCCACAGAAAGCCCTCGTATGATGAGAGTTGCCGCCTGGGTTCCCGTGTTTCCGCCTGTGCCCATAAGGAGCGGCAGGTATGCAACCAGAGCGATTACCTGTGAAAGCACATTCTCAAACTGTGAAATCAGGGTTCCCGTTATCATAAGCATGACTGTCATAAACAAAAGCCACGGAAGCCTGCTTTTGACATGCCTGAATACACCTATGTCCAGATATTCCGCATCGGGCTCGTCGCTCATGACTCCACCCATACGCTCGATATCCTCGGTAGCCTCCTCCTCCATGATTTCCATAACATCATCGAAGGTCACTATCCCCACAAGCCGGTTCTCGTTGTCCACCACCGGAATTGCCAGAAATCCGTACCTTTTGAATACATCGGCAACCTCTTCCTGGTCATCATATACATTTACATAGACATAGTCGGTATGCATCAGCTCGGAAATGGGGGTGTCCGAATCAGCCGTCACCAGAGCCGACAGAGATACGATGCCTTTAAGCTCTCTCCCCCCGTGCTTGACATAGCAGGTATATACCGTCTCCGAATCCATACCCTGTTCTTTTATGTGAGCTAGAGCCTGCCCGACAGTCATCGTCTCCTGCAGGCTGATGTAATCAGGAGTCATAAGGCTCCCCGCGCAATCCTCCGGATAATTGAGAAAAGTGTTTATCAGTTTGCGTTCATCCCGCGGTGTCTTGTCGAGAATCTTGTCCACTATGTTAGCGGGCAGTTCTTCCAGAACATCAATCTTATCGTCAAAATCCATCTCGTCCATGATGAAGGAAATTTCCCGGTCGGTTATGCCGTTTATGATCTCCACCTGGTCATCACCGTCAAGATAAGAGAAAACCTCAACGGAAACATCCTTGGGGAGCATTCGGAACATTATGATTGCTTTGTCCACACCGAGTTCATCAAGAACCTCTTCAAGAATTTCGGCAATATCCACTTCATTGTATTTCAGAAGAGCACTTCGGGAATCATAGTAATCGCCGTTTTCAAGCAAAGACAGGATCGTCTCTGTATCCTGCTCAAACATCTGATTTTTCGTCTCCATATCCATAGCCTTCAGATCCTCATCATTCAGATCTTCCGTCGGGTTTTTCTCCTTGAGTTCTGTCATGATATCGCCTCCTTTCTTCCCTATCTAAAATAAAATATATACAGTTGTGCGGGATTTTTGATATAAATTTGTCATGATTTTATACATGTTCGCGTACCTCGTTAAGTATAACAAAAATAGCAGACGAATCAAAGACCTATTTGCACGGTTCAGGCCTTGCTTTTGTGCAGGTTTAATGTCTTATTCTGCACGGACCAAGGGCTTCGTGCTGCAGTTTCAAAAGCCTGAAAGCCTTGCAGTGACTCACTTTTGAGACACTTTCAGAATATTTCCAATTATAGCGGGCTGAGGCTCAAAGTATTGACTACAAATTATCAAAGTGCTATCATTAAATTGCTCAAATCTATTAAAAAACTTTGCGATTTTTTTAAGAAAAAGGAGAAACAAAATGTCAAAAGAGTATGTTGAAAGAGTCATCAACTGGGTTAAGGAAAGAAACCCGGGCGAAGTTGAATTCCATCAGACAATCGAAGAAGTTCTGACTTCACTGATTCCGGTTGTAGAGCAGCATCCTGAATATGAAGAATGTGCACTGCTTGAAAGACTGGTTGAGCCTGAAAGAGGAATCACTTTCAGAATAGTATGGGTAGACGATGCCGGTAAGGTTAATGTAAACAAGGGTTACAGATACCAGTTCAATTCAGCAATCGGACCTTACAAAGGCGGTCTGAGATTTGCTCCGAATGTATATCCCGGAATCATCAAGTTCCTGGGCTTCGAGCAGATTTTCAAGAATTCCCTTACAGGTCTGCCGATCGGCGGCGGCAAGGGCGGTTCAGACTTCGACCCTAACGGCAAGAGCGACGCTGAAGTCATGAGATTCTGCCAGGCATTCATGACAGAATTGTACAGACACATCGGTCCTAATACAGATGTTCCTGCCGGGGACCTGGGTGTAGGCGGCAGAGAAATCGGTTACCTCTTCGGACAGTACAAGAGAATCGTTGACAAGTACGAAGGCGTTCTCACAGGTAAAGGCCTGTCATACGGCGGACTGCTGGGAAGAGCTGAAGCTACGGGATTCGGTATCGTATGGTATGCTGAAGAAATGCTGAAGGCTAACGGAGAAAACTTCAAGGATAAGGTTGTTGGCATTTCAGGCTTTGGTAATGTAGCATGGGGTGCTGCCTGGAAGCTTAAGGATCTGGGTGCTAAGTGCGTTACGATTTCAGGACCGGACGGATACATCTACGATCCTGACGGAATTACAACTGACGAAAAGGTTGCTTTCCTCCTCGATCTGAGATCATCAGGAAAGAACATCTGCGCTCCATACGCAGAGAAGTTCCCTAATGCCAAGTTCTATGCCGGCAAGAAGCCTTGGGGCGTACAGCAGGATGAAGGCATTAAGGTCGACATGTTTATCCCTTGCGCTATGCAGAATGATGTTCACATGGAACACGCTAAGCAGATCGTAGAAGGCGGCTGCAAGTTCTACTGTGAAGGAGCTAATATGCCAACAACCAACGATGCTCTGAACTATCTGATCGAGAACGAAACAGCTGTTGGTTCAGCTAAGGCCGCTAACGCTGGCGGCGTTGCATGCTCATGCATCGAAATGGGTCAGAATGCAAGCCATGCTATATATCAGCACCAGGCTGTATATGATCAGCTCCATGACATCATGAGAAATATCTACAAGAACAGTGCAGATGCTGCTGAAAAGTACTTCGGCAACAAGAACCTCCTCGTACAGGGCGGAAACATCGCCGGCTTCGAAAAGGTTGCAGCTGCAATGATGGAACAGGGTATCGTATAAGCACAACGCTTGATACAACAACGCAAAGTTTTAACGCAAAAGAGTCGTGAATCAGATCACGACTCTTTTTTTACTGTTCTCCACCCGACAATGATATTTTTTCAGGCATTTGACCGAATGATTATCCTGTGGCTTTACCGGAACATAAGCTGGAACACTGTAGTGCCGTCTTCTTTGCGGCCTTCCACATATGTGCCCTCCTCCTGCTCCTCCATCAGTATATCGAAGCTCTCCCCTAATCGGGTTTCATTTGCGAAGTTAACATAGAGAGCTTCCTTAACATTCCTGCCCGTTGCTTCTTCTGATAATGCTATGTAACGCGTATTGTTACAATGATCGTTGTAATCCAGATCACGGTCATTAACATGATGGTTCATGACAAATTGCGGCCTCTCACCGTGGATCTTAGGGAATATGCCCTCAATCATATCGTTTTCACCTTCCGGTGCGTCAAATATGATGTCGGTTTTTTCCGGCTTTCTGGTTCTGCGATTCAGTATACACCACTGGCTTGCGCCGATGACCACCGCCTTTTCCGGATCTGCTCCATCTAATGCATAGTTGATGTAATAGTCACGCTTGAATGTCGCGCGTTTACGGGAAACCGGGAACGTGGTACAGATGTACTTCTCCCCTGCTCTCATTTCTCCGGTGTATCTCACCCTCATCTTTGTGAGCACCCAGATATAGCCTTTTCCGGACAGGGCATCGGGCCCTACACCCAAAGCGTTAACCTGACTCTCTGCCGCCTCCTGAAAGAACTGAAATACCCGATCCGCTCTGATTTTCCCGCAGCGGTCGAAATCCGCCGGTTCTACATCAATTCCTATTGTATGATACGCCATTACCTGTTTTTGAACTCAGCCTTTCTTTTTTCCAGGAATGCTGATGTTCCCTCCTTCATGTCTTCAGAAGCGAAGGAAATGCCGAATGCATTTACTTCGTAAGCTGATGCTGTCTTCATATCGGCATCGTATCCGTTATTGATTACATCCTTGGCCACCGAAACTGCAATAGGCGCCTTGGCTGCAATTTTCTTTGCCAGAGCCTCGGCCTCAGCCATCAGTTCTTCAGGTTCGCAAACTCTCTCAACCAGACCGATTCTGTGAGCTTCCTGTGCATCTATCATGTCAGCTGAGAAAATCAGATACTTTGCCATCCCCTTCCCTACAAGTCTCGGTAGTCTCAGGTTTCCGCCAAATCCCGGAATCAGCCCCAGGCCAACTTCCGGCTGTCCGAATTTAGCTTTCGCAGAAGCCAGTCTGATATCGCATGCCATTGACAGTTCACAGCCTCCACCCAGCGCGAAACCATTAACCGCTGCTATAACCGGCTTGTTAAGGTTTTCGATGAAGTTCATCACATTGTGTCCCTTGTGAGCAAATGTTCTGGCTTCAACCGTACCCAGCTTCGACATTTCAGCTATGTCAGCACCTGCCACGAAGGCTTTTCCCTCGCCTGTCAGTACTACTGCCAAAACTGAATCATCCTTGCAGATTTCATAGAATACACAGTACAGTTCATCCAGAACCTGACTGTTCAGTGCGTTCATTGCCTTGGGTCTGTTAACAGTTACGAATGCGATGTTATCTCTCACTTCATACTTTAATGTTTCGTACATTGTACCGTCCTTTCGTTTTTGTTTATTTTAATGATAGTTGATTTCTGACCTAATTCTATCACTACTTTTCAAGTATTTCCACCATTTCAGACGGGGTCACAACTATTTCATTGTCAGGAAAATGTTTTATGTTTCCGGTAATGGGTTATGCACCCCCTTATGATGATGCTATATTGTAAAATCCTCCCCCTCGCAAAAAAGCCCGATGCCTTGCGGCATCAGGCTTTTAGCCTCTGCGACTATTTTGTGTTTGCTTTAGTGCGGATCCGTGTTTACAGCTCCAGTTTGTAATCTCCGTCCTTGATTTTGCCTGTCTTGCGCATGATCTTGTCGATAATCAGTGCAAGAACGCCCGGAAGTACGATCTGCAGCAGAATCACCTTCCAGAGCACATCGACAGTAAATCCCATGTCGGTGAATGTCCCGATCTGACCGACGAAACCGCAGGTACCCATGCCGGCACCCACTGCGATATTGGTCATCTTGAACACGCATGTGGAAACAGGCCCCACAATGGCTCCTGCCAGTGTTGCCGGAAGTAGTATCCACGGATTTTTAATGATGTTGGAAACCTGCAGCATAGATGTCCCTATTCCCTGTGCAACCAGCCCCCCAACGCCGTTTTCTCTGTAGCTCGCTACTGCAAAGCCTACCATCTGAGCGCAGCATCCCACGGTTGCCGCACCTGCGGCCAGACCCGTCAAGTTCAGCATTACACAGAGTGCCGCACTCGATATGGGAGCCGTAAGCACCAGACCTACAACCACTGATACGACGATTCCGAAGATGAATGGCTGCCATTCGGTAGCCATCATGATGAAGTCGCCTATTTTAAGTAAACACCATCCGAAGATCGGTCCGAAAAGTTTGGCTCCGATCCCGCCCATGATAAGCGTTGTCGCCGGTGTTACAAGAATATCAACAGGGGTTTCCTTTGAAACCATCTTTCCGAATTCACAGCCGATTGCCACTGCCAGAAATGCTCCCGCAGGACCGCCGTTGCACTCTATTCCAAATCCCATCATTGTTGCTCCCATCGTACCGGTTACGGCACTTGAGAACATTACGAGCGGTGGCGATTTGAGTCCGTGAGCTACTGCAATGCCGATGCCTGCCCCCATGAGGTCTTTGGCAACATCGCCGATTTCAACAAGAAAAGATGATATCGCATTTTCTCCTAACAGATTCGCCGTCTGCGCTCCCAGTACATCCAGAATGGTTCCCATAAGCAATGTTGCAAACAGACCCAAAGCCATGGCCGAAAGCGCATCCCGGAGATAGCGCTTTACGCTGATTTCAATATCTTTTCGCTTAAAAAACTCTTTCATAAAAACTAACTTCTTTCTATAGATACACAAAAACGAGGTGCACTTGGTCGCACCTCGCATATTGTAGCAACTATCAATGTATGAGTCAACTCAATGACCGGAAAATAAAATACTATTTTGCTATTTTTATTGCCTTTGCGTGATTTTAAAACCTGGCAATCAGATCCTCCAGCTTGCATATCTCTCCACCGTATGTTGCCTTGAAGTATTCCAGACCGTTCTTGTAATCCTCTTCCGTGAATGCGCCGGTTGTCTCTTCCGGAATTACCAGATCAAAGCCGTACTGATATGCATCAGCACCGGTGTGGCGGCAGCACATGTGGGCATGCAGACCGCATATCACACATGTATCAACACCCAGATCCTTCAGGAGAACATTCAGGTCGGTTCCGAAAAATCCGCTGAAGTGTCTCTTAGGTACGATAAAGTCCTTCTCGGGATCTGCCTTCAGTTCAGACACAACTTCCGCTCCCGGTGTTCCTGCTATCGCATGGTCTCCCCAGAATTCAAGCTCCTTGTCGATACCCTTGATATGGCAGTCATTTGAAAAGATTACAGGAACATCTTTTGCTCTTGCCGCATCAACCAGTACAGCAACATCAGGCACGATCGCCTTTGCCATATCGCATGTAAGAGCGCCGTTCACAAAATCCTCCAGCATATCAACTACAATTACTGCATATTTTGCCATTTGTTTTCCTCCCTGCTTTTAATTATAGAAGCTATTCAATAAGATACTGTAATATTCTGTCACGACAACATTCTATCGCATTTACCTGCCTTTGTACACTCCAAAAACTGTAAAATGCCTGTCATATATGTATAAGTATATTTATAGTATATTTATGTGTCATGCTGTCATAAGTTATACCGTCACAAGCCGCGTTGTCATATTCCGAACTGATTTGCGGCATCCTTCATAATTGCCATAATCTTCAGGCTCTGCGGACATTTTTCTTCGCACTGACCGCAGGCTGCACAGTCGGATCCGTGGACAGTCTGCCATGTTTCGTATTCAAGCTTTGTGCTTGGGTTTTTGTCATAGGCATACCACACATTAATGCTGTTGATAATTCCCGGGATGTCCAGCTTATGCGGACAAGGCATGCAATACCCGCAGCCTGTGCAGCCGTACCTGATCTTGCTTTTGTATTCGGCTGTTACTTCGTCTATAACAGCCTGCTCGGCATCACTGACTTCACCGATGTCTTCTTTAGAAAAGATTTCGGCATTGCTGTCTATCTGTTCTATCGAATTCATTCCGCTGAGAACCAGAGAAACTCCCTTCTGCGCACATACCCATTTGAATGCCCATTCTGCCGGAGTTCTGCCCTTAGGGAAGGCACCGGTTTCCGCCGCTCTGTCCCATATAGCCTGTACGCTTGGAGGCACCTTGTCCGTAAGGCGTCCTCCCTTGAGAGGTTCCATGACAATAACATCTATGCCTTTGCTTTTAGCATATTCCAGCCCTGCGAGGGTGGCCTGCACATCGCGATCGATATAGTTGAGCTGAATCTGGCAGAATTCCCATGGGAAGGCATCTATTATTTCCTTAAACAAGTCGTAGTCTCCATGGAAGGAGAAGCCGATATGCTTTATCAGTCCTTCTTCTTTTTTCTTCCGCATCCACTCCGGGACATTGAATTTTTGAACCTTTTTCCAGTTTGGCGAAATGATATTGTGGATAAGGTACATATCAATATAGTCCATGTCCAGACGCTTGAGCTGCTTTTCGAAGTATCTGTCTAAATCAGATTCCTGCTTACACAGCCATATTGGCATTTTATCCGCCACCAGGACCTTGTCTCTGTATCCATCCTTCAATGCCATACCGACAATTCTTTCACTCATGCCTCCATGATATGTGAAGGCAGTATCAATGTAGCTTACTCCTCTGTCGATGGCGTGTCTTATCAGCTCCACACCCTCCTGATTGTTAACTCTGCCCTGCTCGTCCATAGGAAGGCGCATCACGCCCATACCGAGAAGCGATGTTTCCCTATCCAGGGTCTTGAATTTTCTGTACTGCATTTCTCTCTCCTTTTGACCGATGACCGAACACCAGTCAGATCGTCATGTTTTTATATATGATTTTTCCCGATGAATTGCGTGGGATTTTATCTATTGTCTTCA
>JAUMVV010000010.1:0-19582 GCA_030529985.1 Bacillota bacterium
GGCGGCCGAACAGTAGGTTCAGGCGTTGTAACTGAAGTTATCGAATAAGAAGAAATCAGAGTTAACAAAACCGGTCAGCCCGCGGGCTGACCGGTTTTAATATTCGTCATGCTGCTTGTTTGTTTTATATTTGCTTGAACGCGTCACTAGAGATGCTAAACCGCTGAAAAAGATAAAGACCGGTTTTATATTTGCTTGAACGCAACAGTATGAAAGTTAAAAGAGGAGTTTAACATGGCGGCCGTATCGTCCTATCCCGGCATCACATCGCATAAGTGACGATTTGGAAATATGGTAACGCCGGCAAACGAAGGCAACAGAGTATCCTGACCTGTACAATTTGCATGCATAAAATTTAGTGGTAAGTCCTCAATGGTATGACTCATTAAAAATTGTTTCGTTATTGACAGTTCCTATGTTAAAATAGCTGTATGTGTAGGGAGGAACCGGAGAAAGGAGATGTTCATGAAAAAGAATAGCTTGGTGACGCTGATTATGTCAATTATGCTGGCGGGAATGATGACGCTGGTTTTTTGCGGATGCGGCGGGAGCGAAGAGGCAGAGGAAGAAACAACCATAACGCAGACGGAAACCGAAAGCGGCGAGACGGATTCTCTGCTGGAGGATCCGGAATATGACATCAGTGTGATTCTGGCAAATGCAGGACTTGAGGAGCTTTTGGACGCTACGGGAGTCGAATACAGCATCAACAAATCCGGCAATACAAGCAATGAGGTTTCAATCGATACCGGAGGGGATGAATACGATGGAGTTGTAGGAACCTTCATGGCTTACACTGAAGGCGATAACGAATATGAGAACATTCCTGATTACAGAATAATAGGTATGAAGGATGGGGTTGTATATGTCCTGATGCTGCCTACAGATCTCAGATATAATCCTGAAGACTCGAGGCAGTGCGGGGATTACGAGAAACTGACCGAAGCGCTGAAGACCTTTGATATCAAGTAGACCCTGCCGAAACGCTAAAAATATTTGAGGTCAGGTGAACCTTACCGGATAGTGAGAAAAAAACATGTGAGATTAGGTAAACCTTACCGAATCGTGAGAAAAATATGAAAGACATTTATATCAGTAATCTGAAAACCAACAAAGAAATAACAAGCTATTTTCTGGTCAAGAGCATTGCCCTCAAAGTGGGCTCAAACAAGAAAAACTATCTCGATCTGGTACTGGGGGATGAGAGCGGTGAGATAAACGGGAAGAAGTGGAATATCGCAGATGAAGAGGTTGCAGGACTCGAGAGAGTCAGGGAAGGCTGTATTATCAGGGTGCGGGCTCTCGTGACGGAATGGAATGGGATGAAGCAGCTTAAGGTTTCCAGGATATGGATGACCGGTGCAGAAGACAACATCGACATGAAGGACTATATTAAGGCGGCTCCGGAAAACCCTAAAGAAATGTACGACTTCATATATGCCGGAGCGGCTGCTTTTGCGGATGAAGATTTGAGAAGGCTTTGCACGAAAATCCTTGACGACCACAGGGAAAAACTCATGTATTATCCGGCAGCGGCAAAGAACCATCATGCTGAATTGGGAGGTCTGCTGTGGCATATGAAACGTATGCTCATGACAGCGGAAAGAGTGTGCGAGGTGTACACCAATCTGAACAGGGATTTGCTCATGGCGGGAGTCATCCTTCATGATATTGAAAAAATGACGGAGATAGAATCAAATGAACTGGGGGTATCGCCGGGATATTCCTTTGAAGGTAAGATGCTGGGGCATCTGGTGCTGGGCGTCAGGGAACTGGACAAGCTGTGTGTGGAACTGGGAATAGGCAGAGAAAAAGCGGTCATGCTTGAACATATGGTCATATCGCATCATTATGAACCTGAATACGGCAGTCCGATCAGACCCCTGTTCCCTGAAGCGGAAATGCTGCACTATCTGGATATGATAGATGCCAAGATGTTTGATATGGAGGAAGCTCTGGGAAAGACCGAAGAAGGATCATTCAGCGAAAGAGTTTGGACTCTGGATAACAGGACGGTTTACAAAGCCGGAAAATAACCGAAAGGATAGATGTTAAATGATAAAAAGACCGGAAGAGATACTCGAAATTACGAAGAAGTTCGACAGAGCAGGATTTGACGTGATCTGCGCGGGACAGTGCGTGACAGGAGCGATGCTGGGGGACAGCCCCTTGGACTGGGATCTGTACACCGAATGTTCCCAGGAGAAGGTCAGGGAAATGTTTCCTGAAGGCGAAGCCATAGGAAAGAGAACAACGAGACTTGACTACACGAAGTTCGTGGAATCCACGCATGTCAACGAGGCGGATCATTTCGAGGGTGTTATTGCCGACATTATCACTCTGGACGGCAGCATAGAGGAGCAGCTGGGAATTTATGATTTCACCTGCGAGGCCATCGGCGAACACTCAAACGGTTCGCCGGTAGATCCCTTCGGCGGAAGGAAGGATATCAAGCAAAAGCTGCTGAAGCCTGTGGGGGATTTCTCCAAAAAGGTCAAGAAGCAGCCTGAACTGATATGGAAAGCTCTCAGATATGTGGGACTTTACGGTTTTGATTTGAACAGGGAGATCTATGACACCATTCAGTTAAACAGAGAGAGAGCGGTAATTGTGGATAAGGATACGATCCTGAACGAATTTACTACCGCGATGATAGGCAGTCATGCGGGAAAGTTCCTGAAAATGCTGGATGGACTGAACCTTTTGGAGGCAATAATCGGCCCCGACGGCAAGTCTATAATGCCCCGGGAGAAGAAGGATTTCAGAATGCTCTGCGAGAATATAGATAAAACGAAGAAAATTCCCCTCAGAAGGCTGGGACTGTTTTACATGGTTTTTGAAAAGAATTATTCAAAAGCTCTGGAATTTCTGCCCCATGATGAAGATTCCATGGAGTATCTGGAGGAAGCGAAGAGACTGTGTCCGAAACTCTACTTCTGTAAGAACGAGGAGACTCTCAAGAACTACATCGCCAGATTCGGATGGGACAAGTACCATTATTATGACAGATTGCTTAAAGCGCAGAATATCGTATATGAGCTGGAGAACCAGCAACAGTTTGCCCGTGACGAGATATTGAAGCTTATTATCAGAGAAAAGCAACCGATTTTTATCGAAGATCTGGTGATAGATGCGGATGACATTATTGAGGCAGGAATCACGGATGATAGAGAAAGGGCGGACTATCTGCTCGGACTGCTTCTTACCCCTGTTCATAAAAACAGATGGAACAATGACCGTGAAAAGCTTCTGAAATTTGCGGCGAAGTTCAACAGGAGCAGGCTGCAAAGAACCTTCAGAAATGTGGACTGGCTCAGATAATCGGGGAAAAGGGTTCGGGGAGATGAAGAAAGAGTACGAGGGCGTCATCGCCGAAATCATATTTCATAACAGAGAGAACGGCTACACGGTAGCCGTTTTTGAAATTGAAGCAAAAGCGGCAGAGGGACAGGCGGAATATGAGGATTACTTCACGGCAGTAGGAAACCTGCCGGGTGCCGCCCCGGGAAAGAGTTACCGTATTCAGGGAGATTTTGTGGAGAACCGGCGTTACGGTCAGCAGTTTGCTATAAGCAGCAGCGAGGAGATCATGCCTTCATCCGAAGAGGGGATGAGAGATTTTCTGGCATCGGGCTCCATCAAAGGAGTGGGCAGGAAAACAGCTGCAGCCATTGTTGCCGAGTTTGGTGAGGATACCTTCGATATTATAGAAAAACATCCGGAAAGGCTGACAGAGGTGCCGGGAGTAGGAAAAAAAGTTGCCGCCAAGATCGCGGAGGCTTTCGCGACTCATCGGGAATTTGCCGTAATAAGCATGACGCTGCAGCAGTACGGGATCAGCGCCCCGCAGACGCTGCGGCTCTATAATGTATACGGGGACAAAACCGTGGAAACGGTGATGGAGAATCCCTACCGGCTGACGGAGGATATCTTCGGGATAGGTTTCAAAAAGGCGGATGACATAGCGGTGAAAATCGGCATAGAAGCTGACGACGAGTTCAGGATAAGGAGCGGAATTAAATACACATTGAGTTACTTCGCAGGAGAGGGAAGTACATATCTGCCGGAAAAGGAGCTGTGCGAGAAGGCGGGGCAGCTCATGGATCAGCCCATGGAAAGGGTGGCTGCAAGTCTGGAGCAAATGGCATTCTTCGGGGATATTCATCTGGATTCCATTGATGGACTGAGGGCAGCATATCTCCCGGCTTTTTACCTTGCCGAGCAGAATGTCTGCAAAGCCCTCAGACAGCTTGCAGGCTCCGAGCTGAAACCCATACAGGGACAGCCGGAGACCCTTATTGAGCGTGGGGGAGCGGCCTCAGGCATCAGGCTGAAGGAGGAACAGAAAAGAGCTGTAATGGGCTGTCTGGGAACAGGCGTATCGGTCATTACAGGCGGTCCGGGCACGGGCAAAACCACCATAATCAACACCATAATAAATATCTTCGAAGACAGTGGGTTGACTGTGGCTATTGCCGCACCGACAGGAAGGGCTGCCAAGAGAATTACGGAGACCAGCGGGCATCCCGCATCCACGATCCACAGGCTTCTGGAATATTCCTTCTTTGACAGCTCTGAGGCGGGCTTCAGCGACGACAGCGACGGGGGAAGGATAATGAGATTCGGCAGGGATGCAGAGAACCCTTTGGATTACGATGCTGTGGTCGTGGATGAAGCCTCCATGATAGATCTGATGCTGATGAACGGGCTGGTGAGCGCCATCAAACCGGGCACCAGATTGATATTGGTGGGAGATCACGATCAGCTCCCTTCAGTGGGAGCGGGAAATGTGCTGAGAGACATTATTTCAAGCGAATACATATATTGCAGCAGGCTTACGCAGATACACAGACAGGCGGCAGAAAGCATGATAGTGGTAAACGCCCACAGGATCAATCGGGGGGAATATCCGGACTGCAACGCCAAAGGCAAAGACTTCTTCCTGCTCAGACGGAAAACAGAAATAGAAATGCTGGCAACGATAAAGGAGCTGTGCCTGAGCAGGCTGCCCGAATATTACGCACAATACCTGCCGGGAGGAATAGATACGATAAGGGATATACAGGTGCTCACCCCTGTCAAGAGGGGGACTCTGGGGAGCCTGAACCTGAACAGGGAGCTTCAGGGTGTCCTGAACCCTCCGAAAGAAGACAAGCAGGAGAAAGCTTACGGGGACAGGATTTTCCGCGAGGGTGACAAGGTGATGCAGATCAAAAACAATTACGAGCTGGAGTGGAAAAACCGGGAGGATCTCACTGACGGCGAAGGGGTTTTTAACGGCGATGTGGGATTCATACAGACCATCGATACGGAATTTAACCGGTTAATCGTATTGTTTGATGATGTGCGTTATGTCACATATTCATTTAACCAGCTGGAAGAACTTGAACTGGCGTATGCTGTAACGGTTCACAAAAGCCAGGGGAGCGAGTTCCCCATTGTGGTCATGCCGGTAAGCTGGTTTCCGCCTGTTCTGGCAACGAGAAACCTGTTGTACACAGGGGTTACAAGGGGAAGGGAGGCTGTTGTACTGGTTGGTTCGGAGGACAAGCTGAACGGCATGGTGGACAATAACAGAATCAGCGAGAGATACAGCGGACTCGGATGGAGATTGAGGAGATTATTAAATGAAGAAAGTATCGGAGGAGATAAGCGAGGCGGTATTTCCGTCTAATATCTACTGCTGTCTTTGCGGCGGACTCATTGACAGGAGCAGACCCTATGCACTCTGCGACGACTGTATCAGAAAAATGCACTGGATCACGGGAAGGACATGCAAAAGCTGCGGCAAGGCACTGCCGGATACCTTCAGGGGAGATACCTGCTATGACTGCATGGATCTGAGACACAGCTTCACGAGGGGATGGAGCTGCCTGACATACGGTATGTACGAGCGTCAGCTCATGATGGGGATCAAATACAGCGGCAAAGGCTATATGGCAGTGAAAATGGGGGATGTTCTCTTTGACAGAATGGAGATGCTGATTGATAATGCAAAGGCAAACAATATAATTCCCTTCGATGTGGCTATACCTGTGCCTATCAGCAAGGAAAGACTCAGAAAGCGAGGCTACAATCAGTCAGAGTTTATGGCGAAGCAGTTCATAAAGAGGTGGATCGATTTTGCAGGAGAGAAATGGGCGCCGGAACTTGTGAGAGGAGTGCTGGTAAGACAGAAAAAAACCGAAATGCTGCGTGGACTGAATCCTGCAGAAAGGAGGATTGCTTTAAACGGTGCTTTTGGTGTAAAACCCGGTAAAGAATACAGAATTGCAAGGAAAAGCGTATTGCTTATAGACGATATATATACTACCGGCACCACGGCAGATGCCTGCAGCCGGACGCTTATAGCGGCGGGCTGCGGCGATGTGTATCTCCTGACCTTGTGCTCCGGTGGGAACAGGAAGCCGGAGGATACTGCATGACAGCTTATTCTGCATATGACTCGGGGCTGTGATTGAAAGGCCATGCCAGCTACGGGCAAAGGGTCCCACGTAAACCGCTGAAGAAGAGTAGGCGGCGATCATGGCGTAGTTTAGAAGTAAGTCCTCCGGTAATCCGGGTCAAGGCAAGTGTGGGGGCAAAGATCAGGTCAGCCGAGTCATATGCAGAGAAAGCTGTCAACAAAAAAGGCGTGTACCTCCCGGGTACACGCCTCTGCATTATGTGTTTAATATGCTGTCTCCAGCAGTCCGTAATTCCCATCCTTTCTCTTGTAAACGACATTTACAGAATCCGTTTCCATGTTCAGATAAACGAAGAAATCATGGTTGAGCATTTCCATCTGCATTATGGCCTCTTCTGAAGCCATAGGCTCAAGCTGGAACTTCTTTGACCTTACTACCTTGATTTCCTCCTGCTCCTCTTCAAAGCCGGGGAGATCTTCAAAACCGAAATCCTTCTGCCCCTTGTACTTCTTCTGAAGCTTGGTTTTGAATCTGCTCATCTGGTTGGAAAGCTTCTCTATGCAGCGGTCAACGCAGTCATACGGATCGCCTGCTCTGGTTTCAGCTCTGAAGATCGTACCCCTGGTATTGATAGTGGCCTCAACCTTATATCCGCCCTTCTCCTTGATTGCCATTACGTTTCCTGTAATCTCATCGGAGAAGTATTTATCTAATTTGGCAAATTTCTTCTCGATGGTTTCCTTGAGCTTATCGCTAGGAGTATAGTTCTTGCCTGTAATAATAGTCTTCATAATGCAACCTCCTTATGGGTCGGCTTCTGCCGACTTTTTTCTTATTCTAGCATAACGGGGGAAGAGCTTCAACGGATAATACAAATAATTCTGAAAACTCAACCCAACATCTTGTGCAAGCGTTGAAATTTCAACACCTTATAGAGTATGTTTTTTTGAGTGTACATTATTGGGAGAACCGGCTACAAATCGTGCCAAAATGCCGAGACAAAGGTCGGGGAAGGGAGGGGAGATAGAGCCGGAGTTGGAGTTTACACCCGTACAGGCAAGGATGTTGTGCAAGAAAATCGCCGGTGTCAGGGTGTATGAGGGCGCAGTGGTTATAGATCCACGAATACGGCAAGGGGTTTCGCATGAACACGGGAACAGTTCCGGCAGTGCAGACCTCAACTGCTTTCAGGGTGCAGGCTTTGCGTTAATGACCGTTGGAGGATAACAAAAAATAACAAATATGAGAGGGGCAACTTTGCATGTTCCATTGAAAAAAAGGGGGGTATTGTAGTACAATAAAGTGTATATTTGTTACCAAAAATAAGGGAGCCACAATGCAGGATTTTTTGCAGTTTTTCACAAATGTTTTTTCGGGATTCAGCGTAACTGATGCGGTGGATATAATAATCGTTACGCTGGTTGTCTATTACCTTCTCAAACTCGTTCTCGAAACGAGAGCCGAGCAGATAATCAAGGGAATCCTTGTGCTGGTGGCTGCTACGGTCGTTTCTGATGTTCTGGAGCTGCACACTCTGAACTGGATGTGCAAGGGTGCGCTGGCCTTGGGTGCTGTGGCGGTTTTGATAGTGCTTCAGCCGGAGCTGAGGCGTGCTCTTGAATTTATGGGCAGAGGGAAAATGATAAGCGGACTCGGACAGGGAGATAAGGAAAACAGCAAGAGAATAGTAAGTGCCATCGTCAGTGCAGTTGAGAAGTTCAGCAATGATAAGACGGGGGCATTGATTGTTTTCGAAAGGCAGACCATGCTGGAGGATTATGCCGAAAGCGGGATCGTGCTCAACGCGAGAATAACGGAGCAGCTTCTGGGAAGCATTTTCTACGAGGGTGCACCTCTGCATGATGGAGCTGTAATAATAAGCGGAATGAATATATATGCAGCAGGCTGCGTTCTCCCGCTCTCGGGAAGCCAGGATATAGGCAGGGATATGGGAACAAGGCACAGGGCGGGACTGGGAATAACCGAGAATTCCGATGCACTTGTACTCATAGTTTCCGAAGAAACGGGAATAATCAGCATGGCGGAAGACGGCAAGATTGAACGCTTTCTCGATGTGAAGACTGTGGAGAAGAAGCTTCTGAATATTTATCTGAATGACAGGAAGATAGGGGACAGATTTTCCAAAATAACAGGTAAGGGAAGGTTTTTCAGCGGAATGCATAAGCAGAACGACATCTATAGCAGAAACGGAAGAGAGGGGGACAAGGATGCTTAGAAACAGGAAGTTACTCATGCTCATTTCCCTGCTGGTGGCAATAGGTCTGTGGATGTATGTGATGGGAAATGTTGATCCTACAATCACAGAACGCATTTCCGGAGTTAAGGTGGAAATGGAGGGGCAGGATATCCTTGAGGCTCAGGAACTGACTGTATCTCTTGACGGTCCCAAGGTTATAGCCGTCACCGTTGAGGGGAAACGATCCCAGGTCAACAAGACCAAGAAGGCAGGAATACGGGCGCTGGTGGATGTATCGAGCTGCGAGTATGGAAAAAACGAGAAGGATATATTGGTAAGGCTGCCAGACAGTGTGGCAGGCGTGACAATAGAGGAACTATCGGAAGACACCGCGACATTTACGGTCAAGTGAGGCGGCACGGAAGCAATGTCACGAAGCATGCATAGCAGTGCGTCGCAGCATTTGACAGTTAAGAGGGACGGTATCAGGGCGGTGCCGGGGGTATACGGCAGAAGACACCGCGACATTTACGGTTAAATAAGGAGGTAAAGGAATAATGGGAAGTTTATTTGGAAATGGCGATGTGAGAGGAGTGGCAAACACAGAACTGACTCCTGATCTCGCATTCAAATTGGGGAAAGCAACGGGATATGTGCTGGGAAAGAGCAGAGAAAAGCCGGTTTTCCTGGTTGGAAAGGATACGAGAATATCAGGAGATATGCTGGAGGATGCACTCAGTGCAGGCTTTATGAGCACGGGAGCAAATGTCATCAAGGTGGGAGTCCTGCCCACCCCGGCCGTGGCATATCTGGTGAAGGCATACGGAGCAGATGCGGGAGTCGTAATCTCCGCATCTCACAACTCATTTGAATACAACGGGATAAAATTCTATAACAGCGAAGGCTTCAAGATGGATGATGCCTTTGAGGACGAGGTTGAAACCATCCTTCTCCGTGAGCTGGACATGAACAGTCATATTTCGGGAGCTAAAGTCGGGAAATGTCTGGATGCCGATGATGAGGCGCCGGACAAGTACGCAGCCTATCTGAAATCTACAATTGATGTTGATATAAAGGGGCTGAAACTGGTAGTTGACTGCGCAAACGGTGCAGCATATGAAGTTGCCGGGAAGGTTTTCAGGGATCTCGGTGCAGATGTAACCGTAATAGGAAATCAGCCTGACGGAACAAACATAAATGCCGGGTGCGGATCCACACATCCTCAGCTCATGCAGCAGACGGTAGTGGATAAGGGCGCATTTATTGGTTTTGCATTCGATGGTGATGCCGACAGACTTATCGCAGCCGATGAGCTGGGGAGACCTATCGACGGCGATAAAATCATGTGTATCTGTGCGGAGATGATGAGAGAGAGGGATCTGCTTCCCGGGGATATGGTCGTTTCCACAGTGATGAGCAATACAGGCTTTCATAAATTCATGAAGAGGGAAGGCTTTCATACCGATATCACGAAAGTGGGAGACAGGTATGTACTGGACAAGATGCTGGAAGTGGGGGCAAACCTTGGCGGAGAACAGTCAGGGCATATTATTTTCCTGAACCATGCGACTACAGGTGACGGAATTCTATCTGCGCTTCAGCTTCTTCAGGCTATTGCTGTTTCCGGCAGGAAGGCCGGCGAAGCAAGCGATGAAATTGAGATCTTCCCGCAGGTTCTGAAGAACGCAAAGGTAAGGATTGAAAACAAGACCAAATTCTACAGAGATGCGGATATCGTTGCGGCAATAGCGGAAATCGAAGAGGAACTGGGTGAGGATGGAAGGGTTCTCATCAGGCCGTCAAGCACCGAGCCTATTGTCAGAGTTATGCTTGAAGGACAGAATGTCGAAGATATTACTGCCAAGGCGCAGAAACTGGCAAGGCTGATTACCAGGAGATTCAGCTAAGGAGGGGGAATATGTGCGGAATAGTAGGATATATAGGAACTGACCACGCCAAAGAAAAAGTAATAGATGGTCTGAGACGACTTGAATACAGAGGGTACGATTCGGCAGGCATTGCAATTCCCGATGGCAGAAAAATAAGGATAGTGAAGGCGGTAGGGGAGCTGAAGAATCTTGAAGCGAAGGCTTCAGATCCGACCTTCGATGCTCCGGTCGCCATAGGGCATACCAGATGGGCGACCCACGGTAAACCCACAGAGCTGAACGCTCACCCTCATGGCAACATGGATAACAGCATTGCCATAGTGCATAACGGTATCATCGAGAACTATCAGGAGCTGCGTGAATGGCTGACCGTGGAATACGGTGTCAAATTCAAATCTGAAACCGACTCGGAAGTGATAGCCCATCTGATAGGACTCTACTACGACGGAGACCTTCTGTCTGCGGTGAATAAGGCTGTCGCAGATATGCGAGGGGCTTATGCGGTGGCGGCGATGGCTGCCCGGGAACCCGATAAAATAGTTGCTGTCCGTAAGGATACTCCGCTGGTGGTGGGGCACGGGAGCGGCTTCAACATGATCGCAAGCGATGTGCCTGCCCTGCTGAAGTACACGCGGGATGTCTACTTCATCGAGAACAATGAAACCGTTGTTCTGACGAAGGACTCGGTTGTCATTTTTGACGAGAAAGGCAACGAGGTCGAACGCGATATTCAGGCGGTCGAATGGAAGGCGGATGCAGCGGACAAGGCGGATTACGATCACTTCATGCTCAAGGAAATACATGAACAGCCGAGAGTGATTCAGGACACCCTCTTCAACAGATTGAATCCGGATGACTCGATAAAGCTGGATGACATTTCCATGACAAAAGAGGATATTGACAACTTTAACAAGATATATATAATTGCATGCGGTACGGCGTATCATGCAGGTCTTGTCGGCAAGATGGTAATTGAAAAAATGACAAAGATTCCTGTCGAAATCGATGTAGCCTCCGAATTCAGATACAGAGAGACATTCATAGATGACAGGACTCTGTTCATTGCCATTTCCCAGTCGGGTGAGACTCTCGACACTCTGGCAGCACTTCGCGATGCCAAGGAAAGGGGTGCCAGAATTCTGTCGGTTGTCAATGCTGTGGGAAGCTCAATAGCGCGTGAATCCCATGATGTGTTTTACACGCTGGCAGGTCCTGAGGTTGCGGTGGCATCCACAAAGGCATATACGACCCAGCTTATATGCATGTATCTGATAGGTCTGTATATGGGTTCCACAAAGGGAACCGTAGGCAGGGAGTACTATGAATTCATTCTGAATGAACTCAAGGAACTGCCGGATAAGGTGGGGAGAATACTTCTCAGCGAAGAGAAATATAAAAAGCTTGCAGAGAGATATCACTTCAACGACCATGTATTCTTCATAGGAAGAGGGCTGGACAGCGGCGTCTCATACGAAGGCTCGCTGAAGCTCAAGGAAATTTCATACATACATTCCTTCGCGATCGCGGCGGGGGAACTTAAGCACGGCACTATCGCCCTGATGGATGCGGATTCGCTGGTTATCGCTCTGGCGACCCAGGACAGACTCTATGAGAAGATGGTATCGAACATCGTGGAGATACAGGCAAGGGGTGCTCATATTATAGGAGTCGCCAAGGAGGGCAGAACGGAAATTGAGAAGACCTCTGATGAAGTCATCTATATTCCGAACTGTGCAGACGAAGTGGCTCCTGTACTGGCGGTAATACCGCTGCAGATCTTCGCATACTATGTGGCGCTGGAACGAGGCTGCAACATAGACAAGCCGAAAAATCTGGCAAAATCGGTAACAGTTGAATAAGCAGTAATAATGTGGCAAAGGGGAGCTGCTCTTTTGCCACTTGCTGTAGTTTAAGAAGCGGCAACGAGCAGCTCCTCTTTGCTGCCGAAAGGATTAACAGATGAATTACAGAGAGATACTGGCAGGTTTCGAGCTGGACAGCGATCCTGTAAGCTGCGAGACCTACGGGAACGGGTTGATAAACAATACTTTCCTGGTAACGACGGAAGGCGGAGAGAAATACATTCTCCAGAGAGTAAGCGAAGAAGCATTTAAGGATGTACCTGCTCTCATGGAAAACATTTCGGGCATTACAGATTTCCTGGAGAAGAAGGCGAGCTGCCGGGGAAAGGAAGCTCATGTGATAGCTCCCGTGAAAACCGCAGAAGGTAAAACCTTCGTCAAGACGGACGGATATTACAGAGTAACGCCTTTCGCGAGAGACACCATAAGCATCGAGGCTCCGGAATCCGATGACGATTTTTATGAATGTGCCGTAGCCTTCGCAACATTTATTTCCGATCTGGCAGATTATCCGGCGGAAACTCTCCACGAGACTATACCGAATTTCCACAATACGGTTGACAGGTACAGACTCTTTCATGAGGCTCTGGAGCGAGCCGAGACCGACCCGGAGCTTGCGCCGCGTATAGATGAGGCGAAGAGTGAGATCGATTTCGCACTGGGACACGAATCCGAAGCCGGCATCCTGCAGGGAATGAGGGATTCCGGCGAGCTGCCGACCAGAGTCACACATAACGATACGAAGCTGAACAATGTGCTGCTGGATGCAAAAACAAGAAAGCTGCGTTATGTTATTGATCTCGATACGGTCATGCCGGGGCTGGCTCACTATGATTATGGTGACTGCATAAGATTCGGAGCATCGACCGCTGCCGAGGACGAAGAGGATCTTTCCAAAATTGAATGTGATATGCACCTGTTTGAGGTGTTCAGCAGAGGATTTATCTCGGCATGTAGCGATCTTACGGACAGAGAGATAGAAATGCTGCCTCTGGGAGCCAAGACTATAACCCTGGAGCTGGCGGTAAGATTTCTCACGGACTACCTGGATGGTGACAGATATTTTGCCATTAAGTACCCGGAGCATAATCTGGCAAGGTGCAGAAACCAGATGAAACTGGTCAGCGATATGGAGAAGAAGTGGGATGAAATGAATCGCATTGTCGCAGAGATCGCGAAGTAAGGATAAAGAGGATAGTATTGCCGCAGAGATCGCGAAGTAAGGAGGAAGAGATATGAATTACTTAGGCATCGATATCAATGTTAAAAACCTGCCTCCTCTCGATGGGGATTTTATCCCTATGGGAGTATGGATGATCGAATATGAAAAAGAGGCGAAACGCCCTATCGGTATAGCTATCGAACGGGAAGACGGGAAGGTGACGGTCTTCGAATCGAAGCTCAGAGGAAGCGAATATGAGGAAGCCAATCTCCGCTATCTGGAGAGATACATCAAATTCTGCCTCTGGAGCGTAGGCGGCTGGAAGGTGACGGTGTGCGGATGTGATGAGGAGGCTCTCAAGGTCAGAGAGGACTATACTCTCGGAGCAGCGAGAGACTTCGATGTGAACTTTATGATGAACACCTATGAGAGATCCTTCGAGTTTGAGATATGTGCACCGGAGAACCTGCCTGAGGCCAATGACACCGATAAGTCGGTGGGAGGACATCTTGAGGGATGCCGGATCGGATTCGATGCAGGCGGTTCAGACAGGAAGGTCTCGGCTGTAATAGACGGCGAGACTGTATATTCAGAAGAGGTTGTGTGGCACCCTAAACTTTCGGAGGACATTTCATATCAGTATGAGGGCATTGTGGATTCCTTTAAGACGGCGGCATCGAAGATGCCGAGAGTGGATGGGATCGGCGTTTCCACCGCAGGCGTACTGATTGGAAATGCACCTATGGTTTCATCGATATTTCTGAAGATATCGAGGGACAACTGGGATGAAGTGAAGACGGTATATGACCGTGCCGCAAAGGAAATCGGAGATGTTCCTATAGTGGTGGCAAATGACGGCGATGTGACAGCCCTTGCCGGAGCCATGAGCATGGGCGTTGCTCCGGTCATGGGAATTGCCATGGGAACCAGTGAAGCGGGAGGATATGTGAATGCTGAACGCAATGTGCTTGGCTGGTTCAATGAGCTTGCTTTTGCGCCGGTGGATCTCAATCAGGACTCAATGGCTGATCCATGGTCCGGGGACAACGGGGTAGGAGCAACATATTTCTCTCAGGACTGTGTTATAAGGCTGGCTCCGGCAGCGGGGATTGCTCTGGATGAAGAGCTGGCGCCTGCGGAAAAGCTGAAGGTAGTTCAGGATATTCTGGAGGGACGCACCGAATTCGATACGGGAACTGAACAGACCCGGGAGGGAGCCGGGAAAATATTCGAATCGATAGGCGTTTATCTGGCTCATACGCTGGTTCTTTACGGTCTCTTCTATGAACTGAAATATGTTCAGATTTTGGGGCGAGTGGCATCAGGAACAGGCGGAGAAATAATTGTCAGTGAATGTAACAGGGTGCTGAGGGAGGAATATCCTGCCTTTGCAAACCGGCTTGAGGTGATGCTGCCGGATGAAGAGACGCGGCGTGTAGGTCAGTCTGTGGCAGCGGCAAGTCTGCCGGAAATCGGATAGAGAGGTACTGAAATGATATTTATAAATGGAAGAGTATTTGTTGACGGAGAATTCAGAGAGTGTGATTTTGGCGTTGAAAACGGCAGATTTGCATTTGTGGGAGAGGGTCATGGAGCCGAAGGCGGCGAGGTAGTGGATCTGGACGGCAGAAATGTAATTCCGGGGCTTGTGGATGTGCACACTCACGGAAGCATGGGGGCGGATTTTTCTGACGGAGATTATGAGGGTCTTATGGAGATGGCGAAGTACCTTGCGTCAGAAGGGATAACCTCCTATGCGCCTGCGGGAATGACTCTGCCTTATGAAGTGCTTGCAAAGGCATTCGCAACCGGCAGGAGACTGCATGATGAAATGCCTGAAGGGCACTCAAGGCTGATGGGAATACACATGGAAGGACCTTTTTTCTCAGAAAAGAAAAAGGGCGCGCAGAACGGAGCATATCTGAGGGATCCGGATTTTGAGGCTTTTGAAAAGCTTCAGGAAGGCTGCGGAGGTCTTATCCGGATCGTTGATGTGGCACCTGAACTGCCGGGAGCGGCTGATTTTGCCAGGAAGGCCGGCAGACTGGCAACCGTGTCAATTGCTCACACCGATGCGGATTATGAAGAGGCGAGGGAAGCGATTGAGGCCGGGGCATCTCATCTGACGCACCTTTACAATGCGATGCCGCCTATTCATCACAGGAAACCGGGGGTAATAGGGGCAGGTTCAGAAAGCGATAATGTTGTTGCTGAACTTATCTGTGACGGATACCATGTACATCCCAGCTCGGTAAAGATGGCCTTCAGGCTTTTCCCGAATCGTATATGCCTGATCAGCGATTCTTTAAGATGTTGCGGGATGCCGCCGGGGAAGTACGAGCTGGGGGGACAGGATGTGTTCCTTGAAGAGGGGCAGCCTGCACGTCTTGCGGACGGAACCATTGCCGGATCTGCAAGCAATGTGTACACCTGTATGCTGAATGCTATAGAGTACGGGATCCCGGCGGAAACAGCCATTACCGCGGCAACAGCCACACCTGCCGGAGCTATCGGTGCTGAAGAGCTGATAGGTTCGATTGAGCCGGGCAAGTATGCGGATTTCGTAATCTGCGACAGGGATTTCAGACCGCTGGAGATATATCTGGGAGGCAAAGCCGTTAAATGAAGTATCAGGACTAAGGCGGTAAGCGAAAGCCTTGATAGCAAGAGCAGCGGCGAGCGCGTATGATGCAGTCTGACAGTAAATGTGACGGCGAAGGTGAAGGGTAAAGCTCAATAATAAAGACGAATGATAAAATAATAAAATGCAGAAAGTATTTAGGAGAATAAAGGTCGATGAATTATGATATCCGTGATATAGGACTGGCCGCCTACGGTCATACCAAAATAGATTGGGTAAAAAACAATATGCCCCTGCTCAGGGCGTTTGAGGAGGAGTTTTCCGGAAGCAGACCCTTCGAGGGAGTTCGGATAAGCCTTTCGATACATCTGGAACCGAAGACAGCATATCTCTGCAAGGTTCTGGCTGCAGGCGGGGCACAGATGGCTGCAACGGGAAGCAATAATCTCAGCACCCAGGACGATGTCTGTGCAGCTCTTGCGGAGGACGGGATATCTGTTTTTGCTTATCATGGCGCAACGGAAGAAGAATATGCGAGGCATATAGAAATGTGCCTTGAACACAAGCCTAACATCATAATAGATGATGGCGGAGACCTTGTCGGTCTGGTTCATGGCCGACGAGCTGATCTGGCAGAGGAATGCTGGGGAGGATGCGAGGAAACCACCACCGGAATTCACAGGCTTAAGGCTATGGAGAACGAAGGGATTCTCAAATTCCCTATGGTTGCCGTAAATGATGCTGACTGCAAACATCTATTCGATAACCGCTACGGAACGGGTCAGAGCGTATGGGACAGTATAATGAGAAACACCAACCTTATAGTTGCCGGCAAGACAGTTGTAGTTGCAGGGTACGGATGGTGCAGCCGGGGCATAGCGATGAGAGCGGCGGCTCTTGGAGCCGGAGTTATCGTTACGGAAATCAATCCCGTTAAAGCCATGGAAGCGAAGATGGACGGATATGCTGTCATGAAGATGGACGAAGCAGCTCCGCTGGGCGATATTTTTATTTCAGCCACAGGATGCAGCAAGACGATAACAGTTGACCATATGATGAAGATGAAGGACAGAGCGATTCTTGCCAATGCGGGGCACTTCAATGTGGAAATCGATATGGCCGGGCTGGAGGAGGCTGCGGTGTCAAAGAAAGAGACTCGCAGGAACATCATGGGATATACCCTGCCAAATGGCAACATGGTCAATGTAATAGGAGAAGGCAAGCTGGTGAACATTGCTGCCGGCGACGGACATCCTGCGGAGATAATGGATTTGAGCTTTGCAGTTCAGGTTTTGAGTGCGATGTTCATTCTTAAAAACCGCGGCAAGCTGCCTAACAAGCTGATCGATGTTTCGGAAGAGATAGATGAGAAAATCGCAGAGCGGAGATTGTCCGCCTGGGGGATAGAGATTGACAGGCTTTCGGCTGAACAGGAAGCCTATATGAACAGCTGGAAGTAAAATAGCGGCAAATACTCAGGCAAAAGCGAGCATCAACACGAATTGTTATGAATATGGCGGAACATTTTTTTCTTGATGGTTCAGGTTATAACAGTGTGATTGAGGACGAGCCTTGTAATACCGTGCGAAGGGTGCGACTGTAGACTGATTTTGGCAGCATTCACATCAGTAGAAGGTGTAGTTTGTCGAAATACTACACCAACAAGCCGGAGGCGGGAATATAAAAAGAAGACCTCACATTTGAGGGCTTCTTTTCGCATAAGCTGTAAACCGTACCCGGCAAGATGGACACCTGTAATTTTTTAGGGGTTCCCGCACTGCAGGCACACGAAGGTGTATCCTCTTTATCGAGGGCGATTTGCCGGGGATAGTCTGATTTTTCATGGTCGCAGAATACTATGACAGGTGAAATCAGCCGATCAGTTCCGCAATTCTGGAACGGACCCTGTCTTCTCCCAGAATCTGCTGGATAGACCAGACATCGGGAGACTGGCTCCTTCCCATCACCGCAATTCTTATCACGGTGCTTACATGGGCAACGGAGCCTTTGTATTCTTCAGGATGCTTCTTGTAATCCTTCGGTTTTATCGCATATCCCATATCGCCTGTGATTTTCCGGATTTTCTCGAACCACCGTGACTGGTCGTCGCTGTGGTCGTAGGTTTCCAGATATCTCTTAAGAATTTCCACGGCATCCTCATCGCTTACCTGTTCGGGGATGCGTTCCTCTATCACGAAATAATCATCGTAGAAGTAGCTGATGAAATCCCACATCTGCCTGGCGCAGACAAAATCCTTCCTCGGCTTTGCTTCATTTCTGCCGAGATCCAGTATCTCCATGAGATAGGCTCTGTCCTTAAGCAAAGGCAACAGATCGGGTCTGAATTCACCGGCCCAGTCGATAATGAAATCAGCCAGCTCCGCGGCAGGAATTTTCAGGAGAACATCCTTGGAGATATCATTCAGTTTATTCAGATCAAAGAGTGCTCCTGTGCTGCTCATCTTCTCTGTGGTGAAGGTGAAATCGTCAATCGGTGCATCAGGGTTTGCCATACGCCACTCCTCAAAGTTGGAGTTGAGAATGGTCAGCAGATATTCCTTGACCGCCTGAGGGTGATAGCCCTCCTTCCTGTAATAATCCAGTGACAGCTCAGGATCCTTTCTCTTGGAAAGCTTGCGCTTATTGCCCGTTTCTCCGTCGACCTTCATGAGCACAGCTGTATGGCAGTATACAGGCATCGGGAAGCCGAATTTTTCGAAAAGCTCCACATGTACGGGAAGTGACATGAGCCATTCCTCCCCCCGCACCACATGGGTGGTTCTCATCAGGTGATCGTCAATCACATGGGCGAAGTGATATGTGGGGATGCCGTTGGCCTTCAGTATGACGATATCCAGGTTGTTGGCGGGCATTGACACCTCGCCGCGTATACCGTCCACGACTCTGATATATTCATCCTTTGCGGCGGATCTCATGCGGACAACATAGCTCTTACCTTCCCGTATATTCGATTCGATTTCTTCATAAGAGAGATTACGGTTTTTTTCAGCGTACCGGCCGTAGATTCCGGTAGTTTCCTTATCAGCTTCCTGATGTACTCTGATTTCCGCCAGTTCCTCTTCAGTCAGGAAGCAGGGATATGCCTCGCCTCTGCGAACTAGCTCCTTGGCAAAGGACTGATAAACAGAACCTCGCTTTGACTGGAAATAGGGACCGTAATCGCCGCTTTCGGATGTTCCGTAAGCCTCTCCGGGCTCAGGGAGAGATGCTCCCTCGTCGAAGTTGATGCCAAAGAATCTGAGAGAATTTATGATGGTTTCCACAGCACCTTCCACGAAGCGCTTCTCATCGGTATCCTCTATCCGGAGATAAAATGTGCCGCCGCTTTGGTGTGCCAGGCGTTCATCCACAAAGGCACCGTAGAGATTGCCCAGGTGAATGAATCCCGTTGGTGAAGGACCCAGACGAGTGACTACCCCACCTTCTGTGCGAGCCGGATAGAGGGCTTCATAGTCCTCGGGGC
>JAUMVV010000010.1:19592-31306 GCA_030529985.1 Bacillota bacterium
TTTTAGGGAATAACAGTTCAGCAAGTTTATTGTGATCCATAGCAGTTCCTTTCATCTGTGCTGTAAAAGTATATAATGATCAAGCCGTTTTCCTGTTGGCGATCAAGGGTATAACTACCCTTAAGAATTATAACATAAGACAGAGCATAAGAAATCAGCAATTTATAATTGATAAAAATAGTCTAAATAGATATAATAAGATACAAGAGGGGTTGAAGATATTATTAAAAAGCAAAAGGAGGAGGTCGAAATGTTAGACAGGAAGGTAAAAGATTTATTGAATGCGCAGATCACGGCAGAATTCTATTCGGCATATCTGTATCTGGATTTTTCTAATTACTATAAGGATGCAGGCCTTGACGGTTATGCAAACTGGTACATGGTGCAAGCCCAAGAGGAACGGGACCATGCAATGCTGTTCATCCGATATCTGCAGCAGCAGGGTGAATCAGTCAGTCTGGAGACAATTGACAAGCCTGACAAGGAGTACAAAGCTTTCATCGACCCGTTGAAGATGGGTGCAGAACATGAGCGAGTTGTTACGGGGCTTATCAACGATATCTATGCTGAAGCTTTCAAGGTCAAGGATTTCAGAACGATGCAGTTCCTCGACTGGTTCATAAAGGAGCAGGCTGAGGAAGAGGACAGTGCCGATGATAATATTACCAAGTTCGAGCTCTTCGGTTCAGACAGCAAAAGCCTCTACGAACTTGATGCGGACATGAAGGCGAGGACATATGCTCCGCCATCATTGGTTCTGGACTAAGGGAGAATGTGGCGGCAGTAAGCTGTAAATTTCAACCAAATAGTATTAAAAAAGCTGCTGCACCGGTTCAGGTGCAGCAGCTTTTTATTTACGATGGTGGCTAACCTTCTCATTGCTTCAGGGATTTACCTGCGCCCTCCTTAGCAACGAGGTATTGACGATATGTCCCTATAGATCCTGATTTAGAGCTCAGGACCCTTGTGGTTAACCTTCTTCTGCTTCAGGAACTTACCTGCGCCCTTCTTACCAACGAAGTCCTTGCCGTCGAATACCAGATTACCATGGCTGAATACTGCACATGGATAACCCTTGCATTCAATGCCTTCCCAGATAGTGTGGTCGATTGAGCCGTGCTGGTTCTTATCGTTGTTGATAACAACAGTCTTCTTAGGATCGTAGATTACGATATCTGCATCCTTGCCAACTTCAACTGCACCCTTGCAGTAGTCAACTCCGAAGAGTTTAGCAGGGTTGGTTGCGGCAATTTCAACTGCCTTGTTGAATGTGATCTTGCCCTTGTTGGCGGCCGACAGGATGTAAGGATACATGTTTTCAACACCTGCACATCCGTTAGGAATAGTTGTGAAGTTGCCCGGTTCGCCTGTCTTGGTCTTGATGCCCCAATCCTTTTCCTTCTTCAGGAACGGACAGTGGTCTGTTGCCAGTGTTGAAACAACGCCTGTTTTGATGCCATCCCACAGAGCGTCCTTTGATTCTTTGCCCTTCATTGGAGGTGAGCAGACGAAGTCCTGCGGACGGAGACCGACTTCAGGTCTTCCCTTGGCATAGACTTCCTTAGTGAACTCCAGATACTGAGGGCAGGTTTCCGCGAAGATAGGATAGCCTTCCGCTCTCGCTCTTCTTACAGCGGCAACACCCTGAGCATTGTCCAGATGTACGATGTAGAGCGAAGCACCGGCCATCTTTGCCAGATTGATAGCTCTCTCATCAGCTTCGCCTGCAACAGCCTCGTTCTTTGACATGTAGTGATACCAAGGTGAAACATTTCCTTCACTGAGATATTTCTTAACGAGGAAATCGTTTACATTCTTGTTCTCCGCATGTACTCCCACCAGTGCGCCGATTTCCTTGGCATGGCAGAGAGTTGCATAGAACTGACCGTCATCTACACCGAAGTCATATACCATGAATACCTTGAAGGAAGTGATGCCCATATCCACAACCTTGTCCATGGTTTTCAGCATCTCTTCGGATGTTACATCGCCTACGCCCACATGGAGAGAGTAGTCGATTACAGGACCCTGTTCATCAGCCGTCGTAAGCTTCTCTTCTACCAGCTTGTCCATCGGCTGTCCTGGAGCCTGAGTCTCGAAGTTGAAGATAGTTGTGGTACCGCCGCATGCAGCCGCTACAGTACCGTCGTAGTAGTTGTCAGTGGAGATCGTTCCGCCAAAAGGCATATACATATGAGTATGTCCATCCAGTGCCCCCGGCAGTACGAGCTTACCCTTGGCATCGACAACTTCTGTACCCTTTTCAGGCTTAAGATTTGTTCCGATCGCGGAAATCCTGCCGTTCTTTACAGCTACATCAGCCTTGAATGTGCTCTTCGCTGTTACGACTTTGCCGCCTTTGATTAATAAATCCATTTGTATCCCTCCTTTGATAGAAAGTGTCGGATAAGCCAAGAGCCTTTGAAAATCAAAGGCTCTTGACTTTTATATAAAGTTATTACAAGACTTTATAATCTGAGACTGAGTCTCTGCTGAGGCCGGAGCCTCGTGTTTTGTTTTAATTCAGCAAGCAGATCAAGCTCTTTCTGTCTTAGCTTCGTATTCTTCTTCCTCTACGAATGAATCCTTTGCGAATGCAGGAATCTTCATGAGGAGAACATAGACTATTAACCCGATCAAGAATGCTACGATGTAGTTCCAGCAGTTCATGAATGTCCAGAAGGAACCCTGAGCGCCGAAGAATGAAATCAGCGGCAGGATGAATGCTGCGACCCAGGCTATAATAGCGGCAATGTTGAATCCGCCTGAGTACCAGTATCTTCCGCCGGCATCTGCGAACAGCCCTGCAACATCGATTCTTCTCCTCTTAACGAAGAAGTAGTCTGCGATGAAGATTGCTGCCAGAGGAGCAAGGATAGTTCCGTATGCGTTCAGCCAGGTGAAGTAGTTGGATGATCCGCCGTAGATCCACCAAGCCTGGAGCAGGAAGAATGCGATGAAACAAGCGGCAAGAACGCCCTTCTTGTAGGAGATCCTTCTCGGTGACAGGTTCGAGAATCCGTTTGCAGGTGCAACTACATTTGCTGCTACACATGTAGTAATTGTCGCCATGATTACGCCTACAGCCGTAACCAGTACAACCAGCTTGCTAGGGAGATTGTACAGTACTGATATTACATCGTATGGGTTGTACCAGCCGATGTCGCCTTCATTGAGGCCCTGTGATTCATTGTATACGATCGCTGACTGAGCATATGCAGCTCCAACGAATGCACAGAATGCCATAGGAATAGGCATACCGAGAAGCTGTCCGTTGAACTGTACCTTCATCGATTTAGCATATCGCGAGAAGTCAGGAATGTTCAGCGCCATCGTAGCCCAGAAGGCTACATTACCCATAAGTCCTACAGTATAAGTTACATAGAATTCAAATCCCTGGACCGAACTTGGAGTGTTCATTACTGAGCCGAATCCTTCGCCGGCCATTGAACACAGCTTGATTGACCAGATGCAGAGTGCGATCATCATGATGATGAGAATCGGTCCGCCGATGTTCTGTACCCACTTGATGTTCTCGATACCATTGTATGCAACCCAGCAGACAAATGCCATAAAGATAATGTAACCGATGAATGTTCCGGCACTTGTCGGAATCATGCCTCCCCATGAAGGAAGGTTGATCTGCCAGTTAGGGTCTGCGAATGTCTTCGCGAAGCATCCTATGATAGCAGCTACAGCGCCGCCGCCTACCCAGGCCTGCACTGAGATCCATCCGCAGGCTACGATTGCCCTGGACAGTGCAGGGATCTGAGCACCTTTGTTACCGAATGTCAGTCTCGCAAATCCCGGGAACGGGATACCGTATTTGGTACCAATCTGCGAGTTCAGCTGGATCGGAACCAGGATGATCAGGTTACCGAGTGCTACATTCAAGACTGCCAGCCAAGGGTTGATCCCCTGTTGAACCAGTGAGGTAGCGAGTGTGAGCGATGGAATACATATTGACATACCAACCCATAACATTGTGATGTTGTATGTAGTCCATGTTCTCTGTGCAACAGTAGTAGGAGAGAGGTCTTCATTGTAGTACTTTGAAGACGCAAGCTCGGTACGTGCCGCATCAGTAAGTTCGAACAAGCCATTGTGTTCGACTTGTGTGTATGTTGCCATAAAACACCTCCGTCTTAGTTAAATAGAAATAATTATTACAAGGGAAAGTATACTACAATATTCTGAAAAGTGTAACCGGTTTTAGTGATTTTTTTGTCAAATTCGCAATTTAGCACACTAATACGAAAAGCTGAATAATAACCGCAAGATTATCGTTTTTCTTCGTTGTATAATCTATTCATGGGAATTATCGGGAGCAAACGAATACATGTACACTTGCTTTCAGGATACTAAGCAAGGCATGAAGAGGGGTAAAAACATGGCTGAAGCGGCGACAAAAAACAGGAACTTTTCAGTAAAAGAAATCACAGAAATACTGGATCTGCTGGCGGAGGAATATCCCGATGCGGGATGTGCCCTTGAGCACAGGAATGTGTATGAGCTCATCGTATGTGTGGTCCTGTCGGCACAGACAACGGACGCAAGCGTGAACAGAGTAAGTCCGGAGCTTTTTTCGAGATACCCGACAGTATACGATCTCGCCTCCGCATCACAGGAGGAAGTGGCGGATATCATCAGGACCATAGGTATGTACAGAACCAAGTCGGGGAATATCATCGCTTTGGCGAAGGCGCTCCGTGAAAAACACGGGGGAGAGGTTCCCCGGGATCACGATGCGCTGACAGAACTTCCGGGAGTGGGGAGGAAGACGGCCAATGTCGTGCTGTCGGTAGGATTCGGCGAGCAGAGAATTGCGGTGGACACCCATGTGTTCAGAGTGTCCTACAGGATAGGACTGGCGGTAAAGGGTGGAGGTGAATCTGCCAAATCGGCAGGACAGACGGAGGTTCTTGCCAGAGAAACGGAACTGATGGAGACCCTGCCGGAGGACAGATGGACTGAAGCCCACCACAGCCTTATATGGCACGGGAGAAAATGCTGCACGGCAAGAAATCCCAAATGCGATATCTGCGTGCTGAAGGATATATGCAGGAACAGACAGAAATAAGGCGGTTTATTCACCGCCTTTTATACTGAATACTATTACGCCGGTTATTATGATAATGCCGCCGACGAAGGTGCCGATTCCGGGAACCTCGTGAAGCATCACCAGTGCGATGATCGTAGCGATCAGAGGGTTGATAAACAGGTAGTTGGTGGCTTCGCCGGTGCGATCGGCTAAAGCGATGGCCTTGCTCCAGAAATAGTAGGACACCGCGCTGGGGAACACACCCAGATATATTGACGACAGGTTTGCGCTCGCTGTTGCGGAAGCCACTTCCGGCAGAGTTCCCGGGAGGAACATCAGCATTTCCACTGCGCCGAATACCGCGCTCCATGTCACGATTTCCATCGCGCTGTAACCCTTATTGACGAAGACCCTGTTAAGCACATTGTAAACGGCAAAGACGGCAGCGCACATGAACATCGGGAAGACTCCGATCCCTACCGAAAAACCGGCTGCGGAGCCGAAGATGCTGTCCCAGAAGAGAAGGAGAATTACGCCGATAAACGCGGTCACTATCATTGTCCATCCCAGCCCGTTTATCCTTTCTTTGTACATGTAAAAGACGATTATCGCCGTCAGGATAGGGGTGGTGGCGCAGATCACGCTCCCCTCGGACGAGGTCAGGGTGAGAAGACCCAGATTGAAGAATATAAAATACACGGAAAAGCCTGTCGCGCCGGAGAGCAGGAACCAGCCGCAGTCTTTTAGCGATTTAGGCTTTCCTATTCCGGTTATAAGACCGATCACCAGCAGGATGATCGCAGCTAAAGCACAGCGGATAAAGCCGAGATTCAGAGAGGAGATCTGGTCTCCTATCACTCTGGTAAAGGGAAAGCCGGAGCCCCAAAACAGAACTGCTATGAAGGCGAAAATGTTTACTTTGAGTCGATTTGTCATAATACTGTGATCCTGAGTCAAAAGCAGTAAAAACGGGAAAGAGATATACAAAGAGGCTCATGGAGAGCCTCTTTGATCATTCTTCGCATTATTCAATAATTCTTGATCTGATTACGCCTGCAAGCTTCAGTTCCGCCTTCTTGTCGCCAAGATCCGCCAGGATGTAGGAATAGTCGCCGCGTGTTCCCGAAGCAACATTGGTGAGCTCCAGTTCAGCAACCTTTGCCAGAACATCTGCTGCTGCATTTGCCTTACAGATTACCGAAAGCCTTGGACATGTCTTCTTGCCCAGAGATACTCTCGGCATGTTGACCGAATTGATGATATTCCCGTTTTCGATGTAGTCCATCACCTGCGAAACAGCCATGCTTGCGCAATTGTCCTCCGCTTCTGCTGAAGAAGCACCGAGGTGAGGGAGCACGATGATTCCCGGGATGTCGGAATTGAGTACTGCATCGTCAGCGAAGTCGGTTACATACTTCGCGAGCTTGCCTGATTCCAGAGCGGCCAGCAGATCCGCATCATTCATCAGCTTGTCACGGGAGAAGTTCATGAACATCACGCCGTCCTTCATCTGAGCGAAGGCTTCAGCATTCATCATTCCCTTCGTGGCATCGTTGGCAGGGACATGAATGGAAATGTAGTCGCATTCAGGATAGAGCTGAGCTAAATCGTCAACTACTGTCACTTCCGGATCGAGCAGCTCGCGAACCGCGTCAGTGAGGAAAGCATCGTAGCCGATCACATCCATTCCTAAGGCGATAGCCGCATCGGAAACCAGTCTGCCGATAGCGCCGAGACCGATTATACCCAGTGTCTTGCCCATGATTTCGGTTCCTGCGAACTGACCTTTGCCTTTTTCGATCTGCTTGCCAACGCCTTCGCTGCCCTTGAGCGTCTTAGCCCATGTGTATCCTTCAGGAACATTTCGGGCTGCCATAATCATTCCGCAGATGCACAGTTCCTTTACTGCATTTGCATTAGCGCCCGGAGCATTGAATACCACGATTCCCTGCTCTGCACATCTGTCCACAGGAACATTGTTTGTGCCTGCACCGGCTCTGCCGATTGCCAGAAGGTCAGGGGAAAATTCCATTTCATGCATGTCGTAGCTTCTCAGAATTATGCCGTGTGCCTCGTCAGGATTCTCAACCAGAGTGTAGGCGTCAGTCAGCTTGCCCAGCCCAACCGGTGAGATTTTGTTGAAAGTACCGATTTTGAACATTTAAGTCACCTCATTCTACAGTTTTTATAGTTAAACGCAATAATAATTTGATTTATCCATGCACTGGTTATTGTATCATTGAAATATGTTTTTTTCCACCATGATTAGTGATATACTGTTAAAGATATTACGGTTAATTGACGAGCTTATAAAACATAAGAAGGAGGACTCAAATGAAATACGATAGAGTATTTAATTTTTCAGCCGGTCCGGCAATGATGCCCGAACCTGTTCTGGAGGAAATCGCTGAAGAGGTGCTGAACTATCGCGGCACAGGTATGTCAGTCATGGAAATGAGCCACAGATCAAAGGCTTTTATCGGTATATATGAGGAAGCGGTGGCAGATCTCAAAAAGCTCATGAACATTCCGGACAACTACAAGATTCTCTTCGTACAGGGTGGCGGCACGGTGCAGTTCGCCATGGTTCCCCTGAATCTGATGAAGAATGGGGTGGCATGCTATGTCGAAACGGGAGCATGGTCAAAGAAAGCCATCGCAGAAGCAAGAAAGTACGGGGAAGTCAAGGTTGTGGCTTCATCTGCCGACAAGAATTTTTCATACATACCTGACTGCAGCGATCCGGACATCCCGGAAGATGCCGATTATGTATACATATGCGAAAATGAGACTATCAACGGAACAACATTCAAAAAGCTCCCGAATACGAAGGGCAAAATCCTGGTATCAGACCAGTCATCTATGTTCCTGTCAAAGCCTTGCAATGTAGAAGACTACGGCATAATCTGGGCAGGCGTGCAGAAGAATGTGGGACCGGCAGGAATGGCAGTAGTGATCATCAGAGAGGATCTGATAGGAGATGTTCCTGACTTCTGTCCGACATACCTTTCCTACAAGACTCATGCAGATAAGGATTCAATGTACAACACCCCTAACTGCTGGGATATCTACTGCTGCGGCAAGGTGTTCAAATACCTGCTGAGCCTGGGCGGGCTGGAAGAAGTTCAAAGAATAAATGAAGAAAAGGCAAAGGTTCTCTATGACTTTCTGGACAGCAGCAGGCTCTTCACGGGCTCAGTAGTTCCTGAAGACAGATCGCTTATGAATGTTCCTTTCGTAACAGGCTCGGACGAGGAAGATGCAGCCGTTGTTGCGGCAACAAAAGCGGCCGGAATGGACAATCTCAAGGGACACAGAAGTGTTGGCGGTCTGAGAGCGTCTATATATAATGCTATGCCTAAGGAAGGTGTTGAAGCTCTGGTTGAATTTCTTAAGGATTACGAGACAAAGAAGTAGGGAGCTGACCTTCAAATGAGGAAGAGATTTGCAAAGGCAATCGCAGTCATGACATTGATCGCGGCACTGACCATAAGCTGGGCAGTGCCGTCTTTTGCTGCAGATGCGAAGGAGAAGCCACCTGAGACGGACAGCACATCGGCAATAGTGATGGATGCGGAGACCGGCACGGTGATATACGAAAAAAATGCCCGCGAGAAGCGTGATCCCGCCAGCATCACTAAAATACTGAACTGTCTCGTGGTTATGGACAGGCTGGATCCGGAGCGGCAGGTGACGGTATCATTTGATCCGGAGACGGAGGGTTCGGTGATGCATCTTGTAAAGGGCGAGAGGATTTCCGTGGGGGATCTGGTGCGGGCGATGATGATATGGTCCGCAAACGATGCAGCTGAGGTGCTGGCCAAAGAGACCGGGGGAGATATAGACACCTTCTGCTCCATGATGAACGAGAAGGCGGCATCATTAGGGGCCGGGGATACACTGTACACCAATCCAAACGGGCTGAATCCACCGGGGAGAGTGAACAATATCACTACGGCATACGACATAGCCATAATAGCTGCAGAGGCCATGAAGAACCCTGATTTTGCAGGGATAGTTTCAAGCCCCGGTCTGACAATTCCGGCCACGAACAAGGCTGAGCAGAGAAAACACAAATCATCCAACAGATGTCTGTGGGATACGAAAACGAAATTTGAATACAAGGGTGTGAAGACTCCTTTAAAATATGACGGATGCAAAGGCGTCAAAACCGGATATTCAAGCACGGCAGGGGACTGCTTCGCAGGATATGCGAAAAGAGGAAAGACACAGCTGATAGTGGTGGTGCTGAACGCCTCCCACGAAGAACCGAAGTTCAGAGACGCAATAAAGCTGTGGGACTACGGCTTTGACAATTTCAGGACATATTATGCCGCACGAAGCGGCGATGTGCTGGGAAAACAGAAGGTGGCAGGAGGAAGCCTCCGCGAGGTGGATCTGGGTACGGAAGAGGATCTGGCGGCAACAGTGGGCAGGGACTACAGAGCCTCTGAAAATACGGAGATAGAAATACAGCTAAACAGCGATAAGGTCAAGGCGCCGGTGCGTATAGGGACCGTGCTGGGAGCTGCCGTACTTGCAGACGAAAATGGAGAAGAACTTGCGAGACAGGATCTTGTTGCTCTGGAGACTGCCCGGCAGGGAGGCCCTCTGAGCAGAATAGGAATTGCTGATGAGGATGTTCCCGTATTTTTTGCCATAGTCTTTACTGCCTTTGCATTAGCAGTTGTGATCGCACTTCTGAAGAGAAAAAGAAGGAAGACAGGCAAGTAGGAATGTTTGATATCCGAGAAAATCTGAAAAAGCTCCCGGACTGTCCGGGGGTATATATCCACAGGGACAGGCTTGGCAATGTAATATATGTGGGCAAGGCTGTCAATCTGCGTAACCGGGTGCGGCAGTACTTTCGGTCACAGAAGAACATGGCACCGAAGGTACGCAGCATGGTGTCCCGAATCGCTGAATTTGAATACATCACCGTGGACAGCGAAATGGAGGCGCTGATTTTAGAGTGCAACCTGATAAAGAAACACAGACCTAAATACAATGTTCTTTTGAGAGACGATAAAACATATCCGTACATAAAGGTGACAAACGAAGAGTGGCCTCGCGTTATCAAGACGCGGATCGTGGACAAGGACGGAGGTCACTACTTCGGACCTTACAGCGATGCCGGTGCAGTAAACAGGATAGTGGATCTGCTCAATTCCAGCTTCGCTCTCAAGAGATGCAGTACGGCTGCTTTTGGTGAAGGCTTCAGACCTTGCCTGAACTTTCATATAGGGCAGTGCAGGGGAGTGTGCACGGGAGATGTGGCCGGAGAGGACTACGATGAAGCGGTCAGAGGAGCGCTGGAATTTTTGAAAGGGCATAACGGTTCGCTCATCGCGTCTTTGAAGCAGAAGATGAAGAAGGCGTCAGAGGAAATGCGCTATGAGGACGCGGCAGAATGCAGAGACGATATTGAGGCGGCAAAGGCGCTGGCGGAAACCCAGCGGGTGGTTCTGCATCATGCAGGTGAGGCGGATATCGTGATGAATTTCAAGGATGTTTCAGATAATTCATTCGTGGTCGTATTCAGCGTGCGAGAAGGGAAGCTCGTGGGGAGAGAATCCTTCAAGATGAATGGATGTGAAGCCATTGAAGTTTCGGATGCTCATATTCTTTCGGCTTTCATGAGGCAGCATTACAGCGAGCTGCCGGATATACCGAAGGAAATTCTGGTGGACAGGATTCCCGAAGACAGAGAGCTTTTGCAGCAGTATCTCGGTGATGCGGCGGGTCATAATGTGAGAATAGTGAAGCCGGAGAGAGGGGAAAAGAGAGCGCTGGTCAAGCTGGCTCGTTCGGATGTGAGGAAGCTGGCGGAAACCATAGAAGACCGTGCAAAGGCAGATGCCCGCAGGCGTGATGAGCTGGGACGGCAGATATGGCAGGTTCTCAGCACTATGGGAGCCTGTGAAGGAGAATATGACGGCAGAGAATTTCGTGCGGAGGCCTATGATATTTCCAACACAAACGGTGTGGATACCGTAGGTGCGATGGTGGTGTACAAGGGTCTGAAGCCGGACAGGCAGAGCTACAGGAAATTCAGGGTGAGAAGCGTCAGGGGTCAGGATGACTACGGATCTATGAAGGAGGTTCTCTCCAGAAGATTTCGGAGAGTGTTCAGCGGTGATGATAAATTCGCGGTGCTTCCCGATATCATATTCATGGACGGAGGCAAGGGGCATGTGAGCACGGCTCTCGAGGTTATTGACACAACGGGTCTGGAAATTCCCGTTGCCGGCATGGTCAAGGATGATCGCCACAGAACCAGAGCGCTGGTTTTCAGGGCAGCGGGGGCAGATGGCAAAGGAGAGGATGAATGGCACGAAATAGAACTTGCGGATATGCCTCTGCTGTACAGGTATCTGGGCAATATGCAGGAGGAAGTCCACCGTTTCGCAATCGAGTATCACCACAAGCTGCGCAGCAGGAATGCCGAGAAATCCGTACTGGATGAGATCGAGGGTATCGGTCCGAAGCGAAGGAAATCTCTTCTGGAACGCTTCGGCAGCGTGGAGGAGATAAGAAGGATCGCGGAGAAGGGTACTGCTGAAGCGGCAGAGGAGCTTGCAGAGGCGGAAGCCATGACCATCGCAGCCGCGGAAAACATTGTTGAGTTTTTCAGAATGTAATGGTATAGTTACGATATCAAAGAAAAAAGGAG
>JAUMVV010000075.1 GCA_030529985.1 Bacillota bacterium
AATAAGGAGACTTTGGAGAAGTCAATAAAAAACTCCACAACAACTTGACACCGTCTTTCATGCCTCCATGTTGTTCTTTTGAGATGGTAGTATGATATACTATTTCCTATGAAAGTGGAAGAGGAAGTTCTGTTATCTTATTACAGAGAAGTCGAAAAAATAAATAACCGTGCGGATATTTCGCTGGTAAGGCATGTGGAAAGCGGACAGCTTTTCATAAAAAAGATTTTGCCCGTATCGTCCGCCGCGGTCTACAGGAAGCTTATGGAAATAAATGCCACCGGGATTCCTGAGATTTTCAATGTAATCGAAGATGATGACAGTGTAATCGTAATAGAGGAGCTGATAAACGGAATTACCATTCATGAACATCTTGAGACCGGAGGGTTGTTTTCGCCGGAGCAGGCCGTTGATATTATCTGCTCTCTATGCAGGATTTTAAGGAATTTTCACAATTCGAAACCGCCCGTGATCCACCGCGATATCAAGCCCTCAAATGTGCTTATTGATGCAGAATACAATGTTACGCTTATAGATTTTGATGCGTCAAAGCTCTTTGACAAAGGCAAAAGCAAGGACACGGTTCTTATGGGAACTGCCGCCTTCGCCGCTCCGGAGCAGTTCGGCTATTCCCAGTCCGATGCACGAACGGATATATACGCCCTTGGAGCTTTGCTCAATGTCATGCTCACAGGCTCTGTTCCGTCTGAGAAGCTGTTCGACGGCGGCTGTTCATCGGTGATACGCAAATGCACCGCCATGGATCCCGACGACCGCTACCCGACCGTTGACAGCCTTATGAAAAGCCTGTTGAAAAGCCTGAAGTGGTCCGCTCCTAAACTGACGCCTCCGGGATTCAGAACCGGCAAGGTCTGGAAAATGATAGTGGCCTCCTTCGGGTATGCCGGGATAATACTGTCCTGCTGCTGGATGACCTTCGAGGCCGGAACGCCCGAATATCTGAAGTGGGCGAGCAGGATAGCCGCCTTCTTGTGCATGAGTGCAATCGTCATCTTCGCACTGGACTACTGTTCCCTTTCTTCAAGGCTCCCTGTCTCAAGAAGCTCCAATATATTCATATCCTGTCTGGGAAGGCTTCTTTGGATATGTCTATCCATTATACTCGTACTTGGGCTTCTTACTACAGTCGGGAATTTCTGATCGGATGAAAGGTGACATTCCCCGCTGCAAGAAAAAAGCAGCCCGTGGGCTGCACAAAAAACCTTTTGAGTGTTTTATTTTCGCATTGCTTTTTTGCCGTATGTAACTACGTCAAGCATATACGCACAGTCAACGAATGTCTTCACGATTGACTTAATCATTGTATCCCTCTTTTCTGTCCCTGTTTATTAACTATCATCTCTTTAGGACAATTATATTTTACTGCTTAATTTGTCCTGTTTCAAGGGGTGTTTTATTATTAGTTTGCTGTTATATCCTCCGAAACACCCCCGTTATGAGGGGCTTTAGCTACAAATTCTTCATATTGCGCTGTTTTTCATACAGGTATGATCGTCGAAAGCCCTTGTGCGCCAAGGGCTTTCACGATTATATACTTTTTTGCTCAGATAATCCACTCGGGGTGTTTGTCTGCCTTTGCACCGGAAAATCACTTTAGAACAGCGGTGTGTCCTGCTGTGCCAGAGCCTTATATGCTTCGTATTTCTTATGGGCATCTTCTTCCACCCGGTCAAAGAGCTTGTCCGCAACAGCCGGGAACTCCTTGGCCAGGGACGAATAGCGTATCTGCCCCATTATGAAATCCCTGAAGGAAGTGCTCGGCTCCGAAGAATCCAGCATGAATGGATTTTTGCCTTCTTCTTTCCTCTTCGGGTCATAGCGGTACAGGTGCCAGTAACCTGCCTCCACCGCATCCCTGATGTTTTCCTGCGTTTTGCCCATGCCCTTCTTGATGCCGTGGTTGATGCACGGAGCGTAGCAGATGATGAGGGAAGGCCCGTCATATGCTTCCGCTTCCAAAAGAGCTTTCATCAGCTGGTTCTTGTCAGCACCCATGCCTACCTGTGCCACATATACATACCCGTAAGACATTGCCATGAGCCCCAGATCCTTCTTCTTTATCTTCTTTCCCGATGCGGCGAATTTGGCTATAGCCGCTGCCGGTGTCGCCTTGGATGCCTGCCCCCCTGTATTGGAATAGACCTCCGTATCAAATACGAGTATGTTGATATTCTCTCCGGAAGCAAGCACATGATCCAGCCCTCCGAAGCCGATATCGTAAGCCCATCCGTCGCCGCCCACTGCCCAGATAGATTTCTTGACCAGGTAATCCTTCGCATCCATGATCCTGTTGCAAAGACCTGTCACAACGCTGTCGGTAGTATCCATCTCTTCAATGGCTCTGATCACCCTCTCACTCCTGTCCCGTGTCGCCTTCCGGTCATCCTTGGATTCCAGCCATTCGTCCAGCGTTTCCTTGAACCTTTCATCAATATCCAGCTCCAGCAGTGCTCTCATGTTGCGCTCGATCTTCTCGCGCATCTGCCTGACTGCCAGCGCCATGCCGTACCCAAATTCGGCATTATCCTCAAACAGTGAGTTTGCCCATGCCGGGCCGCATCCGTTTTCGTCCTTGCAGTACGGCATAGACGGTGCCGATGCTCCCCAGATGGATGAGCATCCGGTCGCATTCGCAATAATCATACGATCGCCGAACAGCTGCGTAACCAGCTTGATATACGGAGTTTCTCCGCATCCCGCACATGCACCCGAAAATTCGATATACGGCTTGCGGAACTGACTTCCCTTGACCGTATCTCCATTGTACTTTTCCGCCCTCCGCGGAAGTCCGATTCCGAAGTCCCATTTCTCCGCTTCATGCACGACCTCCCTATACGGTTTCATGGTCAGCGCCTTCCCTTTGGCCGGACATATATCGGCACAATTGCCGCAGCCCATGCAGTCCATTGCCGAAACCTGTATCCTGTAATGCAGCCCTGTAACATCTTTTCCTCCTGCCTTGATCGTATCAAAGCCCTTCGGCGCTTTCGCAAGCTCTTCATCACTTGCCAGTATGGGTCTGATCGCTGCATGAGGGCAGACGAAAGCACACTGATTGCACTGAAGGCATGTATCCTTCGTCCATTCCGGAAGGTATACAGCTACTCCCCGTTTCTCGTATGCGGAGGTTCCTGACGGGAAGGTTCCATCCGCCGCTTCTGCAAAAGCACTCACCGGCAGATCATCCCCCTCCTTGCGGTTCATAGGCATCTGCACCTGTTCGATAAATTCCGGAAGTTCACGGAGCGGCTCCTTGCCATCCTCTGCATCTGCCCATTCTGCCGGGATCTCTATCCTGCGGATAAAGCGTATTCCCGCATCGACTGCACGGCAGTTCATATCTACGATATCCTGCCCTTTGCGCTTATAGGTCTTCTCAACGCCTTCCTTGAGGTATTCAACAGCTTTATCGATGGGAATAACCCCCGTCAGCTGGAAAAATGCCGCCTGCATTATCATGTTGATACGGCTTCCCAAACCTATCTCTTCCGCTATATTCCACGCGTCAATGACATAAAAATTGATTTCCTTCTTTGCCAGGTCGCGTTTCATCTTCGGCGGAATATTCTTCTCGAAGTCTTCGGGATTCTTCCAAAGGCAATTGAGCAGGAAGGTCCCTCCCTTGTTCAATTCCTTCAGCATATCGTACTGTCGGATATATGCCTGATTGTGACAAGCGACGAAATCCGCTCTGTTGATCAGATAAGTGGACTGTATCGGCTGCTTGCCGAAGCGAAGGTGAGATACCGTCAGTCCGCCGGACTTTTTAGAGTCATAGTCAAAGTAGCCCTGGGCATATAGATCCGTTTTATCTCCGATAATTTTTATTGCTGTCTTGTTAGCGCCGACGGTACCATCGGATCCGAGACCCCAGAATTTGCACTTTATTGTCCCCTTCGGCTCTCTCGCGATCCCCTCTGTATACGGAAGGGAAGCTCCCGTCATATCATCTTCGATACCAACGGTGAAATTGTTCTTCGGGTTTTTGTGATAGAGGTTATCGTAGATGGAATGAATCATTCCGGGCGTCGTATCCTTAGAGCCGATGCCGTAGCGACCTCCATACACCTCCGGTGCATTCCGCATGCCGTAAAGTGCCGTCTTGACATCCTGATACAAAGGCTCACCCGGTGCTCCCGGTTCCTTGGTTCTGTCCAGAACCGCAATTCTCTCTACCGTTTTAGGCAAAGCCTCCATGAAGTACTCCTTCACAAAAGGACGATAGAGCCTTACCTTGATAAGACCGACACGATGACCCTCCTCCACCATCTTGTTCATGGTTTCTTCGATAGTTTCGCAGACGGAACCCATGGCGATTATAATGTTCTCCGCATCCGGAGCTCCCACATAATCAAAAGGCTTATAACTCCTTCCCGTCAGCCGGCTGATCTGATCCATATAATCAGCGACTATTGCCGGGATTTGTTCATAGTATTCGTTTGAAGCCTCTCTCCCCTGGAAGAAGATGTCCGGGTTCTGTGCCGTTCCCCTTATAACGGGATGTTCGGAATTCAGTGCTCTTTCTCTGAACTGCTCAATAGCATCCCAGTCTACCAGCTTCCGGAAATCGTCATGATTGAACACATCGATCTTCTGTATCTCATGAGATGTTCTGAAGCCGTCAAAAAAGTGGAGGAAAGGAATCCTTCCCCTGATCGCAGAAAGGTGTGCTATTCCTCCCAGATCCATAACCTCCTGGACAGAGCTTGAACACAGCATCGCATATCCTGTCTGTCTGCACGCCATCACATCAGAGTGATCGCCAAATATGCAAAGGGCATGTGTGGAAACGCTTCTGGCCGCTACATGTATCACGCCGGGCAGAAGCTCTCCTGCCATCTTATACATGTTTGGGATCATCAGGAGCAGTCCCTGGGATGATGTGTAGGTAGTTGCCAGTGCCCCCGCCTGCAAAGAGCCGTGCACCGCACCTGCCGCTCCTCCTTCTGACTGCATCTCTGCGATTTTCACAGGCTGGCCGAATATATTCTTTTTACCGTAGGCCGCCCATTCGTCCACCGTTTCCGCCATCGGTGAAGACGGTGTAATCGGGTAAATGGCCGCCACATCTGTAAATGCGTAGGATACATGTGCGGCAGCCGTATTGCCGTCCATTGTCAACATTCTGTTCTGTCTCATAAAAAATCCTCCCCTCTCATATTGAGCTCGTTTTAAGTGCTCCATCTCTCACGGTTTCACAGCTTTCCTGATGCTGCCCTTCTGCATTTATTGCTGCTTTATTTGTCTTTAGCCTTACCGTTTGCCGCGGTTTCTTACCGCCGGATACCACGCTTGCTTCATCGCTTTATACTGCGTTTTCTTACAGCTTGCTGCTGCGTTTTTT
>JAUMVV010000011.1 GCA_030529985.1 Bacillota bacterium
CTTTTCATGAATCGTGGAGCCGATAATAAATGACCCATCGGGTTCCATTATCTTTTCGCCCTTGGGTGTGGCAATTTTCAGCTTCATTTTTAAATAGATGTTATCAAAATCCGAAGAAATCTTTATCTTCGATGGCTTGAGATATATTCCGGTACAGGGAACATCTTTCCAAATTTTATTGGCGAATTCGATATCATATGCTATTTTCTCATCAAATCTGTCCGCTATCTGCTCAAGTTTCTCCGGTCTTGCTACGAAAACATCCGTCAGCTGCCTGTAAAAAAGCGGGGGTATCCTGTGAAACACCTTTTTGCTGTTGCACAGCAGGAGTTCCTCGATGCGTTCGTAAAGGTCGGTGTTAACAACATTCACGCTCAAGCTTTTCCGGTCAATAACGCGGAAATTGCGTCTGTATTCTCTTACATAAAGCTGTTCGGCTTTTTTTCTGAACCATCCATGATTTCTGTACAGATTTTGCCATACACGATCCATGAATGAAACAGCACCTTCTGCTGTAATCTGTATAAATTCGGCTTTCTGATTGTATTTTTTAATAAATTCCGATACAGCAGGTCTTATGCTTTTTTCGAACAGAATAACAACATGCTTGTTATCAGACTCATCAGTTTTTCCTTTTCTTAATACCTCTTCAATGAGAAAGCAGTTTTCCGGACGCGTCAAATCTCCGGCATAATAAACATTTGGTGTTATTTCAGTTCTGTCACCTGCAAGAAAGCTTATCATGAATTCGTGCTTTACACTTCGCTCGTTCACCTCATCGGTAAATTTCAGTTCATCGGCCTCCAGCAATGTTTTTTGAATAAGTCCCAAATCATTTGCTTCATTCAGACAACTTCTACCCTTTTTTCTGTTGCAGAGGTCATGGCACAATACCGTCAGTTTTTGTTCCTTTTTCTTTATGAAATATGGCGGGAGAGCATCGTCAGTTACTATTTCTGAAGTCGTTGCCAATAAAAATCTGTATTTCGTGCTGTCTCTGACCACAGTTTTGACATCGGTGATTCCAATATCTTTAAGTCTAGATACTATCAGGGATCTGTTGTTTGATCTCACTGATATGTATTTCTGCTTGCCCTCAAATTTGCAGCAACTTAAAAGGGCAAATATCTGCCCTTCTAAACTTCTTCCCTGCCCTGCTTCAAAAAGGATTATATCCTTACTTACAGGCCGGTCGATAAATTTCAAATAACTTCTATCTGCCCTGGATTTTCTTATTGCATTTCTATATCTTTTAATGCCCATTATTCTTTTAGATCTTTTTTTATCTGTGTTGTGGAAATCTCAGGTGTCCTTGGAAGATAAACCACTTCACAATATTCCCTGAGAAAATCAAATTTACCTTCCCAATCATCTCCCATCACGAAAGTGTCAACCTTAAACTCCTTGATATCGCTTACCTTCTGGTTCCAGGCTTTTTCCGGAATAACAAGATCAACATACCTCACCGCCTCAACAAGACGTTTCCTGTCCTCATACGGGAAATAGCATTTCTTTTGCTTCTCATTCCAGTTAAAATCATCTGTAGAGATTGCCACTATCAGATAATCACCCAGTTCTTTCGCCCTTCGCAGAAGATTGACATGCCCATAGTGCAGTAAATCATAGGTTCCGTATGTTATGATTTTCTTCATTGCTTTTTCTCACCTTAGAATATTATTACATTCGTATTATTCTTAGCACAATTATTGTATATCCACTGCGCATTTCCGTTGGTGTTTCTGATGCAACCACCCGACTTAGGTACTGAATTTATTGACCATTTACTTTTCTTCCCGTGAATTGCGTTGTATCCCGATAAGCAATTCCAGTATGGGATATTATGACGCTTCTTCAGTTTTTTCTTAATTGTATAGTAGCCTCTGTGAATACCCTTTGTTGGAATTCCCTTCGGATCAATAGTTCTGATTGTCGGAGAACTTGCCTTGCCTGTTGAGACCTTCCACGGGGTTCCCGATTTAAGTTCCCAGTTGCCTTTGCTCCCTGTAAATATATACAAACGTTGTGAATATGTATTAACCCAAATCAGATATTTACCGCTGTCTGTTCCCCTGCTGTTTACGAAATACTCCGCCTCTTCTTTTGAATACACATCGTCCCTGTTATAACTTGTCGATGCTTTCTTTGTGCTGATTCTTGTCAGCCAATATACATGATTGTCATATACGAATACATATTTCCCCGAATAGAATCCGCATGTCTTAACTCTGGTTCCTTTCTTAAGGTTTATTGTCTTATTGTTTGATGACTGATGACTCGTCAGCTTTTTCTTCACTTTAAGTGTCACATACACATATGAGGTGCGCACGCAAGATGTGTTTTTCGACTCTATTGCTCCTTCTGTATATGTTTTTTGAATATCCTCACTTATTGAGCCCGGCGCGGTATTCTGTTTTTCGATTGCAGTTACAGGAGACCCCTCTGACACAGAAGCTGAGATATCTTCGTCCGCATCCGGGGAATTATCAGAAGCAACTTTTCTGTATTTTACAACCACCGGACCGGGTTTTGCTTCAGGCATAACACCTTCAACAGTTGCAAAACTTTCACCATCCAGTTCGTATCCCTCAACCTTCGGCGAATCCACGCTATAGTGCTCACCAGGTGTATAATACTTTGTTACACTATCTGCAACTTCATTTCCCGGGTCATCCTCATCAACATACTTAATCGTTAATGCATATTTTGTAACAGTTTCATTTGTATATGGCGTAATCCTGTATTTATAAGTTCCACCACGAACCTTCCCCGTCTTAGAATCAATGAGACCGTCCCCAACATTTCTGTCCTCCATCTGGAAAGCAAACTGCCCCTCTGTCTCTGACAATTTCCCTTTAGCCTTATCAACAGTAGCATACTCTTTATCCCACTTTCCGGTATTAACAGAGTATCTGTCAATAATATAGCCGGCCGCCTCTGTCTTGTCAGATACTTCCCACTTTAACATTATTCTCTGATGACCTCTGACTGTGGACACAGAAATAATTTTATTAACATCCTGTTCCTGAGGCTCACCTTCAATCCCTTCTGTAGCAAACACTCCCACTCCTGTTGAAGAAAGCAGCATGACCGCCATAACCAGTATGCAAATTACTTTTTTGCTCCTAAAGTTTTTCATTTCAACACCTCTGCAATTTTATTTTCACACCTAAACAAATACACTGTGTACCTGCCTACTCCTTTGATAATTATATTAGCCGGACAAAAAAAAAGCAACAGGTTTATCACGGTATACTTTCTAAACATTTGTTAAAAATTGGAACAATTCATGGATTTTAGCGGACATTTCAAGTATACTTATCACATACGATTGAAATAAACACTTTTTTCATAATTGCGATATAGGCAATAGAATAAAAATAATCACAAATGCAGACAAAAGGAATCCCCATGCTATTTTCAGTCATTATTCCATGCTATAAATCGGCATGCACAATTAGGCAGGTTGTGGAAATGACCAGTGTTGAACTGGACAAGCTAAACAAAAAACCATATCAGTTCATTCTGATTGACGACAAATCTCCCGACGATGGTGAAACTATCGGAGAGCTGCGGCGTCTTGCAAACGATTACAGCTATATCAAAGTTGTGGAACTGGCTCAGAATGCCGGTCAACATAATGCCGTTATGGCTGGCCTGAATGTGGCTGAAGGTGATGTTATAATTGCTATGGATGATGATATGCAAACCCACCCTTCGCAACTTCCTAAAATGTTTGACGCCTTTGATAATGGTCACGATATTGTCTATGGATACTATGAGGATAAGAAGCAGACGGGCTTCAGAAATTTTGGCAGCTGGGTCAATCATACTTCAGTCAGAATTCTAATCGGGAAACCAAAAAACATCAAAACATCAAGTTTTTGGATTATAAAAAAATTTGTCAGGGACTATGTGATTCAATATAGTGGGACATATACGCACCTTCAGGGGCTTTTTTTGCGAACCAGCTCTGACATTATCAGTATCCCTGTAGAGCACTTCGAGCGAGCCTATGGAAGTTCCGGTTATACATTCAAAAAACTTGTCGGTCTATGGTCCAACATTATGGGATATTCTATCGTTCCGCTCAGAATTGCCAGGAATGCCGGATTAATTTTATCCCTTTTCAGCATTTTGGGCGCAATTGCAGTAATTCTAAAAAAGCTGCTTGCACCCACCAGTGCTGTCGGCTGGTACTCCATGATGGTTGCCATTTGCTTCTTTTCAGGACTGATAATGTTATTTCTTGGCCTCATCGGCGAATATCTTGGAAGACTCTACATGGGTATGACCAATAACCCTCAGTATGTAATCAGAAATATTTACACAGGAGAAAAGAAATAGTGAAAAAGGTACTTATACTCGGAGCCGGAATATATCAGGTTCCACTGATAAAAACTGCCGGGAAACTCGGCCTGTACACTATCGTAGCCAGCATTCCCGGAAATTATCCCGGCTTTGAGCTGGCTGATAAGGTTTATTATGAGGACACAACTGATTTTCAAAAGATTCTGGAAATCGCTAAAAAAGAGAATATTGATGGTATTATCACAACAGGCACAGATGTTGCTGTGATTACTATCGGCAAGGTTTGCGATAATCTGGGTCTTCCGGGTCTCACAGCCACAGCTGCTGAAATTGCAACCGATAAGATGTTGATGAAACAGAGGTATGAGGAATTTGGTGTTAGAACTGCCAAATTCAGAAAAATATATTTCGCTGACACTTGTTATGAAAAAAAACTATCTGACCTTTGCTTTCCCCTGATGTTTAAATCTGTTGATTCTTCAGGAAGCCGTGGGATTATAAAGGTTAACAGCCCGGATGAATTTGAAGCCGCTAAAGTAAATGTGGCATCTAATACCCGTTCAAATTATTTCATAGTCGAAGAATTCCTTGATGGTGAAGAGTTCGGAGCGCAAGCTTTTATCAGGAATGGAAAACTCCAGTTTGTTCTTCCCCATGGCGATTATGTTTTTAAGGGAGATACCGGGGTTCCAATCGGGCATTTTGCACCATATGATTTGCCCGCCGATGTTATAGAAGATTCTATACTTCAACTTAACAATGCAGCCAAGGCAATGGGGTTGAATAACTGTGCAATCAATGCCGATTTCATACTCTGCAATGGTAAGGTATATGTTCTTGAGCTGGGGGGTAGATGCGGGGCTACATGCTTAGCGGAACTGGTATCCATCTATTTCGGCTACAATTACTACGAAAAAATACTGAAAACAGCTCTTGGTGAAGATGTTGATTTCCCGGAAACAGATGATACCATTTTTACCCCAAATGCGAGCATGTTGCTGATGTCTGACAAAGACGGTAAAATAATTTCACAGAGAGATGATAATCCCGACAGCGCGAATATAGTGGACATTCAGTTCGACTATAAACCCGGAGACGAGGTGCACAAGTTCAGAATAGGTCCTCATAGAATCGGGCATATTATAACCAAAGGTAATACTCTTGGAGAAGCAGTTAATACCCTTCGTAAAGCAATGAATAAAATACACATTGAGGTAGAATGATGAAAAAAGTAACCGTAAAAATGTTGTCAGTTGCATTGGTGCTTGTTGTTGCAGTATCGTTTATACCACTTGCGGGACTTCCTTCGCTAAGTGAAGAAATATATGCCTCAAACGGGGCATATACAGGAATTCTGCCTACATTGGCTAACCCGGGGCAAGCTATTTCCACCACTGCAATAAATCTTGCATGGCCTGTTGGTACACAGGAGAGTAAGTACAAATACCGTGGCGGCTCTGCCACTAAAGCATTTAAGACAGCCCTTGATGCTGCTTTTCCCAAGCATGGAAGCTGGGGTGCCAAAGCAAGTGTTGGCTCAAGCTGTGATGTTTTCGCAGGCACGGTAATTAAATCCTGCGGATATGATCCCGGCATCCCTCGTGGCGTAACCGAAGGTCTCACTTATTTCCCTTCCCATCCTGAAAAATGGAAGCCAACCGGCATCACCGCGGTTACATACATGAAACCCGGTGATGTGATTCTGTGGGCAAAATCATCCGGAACAAAGCACATCTGCATTTATGTGGAAATTAACGGCAAGCCATATCGTGCAGAAGCCCACTACAATTCCGGAGGTGGGATGTATGGACACATATCGCCAATAAGCAATTATAAAAAAAGCAACTACAGCTTCTTTGAAGTATATCGCCCATGCGATACATCTTGGACTACCGGCATTTCTGAGGGCATGTCGGGGAACAATGTCAAGCATCTCCAGTCATTCCTCAACTGGGCCGGATATGATTGCGGAAAAGCGGACGGAAGTTTCGGCACCAAAACTTACAAAGCTCTCAAAGCGTGGCAGGAGGCTTCAAATCTCACTGCTGACGGCAGATTCGGGAAGGCTTCCCTGGCCGCTGCAACCAGGCAGGTGGCAAATCTTACCAAGCCGGCAGTGCCAGCCGATCCTCCCACAGCTTCAGACGGCACCACATACGGGGGCCCCTTTCCTGAAGTTTCATCAAAAGGTCTGAAGAAAAAATCCAAGGGAACGCAGGTAAAACACCTGCAGAAGTTCCTTAACTGGTATGGAATAAGCGCCAAGGTTGACGGCAAGTTTGGAAATGCGACTCACAAGGCCGTAAAGAAATTCCAGAAAGCTGAAGGTCTCAAGGTTGACGGGGTCTTCGGAAAAGCTTCTCTGAAAAAGGCGAAGAAAATAAGAAAATAACTGTTTCAATTCATATATAATACTACACAGAGCACTCTGCAGCGCAATCTACAGAGTGTTTCTTTCTCTTCTTATTCCGTACAGGGTGATTGCCCAGAGCACCAGTGCCAGTATGCTCATCAGAACTGCATACATTGAAGCAGCTCCCATTATTCCGAAGTTCAGTACGAACAGTCCGGATGCAAGCTTGGCTGCCAGTGCCAGCAGACCGTAACATACAATCAGTGTGTTCTGAAGTCTGATTATTGTAATCACCGTACTGAAATAAGTGGCGTAAGCCAGTGCCCCACCGCCTATCATCACAACACACAATTCCGATCTGTACTCTCCCAGATCGATGCCGAATACAAATGACAGAACCGGAATACCTACGGTATAAGCCACAGCCAGTCCCAGCAGAGTAAGCCCCGTGATTACCAGTGACTGTTTCTTTATAGCATGCATCAGTCTGTCGATGCTTTCTCGTGTCTTTGCAAGCCACAGCTCTGCATAGGTGGTAAGGATAGGGTTAAAGATGAAGTTGGCAATCAGCATAACCACAAATGCCGGCATGAAGATCATATTGTAGATCGCCTGCACCTCTTCGGTGAGGAATGCATCGATTGCGTACTTCGGTGCATTGCTGATGTACATGTTCAGAAACAGACCGGCGAATAACGGGAATCCCTCAATTGCCAGAAGCCTTATCTGCCTCCACTTAAACGAAGGTCGGTATGTGCAGTAATTCCTGCCTGCATTAACTGATGTGAGAAGCAGCCCCAGGATTGAAGCCGTCATAAAAGCTGCAGTTGAAATCAGCAGATTGTGCGTCAGCACCAGCAGCAGTGCATAAGCCACCATCTCGAAGGTGTATCTAACAGATGAAGACTTGGTTGCGACATCCAGCCTTCCCTTTTGCTGCATACATCCATGGTACACATCCGAATATGCCTGACAGACCTTGACTATGCATATCATGAATATTACCATCGCCTTCTCCGTATCGTACCCATTGAAGCACATTCCGTAAAGGCAGTATATTATGCTCACAAATATCATTGCCGAGCATGTGAGGATCCGCATCCCGTGATACTCGCTGAAACTGTACTTCTCATTCATATCCGAGGATTGAAATCTTCTGAGTCCATAAAGTCCCACATACAGCATCAGTGTTGCGATTGCAAAGGCAATAGAAAAAACGCCGGCATCATAAACTCCGTTTGTCCTTGTCATTACAAGAAGAATGACAGGGTTCTGCAGCGCTGATATTATGGCGTTTAATGCGTTCCATATATATGAACTTCTATTGATATTATTCGTTTTTTCAAGAGCTTTTCTTATTGCTGCCAGCATATGTTCTATTTGTAAAACTCCTTCACTTTCCCGCAGATATGATCCACATTGTCCTGACCGATTCCGTAGTACATAGGAAGTCTGACAAGACAATCCGCCACTCTGTTTGTAACCTTATCGCTTCCGTGAAAGCGTCCGTACTTCATTCCTGCCTTTGATGAATGGAGTGGCACATAGTGGAATACAGCCGCGATCCCATTGTCGCCAAGATATCTTATCAGCTCAGTTCTCTGCTCAATGCTGTCGGTAACCAGATAAAACATGTGAGCGTTGTGTTCGCATTCGGGAGGAACGTACGGCAGTTCCACCAGCCCCCTTTCCTCCAGCGGCTTAAGCTGCTCATAATACGAATTCCAGCTGCCTAATCTGTCTCTGTTGACTTCGTCTGATCTCTCCAGCTGAGCATATAGGTACGCCGCATTCATGTCGCTTGGCAGGAAGGATGATCCCATGCTTACCCATGAATACTTGTCGACCTGGCCTCTAAGGAATTTGCTTCTGTCTGTTCCCTTCTCCCTGATAATTTCAGCCTCTTCTGCTTTTGTACTATCTTTAATAAGGATCGCTCCCCCTTCTCCCATGCTGTAATTTTTTGTTTCATGGAAGCTGTAGCATCCGAAGTCTCCGATGCTTCCAAGTGCCCTGCCCTTATATGTGGCCATCACACCCTGCGCCGCATCTTCTATAACTATAAGATTATGAGCTCCGGCAATGTCCATTATGGTATCCATCTCGCAGCCAACACCTGCATAGTGAACCGGGACAATGGCCTTCGTCCTGTCTGTGATAGCATCTTCAATGAGTTTTTCATCTATATTCTTTGTATCCGGTCTGATGTCCACAAACACCAGTCTGGCACCTCTCAAAACGAAGGCGTTGGCCGTTGATACGAAAGTATATGAAGGCAGAATGACCTCATCCCCGGGTCTGATATCCGCCAGTATTGCAGACAGCTCCAGTGCCTGGGTGCAGGATGTTGTAAGCAGAGCCTGGCTTGTTCCTGTTTTCTCCATGATCCACTCATTACACTTCCTGGTAAATGGGCCGTCACCGCAGATCTTGTGGCCATTTATGGCCTCCATCATGTATTCAGTTTCCCTGCCCACATGGGGCGGTACATTAAAACTTATCATCAGTTTCTCCTATGTGCAAAGGCAGTCCTGCACGATTACTTTTCGCCGGGTCGCCGTCTTAGTTCCTTCGCTGCACCGTCACTTTAATTCTTAACATTGCAGATGAAACAGCGCATCTTGCCGTTCTTGTCAGGCGGGATCTCATCCACCCATTCAAAATCAAGTTTGTATTCTGAAGATCCGTAGAGCTTGAATATCTTTTCCGTGAGATACTGCTCTACACTTTCTTTGGTAGCTGTTTGGTTCATGGGATCCTTAACCATAAGTATCCTGAGTTCATCAATCTTGTCCTGAATATATCTGAACTGTGCCACGCCGTTGCTGCCGTGAAATATCTTGTACAGTTCCGCTGCTGAAGTTTCAGTTCCGTCCGCATGCTTGACGAGGTCATTCATTCTGCCTTTGATCGTTTTGATATATCGGACGCCCTCTCTCATCTCCGATGTCGCAGTATCACCGATTTCGTAATTGATAATCGGGAAATCCTTCTTGTACAAGGTTGTTCCTATAAGTCTTCCTTCATCGGAAAGGTTGCCGTCATCGTCTACAACATTGAGCACATGAGTATCGTTATATACATAGAAAACATCGCTTCCGGGAAGCTTGACCGCACAGTTGCCCGTCTCGTTGCAACCGTAAGCATCAAACAGACCGGGACCGAATGTCTCGATCAAAAGCTTCCTGGTTATCTCGTCCACCGCTTCACTGACAGGAGTATATGCGTGCGGATGCCAGATCGTCATGCCGTGATTACGAGCATAAACCGCCATTCTTACAAGAACGTTCTTTCGAAAGCAGATGGTATCCGGCTTGTATTCATTTACCAGCTCAATGAGGTCTCTCATGCCTTCTCCAACATACAGATGCTCAGGCACGATCTTTCTTCTGAAGAATCCCAGTTTCTGGACCCATGAGTCACCCTTCTTCGGGTCAACCTTCTGATGAGTAGTCAGGAAGGTGAGCATGGTTCCCCTCAAAGGCTTATGTCCCGCAAACATGAGCACCCTGATCCAGCTGGCATTCATACACGCTGTTTCTCTCTGTGAGAGCAGAAACTTCAGCGGTACTCCGGACGATCCGCTTGTAGCATAGACCTGACATTTTTCGAGAAGCCCGGGATCCTTGTCAATCAGCCCCTGCATCCATTCTCTCATATCGGTTCTGGTCATTATCGGAAATTTAGCCAGGTCTTCAGCACTGTGAAAATCATCCGGTGTGAGTCCCAGTTTATCAAATTTCTCTCGGTAGTACGGAATCTTATAAGCAGCCTTCATGGTTTTGTAAACCTTCCTGTTCTGCCTTTTCTTGATTGATCTGTTATCAGTAGGCACCTTCTTATCCAGCTTCAGCAGATAATAAAGTGTCATTATATTCTTGAATTCCTTTTTAATAAAACCCATTTTTCCCTCTGTATTATCCTGCAAAGACAATCTTATACTTTTGCCAGCGTTTCTTTGAGCTTATCTGCACCGGCTCTGAATCTGTCGATCTCCGCTTCTGTCCAGTGCTCTTTGAGCCTGTGTTCTACTCCGTTGACTCCCACGATGGATGGCAGACTGACTGCCACATTTTCCACACCGTATTCCCCCTGCAACGGTGATGTTACAGGTGCAACGGTAAGTCTCTGATTGAGAACCGCGTCAGCCAGAGAGCATACGCAGGTTGCTATACCGTAGTGGGTTTTGCCTTTGGCCTTTATTATGGTTGCTCCCATGTTGAGAACCTGATCGTATATTTCATTCTTCTGCTTGTCACCCCATTCCAGACCCACATTTTCGCAGTATTCATCCATTGGAACTCCGGCAATCGAAAGTCTGCTCCATACGGGAAACTGCGTAGTGCCGTGTTCACCGACTATATTGCATTTGATCACTTCTGTATTGAGGTTGGTATAATCTGCAATAGCTCTTATCAGCCTTGATGTATCCAGAACGCATCCGGTGCCGAACACTTTGCCGTTGGGAAGGTTCATCCATTCAGCACATTTGTATGTGAGAACATCAACAGGATTCGACACAACCATTATGGCTCCATGAGTATAGTATTTTTTGACTTCATCAACTACATTCCTCATAGTTACAATATTGTCCTCAATCATATCCAGACGATCTTCACCGACTCTCCTGTTTCGACCTGCAGTGATTATTATCAGATCGCAGTTCTTGCAGTCGCTGTAATCCCCTGCGCGCACTGAGGATGTACCCATATAGGCGATGCCATGCCGGATGTCCAACGCCTCGCCTCTGGCTTTTTCCCGGTCGATATCCACCAGCACGATTTCGCTGGCCAGATCTCTGATTGTCAGTGCATATGCTATGGATGCCCCTACGAAACCCGCACCTATGATTGCCACTTTCCTGTTATCTATTGCTGCATATAATTTATTTCCCATTTGTGTTGCCATCTTTCTTGTCATCTTTTTTAAGAGTGTTATCAACCGGATACATACAATCATGTATAGCCTTCTTGCATTCATCTACCGATTCCTGGTTTGGAAACACACAGGAGAGATTCTGATTACCCATGCTGAAACATGGTGCACCCCCTGTACCTCCAGTAATGTTTACGGATTCAACCTTCCATCCGTGTTTCATGTCCCTCAATGTGAGTTTTGCCAACTTTTTTAAATCCTTGTCGGACATATCCGTATACATCTCATCTTCAACTGCATTAAGAATTTTCGTATATTTTGTCATTATAACTCTGCTGTTTGTAACCTTATCTATTATTGCTTTTAATACAATCTGCTGGTTCTTGTTTCTCTGCATGTCACCTTCTGTGAAAGCCTTGCGCTCCCGTGCAAAATACAGAGCCTTCCAGCCGCCTACATGGTTCCATCCTTTAATATAATGATATTCCTTTAATGCTGATTTGAAGGTATAATCAGAATAAACATCAATTCCGTCGATTGCTTCAACTAAATCGACCAGCATGGAGAAATTAACTGTAATTGAATAATTAATATCAATTTCAAGAAAATCTTCAATAGTTTTCCTGGTTTCATCGGCACCATATATTCCGGTATGTGTCAGCTTATCCTTGGCTCCGTAAGTATGAAGCGAAATATAACTGTCTCTCGGAATCGAGGTGAGCAGGATTTTCTTTGTTTCCGGGTTGACTGTCATAACCATGTTCACATCACTCAAGCCATCTTTATCTTTCAGTTTTCCCCATACATCCTTTCCAGAAATCAGAATGTTAAATGAGTCTTCTGTTACATCAACTGCCTTTACACCATCATCGCTTCTTTTCTTTACTTTTATCGTGTAAATCACTTCAGTATTTTTCTTGAACCCTTGTATCTGCTTACTTAAGATTCCGTAATCTTCTTTGGTCATGAGTGCGATTTCATCGTTAAGTTCGCCTTCTTCACCAACCAGTTTCTTACCTAAATCAATAATATTTGTTTCTTCAGCATATGACACATCCGACTTTGTAACCAATCGTTCTTTAGCTTCATTTAACTCCTTTGATTTTCTCTCGGGAGCATATACTTTTTTCCCGCTTATACTATCAATCGTACTGTGGTCACCTTCCTTTAATGCCACAACATCGTATACCTGCCAGATAGCTCGAGATTTGCTGATCTTTTCAAGAGTGTCATAAGTACTGTATACATAACTGTCCCCAATAACAAGCACATTCAGAATAAGAAGTATCAGAACAAGTGCCCCGATTCTTCTGGTGCCGTGCTTTGACTTGCTGTTTGCCAGATAGACTATTATGACATCTAACACCAGAATAAATATCAGCATTGCCGACAGGTACTTAAAAGGAAGCACATCAAGTGCCAACACCAGCATCAAAAATAAAACCTCCGAAAACCCACCCGCAACGAATGCACCACACATTACCGTTGATTCCGGAATTAACTTTATTTTTCTTTTCAGCTTCTCTCTTTTAACCATGTTTAAGCCTATTTATCTCCTGCATCTTCAAGAGCTGCTTTGAGACCCCTCCTCACTTTTTCCACTGATTTTTCTCTCGGAATAGATACCAGTAACTCTCTGTCCATCCCCATTGTATATGTACCTTTCATGGTAAGATCTCCTTGAACGGCCTGGGTCTCCAGTTTCCATTTGCTCATGTCATCAAGCTGCATACGAACAAGTGCAGCTATCTCTTCCCTGCTCATGTCGGTTTGCATCTCATCTTTTACAACATCCAGCAGATCTGCATAATGAATAAGAAGAGTTTTACTGCTGGTAACTTTCCTTATGCAAGCCTTCATCACCTTTTGCTGATTTAATATTCTCTGTTGGTCTTCATTTTCAAAGGCATGTCTTTCTCTGGCAAAATATAATGCTTTCCATCCCCCGAGATGATTCCATCCTTTCTTGTAATGATAATCCCTTAAACTGGATTTGAAAGTGTAATCTGAATATACATCAATACCATCAATGGCTTCAACTATATCGATAAGCATTGAAAAGTTTACCCTGATATAATAATCAATATCGGTATCGAGCCAATCTTCAACAGTTTGCGTTGTTTCCTCTACTCCCCATACTCCGGTATGTGTCAGCTTGTCGTACTCGCCAAATGAATGCAGAACCACATATGAATCCCGGGGAATAGAGGTGAGCAATATTTTCTTTTCCTCCGGGTTAACTGACATTATCATATTAACATCGCTTCTTGAAACCTGATCGATATCTCCCCACATATCAATTCCGGTGATGTAAATATTAAAAGGTTCATGGGTAACCCCCACCTTTTCTTCATTTGCTTCACTGTTTTCGCTGATTGCGTCAAGAGCCGAATATGTAACATACATATAGTATACTCCCGCAAGCATCATCAGGCATACAAGAGCTGAAATAATGGTTCCCGCGATCCGTACACCTTTTTTACTTCCGATTTTAAACAAAAGCCAAAAAATACCGAAATCAGCTGCTGCAATTATTATCAGTATTGCCAAAACATATTTTGCCGGCAGCACATTAAGCACCATCATCATAAAAATAAATGCGGCCTCGAAAAAAAGGGTTATCAGGTAAATAATTTTGTAAATAGGCTTCTGCATATAATCTCCCTCACTACTGCGATCTATTTATAGTTAATCGCATTACAGCCGATAAAGAATTATCCATCCTGCTGTCCAGCTGCTTGACTGCGTATTTGATAGCTCTTGTTTTCATGAAATTAATGTTTCCCGTCTTTGCTCCATGTTAATTTGCTGCTCCGGGGGAATACCGTTTCACCATTTTCCCACAGGCATTTCTCCGTCGCCCATTGCATACCTAATTATTATACATTATTGTGTTGCCACCGTCTATGATTATTGGTCGTCTGTTCAGATCGTTCTTGATTGTTTGTTCAGATTACTGCCTGTCGGTTTGTCATATAACTGTCCGATTATAATCCGGGTTAATTCCACCGTAGCTTCCACTGTGGAACTTACTCCGGGAATTTACTCTAAATTATAACTCGGATGCATGCCTAAATTTTCGTTGCGGTATTTCACTAAATCCTTTATAATGATTATTGTTGCGGCATCGCTGCGATCAGATCATAGGGGGCACTAGCTCAATGGATAGAGTACCAGACTTCGAATCTGTTGGTTCTGGGTTCGAGTCCCAGGTGCCTCGCCAATAATAACAGGGTGGTTTCATACCACCCTGTTGTCGTTGGTGGGGTTGTCGCATTAAGCGATACCCCCACCCTTATCTTATTTGTCATATAACGATTTTAGTAATCCAGATATATCACCATGTCACCAATATCATATCTAAGGTTAGCATAATATGTCTGATCATGAGCTTTGATCTTATAGGTTACCCACTTTGACTTGTTTTTTTCAAATTGAGTTTCCTTTTCCCAAAAGATTTAGAAACAAAGTTTCCATCTTCATGCAAAGGCAGGAAGAACTGATCTGAAAACATGCAGGGTAACTCTCCCCTTCTCACTGGCCGGCGCATTCATCGGTTCAAAGCTCAATCTGCTTATAAATGACAGATACCTTGAAATTATCATGGTGATACTAGTCCCCCTTCTGGCAGCATATTCTGTAATCCGCCGGGAAATCGGTCAGGAGGATCATTGTATGCCTAAAGGCTGCCATCATCGGAACAGCCGGCTACATCATCGGAAATACCCTCGGAACTCGACTGGCACTCACCAGAGGTTCCAAAATCATCAGACCGGTATATTACTGCGCTCTGGCAGGTCTTATGATAAAGCTTATCATCGACTTCTTCTAAATTCACTCAACAGTTACTTCTATTTGTATATCAAAACATCACCAAGCACTTCATCGCAATACATTTATGCGCAGGTTGCCGGTGCAAAAAAGCGGCTACAGAATTAAGGTGACAGCTCTCGCCGCAACTATAATGCTTTGGGCTTGATGCTCTATCTTTCGTTTACCATATTTCTGATCACATCAAGAGTTCTGTCAACATCCTTCTGCGTGCAGTATGGTGCCAGACCAAGGCGAACCAAGCCACCGCCTTCTTCACCGCCGAATCCCAAAGCATTCATTATTTCAACGGCATAATAATCTCCATGCCATGAATTTATGCCATTGTCTCCCAGAACCTTGGTGACTTCCTCCGTCCTGAATCCGTCAATTCTAAATACAACTGTTGGGGTTCTTGGCTGACCCTCTGCCGGACCGTACACTGTAACACCCGGAATCTCTCGAAGTTCAAATCTCAGTTGCTTTGCAAGTACGCTTTCATATTCATCAAAAGCAATCATTCCGGCAACTACATTCCTTCTTCTGTCTTCCAGCCCCTTGAGCTGTTCTTCAAAGCATTCAGCATATTCTTCACCTACAGATGCTATGAAATTTACTGCTTCAATTACTCCTGCCAGAAGTTCGTATTGAGGAGTTCCCATGTGAAATTTACGAGGTCCTGTTGCAATGTCATCGCACATTACATTGTAGAAATCAAGTTCCTCGATCAAATCTTTTCTCATGTAAACAACACCAATGTGCGGACCAAACCACTTGTATGCTGAACAGAGCAGGATGTCTGTTCCTATATCCTTAACATCGATCGGGAAATGAGCTGCATAGTGAACAGCATCAACAATAGTGATCGCGCCGACTTCATGAGCCATTTTTATAAGTGCCTTGACATCCGTTACCGTTCCGAGCCCGTTCGACGCCCAGTTAAGTGATACTATCTTTGTATCCGGTGTCAGTTTCCCTTTGAAGTCATCTAAATCAAGCTGTTGAGTATCCGGATCAAGTTTAACGATCTGCGTATCGTATCCGTCTTTTCCCATCTGAAGCCACGGTGCCAGATTGCATCTATGCTCCATTTCACTGGTTACTATTCTGGAGCCTTTAGCAAATTTTCTTGCCAGTGCGTGGGCGATGTTTGTGTTGTTCTGAGTGGATGAACAGTTAAATCCGATTTCGCCGGGCTCACAGCCGAGCAAATCTGCAGCAGCTTCCCTCGCGCCGTCTTCCACTATATCGCAGAATGCACTCGCGGCAAAATTTCCGCCCTCATTTGCATTCTGTTCAATCATGTACTTCATAATTTTATCAAGCACCCGTTGTGGCACCTGGGTTCCCCCGGGTCCATCCATATAGGCGATCGGCTCCCCCGCAACCTCCAGCTTACACGCAGGAAACTGCTTCCTGACAGTATCTACATCAAACTTAAATTCTAATGACATAAACTTCTATTCCTCCACAATGATGACCTTCTTCATCCTCTGATCCTGCTTCGGCTTGTCGCGGAAATCTCTCGGTGTATTCACAATTTCGTCGGCAAACTCCAGACCCTCGATAATCTTGCCGAAGGCCGCATACTGGCCGTCAAGATGAGGGGCATCCTGAACCATGATGAAGAATTGGGACCCTGCCGAATTAGGATCCATTGTCCTTGCCATGGAGAGTACGCCCTTGGTATGCTTCAGATCATTTTTGAATCCGTTGGCACTGAATTCACCTTCAATCTGCCAGCCCGGTCCTCCTGTTCCCATTCCCTGAGGGCAACCGCCCTGAATCATGAAGCCGGGGATTACTCTGTGAAAAATAAGCCCGTCATAAAAGCCTGCATTTACCAGCTTCTCAAAGTTTTCTACCGTCTTAGGCGCTATTTCAGGATAAAGCTCACCCTTCATCACGCCGCCGTTTTCCATTTCGATTACTACATATTTCATTACTATTCTCTCCTTTGCTCATCAAAATATATCAACGCGCTTTTTGAACGCGTCATATTCAAGATTTCCTTTATCGAGCAGCTTCCAGAATTCATCCCTGAGCCATTCCGGATAGATGTTTTCGACAGTCTGCACCTCTTCTCTGCTCATGAACTTCACTTCACGCAAAACCTGTGCTTCCCCGCCCAGCTCCGGATCTGCTCCCAGCTTCGGGTTATCGCTGCCTCCGGCTCCTGCCGGTACAGTCTCCGCATGGTGAAAGTTGACAAATCGCTGCCCTCGTGCTCCTACTTCCTCAACATGCCACAGCAGTCCTCTCATCTCAATTTCAAGCCCGGTCTCCTCCCGAACCTCACGAATTCCCGCAGCTGCCGAGTCTTCTCCTTCCTCAATCTGTCCGCCGGGCACCATCCACACCTCACGCTCAGGATGCTGTTGCTTTACCATCAGTATTCTGTTTTCGCTATCAAGTACGATTACCCGCACTCCTCCGTTCCACATTACAGTATCGCTCCGTAAATCACCGCACCCGCTGCCGCCATTATCAGCATGACATAGATAGGCTTAACCTTCAGCAGGCTCATCATAACCACAGATCCCCCGCATATCCCCAGCGGTATCCAATTATAGTAATCTATATCCGCAAGCTGAACGGAAACCACCGGTCCCTTGACCAGAACTCCTCCGGCAACGAATATAGCGGCTGTCAATATCAATCCAATCGTTACAGGGCGAATCCCCACAAAAGCTCCCTCGACGATCCTGCTTCCCTTGAATTTATCAATCAGCCTGATCACGATGAGCATAATCAAAAAGCATGGCAGGCATACCGCCAGCGTAGCTATGATCGCCCCTGTAATTCCTGCGTACTGAAGCCCTATATATGTGGCAGCATTTACAGCTATGGGTCCGGGAGTTATCTGCGACAGGGCAACCATGTCCGAAAAGTCCGCCCGGTTCATTCCGAAGACGGACGCCCCCTGATAGATAAGAGGCAGCATTGCCGTCCCTCCGCCGAATGCGAACAGTCCCACACAGAAGAATATTTTCACCAGATTGTACAGCACAATCATCTCGTCACCTCCTTCGAGGTAACAAATATGTGGAAGATTATTCCGAGAAGGATGCCTATTATTATCACGAGCACCGCTGTCACCCCGAAAACACCTACCGCCGCCAGCGAGCCCGCTGCCATGATGATGGAAAATATCATTTTCGGTTTTGATCCTCCCACCATCTGTTTCAGAAGTCTGACTGCTGTAACTGCAATAAGTCCGCAGACCGCCGCCTTGATTCCGATGAAAGCTCCCTCAACATACGCATTGTCGCCAATATAACCAAGCAAAAGCAGCGCGATTATTATTGAAAGAAATGCGGGAAGAATGATTCCCACGGTAGCCCGGACGGCTCCCGAGATGCCTCGCTGTCTGTATCCCACATAAGTCGCGAGATTGACGGCGATTACCCCCGGAAGAGATTGCCCTAATGCGATACAGTCCAGTGCCTCCTCTTCATCCATCCACTTCTTTTCTTCCACAACCAGATTCTGTATCTGAGGGATCATCGCAACCCCTCCGCCAATGGTGAATACTCCTATTTTAAAGAATTCCCAAAACAGGCTGCTCCTGCTACTTGTTAAAGAAGTGTCGTCCGTCTTTTTCCGCATTTACAGTCTCTATTGCCTTTGCAATACCCTCAGCTACGGGGATTTCTGTCTTTTCTGTATCTCTTCTCATCTTATACTCGATGAGTCCGTCTGCTGCACCCCTGCCCACAGTGATTCGGATAGGGATCCCTATGAGATCCGCATCCTTGAACTTCACTCCCGGCCTTTCCTTCCTGTCGTCGAGGACTACCTCAACTCCTGCCGCTGTGAGTTCACTGTACACCCTGTCAGCAAGACCTGCCTGTATTCCATCCTCAGGCTTCATCAGCGTTATTATTACATGGTACGGTGCAACTGACATCGGCCAGATGATTCCGTTATCATCGTGGTTTTCAGGCATATCTATGATCGCCTGGAATGTTCTGGATATCCCGATGCCGTAGCATCCCATTACGATCGGCTGCTCCTTCTGATTTTCGTCACTGTATGTCGCACCCATAGGTTCCGAATACTTCGTGCCCAGCTTGAATATCTGCCCGACCTCTACGCCGCGCGCATGCCTGATAGGCGCTCCGCATACGGGGCATGGATCGCCCTCCTTGAGGTTCTTGATATCCACAACTATATCCGCCTTCCAGTCGCGGCCGTAATTTACATTCTTTATGTGATAATCCTCCTCGCATGCTCCCGCGATGAGGTTTTTCAGACCGGGTATCTCGCTGTCCGCAACTATCGTGCAGTCGTGCAGCCCTACAGGTCCGGTAAATCCGCCTACACACCCGCAAAGCTCCGACATCTTCTCTTCGTCAGCCATGGTTATGGCATATTCATGAACTCCGAGAGCATTTATCAGCTTCGTCATGTTCAGCTCTCTGTCACCTCGCAGAAATGCCGCAACATACCCGTTTACCTTGTCGTCTTCTCCATATGTTTCCAGCAGCATGGCTTTCAGCGTCCTGTCCTCGTCAGCTTCCAGAAAATTCACCAGCTCTTCGATCGTCTTCGTGCCCGGTGTGTGGATCTTCTCCATAGGAAGAGCTTCACCTTCTTCCGGCAGTGCATCTGTGCAGCTCGCCTTTTCCACCGTTGTTGCCAGATCACAGCTCTCACAGTAGCATATCTCACTTTCGCCATACTCACAAAGTGCTGTAAATTCGTGTGAGCCTGCACCGCCGATTGCTCCGTTGTCCGCTTCAACCGGTCTGAAGGTCAGACCGCACCTGGTGAACACCTTCGAATAGGCATCGTACATCTCCTTATAGCTCTTATCAAGACCCTCTTCGTCCCTGTCAAAGGAGTAGTTATCCTTCATGACGAAGTCCCTCGATCGCATCATTCCGAAACGGGGTCTCGCCTCGTCCCTGAACTTGTCGGTGATCTGATAAATCATTATCGGAAGCTGTCTGTATGATGTGATGTCATTTCTGACGATATCCGTGAATACCTCCTCAGCTGTAGGTCCCAGACAGAATCCGCGACCGTTTCTGTCGTTAACTCTCCACATTTCCGGACCGTATGCACTCCACCTTCCGGACTCTGTCCACAGCTCGCCCGGCTGCAGCACCGATGTGCATATTTCCTGGGCGCCTTTGGCATCCATCTCTTCCCTCACAATATTCTCGATTTTCCTGAAAGTGCGTCTTCCCATAGGCAGATAGCTGTATATGCCTGCCGCCGCCTTCTTTATCATTCCCGATCTGAGCAGCAGAATGTGGCTTGGGATTTCGGCTTCATTCGGCACCTCCCGCAGCGTCTTGAAAAAAGCTTTTGATAGTTTCATTATGTCTCCTTCTTATCTGTATATTGAGGCGACCGCTTCAGCGGCTACGCCTTCCTCTCTACCTGCAAAGCCGAGCTTCTCGGTAGTTGTTCCCTTAATATTTATCCGTGATTTCTCCAGCTTCAGCACCTCGGAAATGTTTTTTTTCATTTCTTCAATATATGGGGCGATCTCAGGCTTCTGGGCAATCACCGTTATGTCCACATTTCCTATTTTATAGAAATTCTCTTCAAGAAGTCTTCCCACCTTTTCCAGCAGCTTCATGCTGCTTATGCCCCTGTAGGCCTCATCCGTATCCGGGAAATGTCTCCCTATGTCTCCCAGAGCCGCTGCACCAAGGAGTGCATCCATCAGTGCGTGGGTCAGCACATCAGCATCCGAGTGCCCCAGGAGTCCTCTGTCATGGGGTATGTCAATTCCCCCCAGAATGAGCTTCCTTCCTTCCACCATCCGGTGAACATCGAAACCCGTTCCTACTCTGTTTTCCATCGGCAAATCCTCTTTCGTAGTAATCTTAATGTTTCCGTAATCACCGTCAACTATGGATACATTGTAACCTGCACGCTCGACTATTGAGGCATCGTCTGTTCCCCTGTATCCGTCAGTGAAGGCTTTGTCATATGCCTCTATAAGAGTGGCCTTTCTGAAGCCCTGAGGGGTCTGAACTGAATAATAGTCAGCCCTTTCCACACTCTCGCTGGGCTTGCCCCCTGTGCCTATCCTTCTTACACTGTTCGTCATGGCTACACATGCCACAGCCGCACCGCCCTCATCAGCTTCTCTGATCACATTCAGGATGACCTGACTGTTGATAAACGGCCTCGCTCCGTCGTGTATAAGCACCAGAGAAACTCCGGGCTTTCTCGAATTGATTTCCTGTATCGCATTGTAAACCGAGTCCTGACGCTCTTTGCCGCCGGGTACAATGGCATCGACCTTGGTAAATCCCTCATCCTTCACGATGCGGCGGCAAAGATTTATGTAGTTCCCGTTGGTTACAACGAAAATGTGATCGACTTCGTCTATGTTCTCAAAGGCTCTTATGCTCTTTGATATTACATACTCTCCGCCGATCTTTATGTACTGCTTAGGAACGGGACCGCCCAGCCTGCGGCCCTGTCCCGCTGCAGCAATTATTACTGCTACCTTGCTGTTGTTGTACATGATCCTACTTCCCCGCATTTCCTGCAGGCTTTGCGAAAATCATCCTGCCTGCAGATGTCTGCAGCACACTTGTAACTACAACCATAATGGTCTGCCCGATATACGGTTTTCCCTCTTCTACGACTATCATTGTTCCGTCGTCCAGATATGCCACGGCCTGCTTCGGCTCCTTGCCTTCCTTTACCAGCGAGAGCATCATTTCCTCGCCCGGCAGAACTACCGGCTTGAGAGTGTTTGCCAGCTCATTGATGTTCAGAACCGGCACTTCCTTTATCGCTGCCACCTTGTTAAGATTGAAATCGTTGGTTACAACTTTGCCGTTCATGATCTGGGCAAGTTTCAGAAGCTTGACATCTACCTCGGGTATCTCCTCCAGAACCTTCTCTGAATCGGTATTGTAGATCTCCACTCCGTATTCCTCCTGTATAGAGTTGAGAATGTCCAGACCCCTTCTGCCCCTCTGTCTCTTCAGGCTGTCAGATGAATCTGCAATATGCCTCAGTTCCACCAGCACGAATTCCGGAATAATTATAGGACCTTCTATGAAGCCTGTCTTCATTATGTCGGCTATTCGCCCATCGATGATGACGCTGGTATCAAATATCTTCGGCTTCGCTTCATCCTTGTGCTTGCCGCTCTTTCCCGGACCGGAACCCTTTCGGGCGTTCAGGATCAGACTCGTCAGCTCCTTGGTTTTGCTGTTGGCAACGGCAACTCCCAGCGCTCCCAGGAAGACATAGGTAACTATGTTAAGAATAACACTGAGAACGGGAATATCAATTTCCGTATATATCCCCCTGCTTATGAGGTACGCAATGAACAGGCCTGTTACAAGCCCTGCCGTTGTCGTCATTATGTCGTTGACCGAAGTATCTCTTAGATCCGATTCGAGAGTGTTTGCAGCTTTCTTGCTTCCTCTTGAGAATAAAGGGTAGAGCTTATAAAATAAAATTGCAAAGATAATGACAAATGTGGCAGTAACGAAAATGTTCTCCGCCAGGGAAAGCTCTGCATCCATATCGAAACCCCTTATCCGGGCGATGTACTTCGCAAGCATATAGCAGCCATATCCACATACGCAGCCTATGATGGTAACAATGGCTCTGGTAAGCTTTTTAATCAATTATTACATTTTCTCCTTCCTTCGTATATTTACGTATTGCTGAAGGCAAAATCCGCAGCCGGGTACCGAAGCTATATTGCCCCTTCGATTTTCTCCAGCGCTTCCTTCTCGCTTATGCCCAGAACGAGCATTATCTCACTCTGAAGAATCTTCCTGGCATTGGAGAGCATCTTTTTCTCTCCGGCAGAAAGCCTCCCCTCGCGATCGATTCTGGTAAGATTTCTCACGACCTCGGCAACCAGTAATATATTGCCGGTCTTGACCTTATCCATGTTTTCCCTGTATCTCTTATTCCAGTTTCCATTCATTTCAGTGGAATCCTGCCCAAGAACAGCAATCGCCGAGCCTACATCCTCCTCCGTTCCTACAGGTCTAACTCCAATGTCGTCTGAGTTGCCGACGGGAATCATGACTTCCATGTCACCACAAGGCACACTAAGTAAATAATAGTCCTTAGTCTGCCCCAGGATCTCACAGGACTTTATCTGTCTGATGATTCCTGCTCCGTGCATAGGATACAGGATTTTATCTCCTGCTCTATACATAAAAACCTCCTGGCTATACGCACTTATATTATATAACAAAAAGACAGTAAAATGGCAGATATTTTCTCATCTGTTTATGTGTTTTCGCAGGATGATTTTGCAGGCACCTTGCAAAAGTAACCTCACGATCCAAAACTGATGTGAGGTGAACGATCAAATCCGCGATTACAAGAGCGGCGAACGAGTTTCGATATCCTTTTTTCGCACGAATGCATCTCCGGATGCATTCAGCCTCACGATGAAGAAGTCCCCCTTGACAACCGCAGCACGCGGGGGTATTATAGAAAAAAACGAACATATGTTTGCGAGCAGGCGCGGGGGCACCGTGGGAAGCTATGGCAGGTTGAAATCGGAGCTATCATAAATAGCTGACAGTGATTTCGGCAAATTCCTTCTTTCGTACTTATTCTTTAGTATTTCTTCTTTCATATTGCACATAATATAATTACATCCATGAGGAAGAAACTGTGCCGGGGAAGTATGGCGATGGATTTGAGAAAGATGCAGTCTTGCCGCAGGCGTAACTGTGGAACTGCGGTAAATATAGCGGGGTAAGGTGAAGGATAGAGCCTGAAAGGAGGAGGGAGATAAGCCCATGGCCAAAAAAGCTAAAACAATATTTGTCTGCAACGAGTGCGGAGGCGAGAGCAGCAAGTGGGCAGGACAGTGCCCTGTCTGCGGGGCATGGAACTCCATGTTTGAAGAAAAGGTCATCGGCTGCAAGGCGGATGATAAACGCAGAAGAACGGCAGGCAGAGCGGCAGGCACTGACGGAGCCGGTGCTAAAGCCGGCAGACCGGAGAAGCTTGCGGCTGTGAAGTCAGGAGAGACCTCCAGAATTGATACAGGCATAGGAGAGCTGAACAGAGTTCTTGGCGGCGGTCTTGTGTCGGGTTCCCTCACGCTCATTTCAGGAGAGCCGGGGATAGGTAAATCCACGATAATTCTCCAGGCGGCACAGCATATCGCGAAAACCAGAGGCAGGGTTCTCTATGTTTCCGGAGAGGAGTCGGAGGAACAGATAAAGATGAGAGCCGACAGGGTGTGCAGAGGTGAGATAAGCGACAGACTGTTTATTCTGGCTGAAACCAATATCGAAAATGTATCGGAAATATGCAGACAACTGGAGCCCGAATTTCTCATCGTGGATTCCATACAAACGATGTACAGCGTTGAGCTCGAGTCTGCACCGGGAAGTGTTTCCCAGGTGCGTATTTGCGGGAATGAGCTTATGCGTATAGGCAAATCCGATAATATTCCCGTATTTATTGTGGCACATGTGACAAAGAGCGGAGAACTGGCGGGACCCCGAATAGTTGAACATATGGTTGACTGTGTTCTGAGCTTTACGGGAGACAGAAATCACGAACTCCGGATACTCAGAGCTCAGAAGAACCGTTTCGGCACAACCAGCGAGATAGGAGCCTTTGAAATGGCCGGGGAGGGACTGATTGAAATCGAAAATCTCTCAGGAGTCCTCATGGAGGAGATGGCAACAGACAGCGAAGGAGCCGTAGCGACTGCCGTGTACGAGGGCACCAGACCCCTGATACTGGAGGTACAGGCGCTGACAGGCTTCTGCGGAGCGGGGTTTCCGCGAAGAACCTCCATCGGTATAGAGAGTTCAAGACTGGCGATGCTTATAGCTGTTCTCGAAAAGAGGATGGGATTGAAGCTGGATAATCAGGATGTATATGTGAATGTGGTGGGAGGAATCAGACCTGAAGGAACATTCACGGATCTTGCTGTGGCACTGGCGGTGTATTCCTCAAATACCGGGAGAAAGCTGGACAGCAGAACTCTGGTGCTGGGTGAAGTGGGACTGACGGGAGATCTGCGCGCCGTTCAGAACGCGGACAAGATAATAAGAGAAGCTGAAAGGCTCGGATTCGAACGCATCGTCATGCCGGTCAGAAACGCCCGGCGGCTTAAGGTCAAGCCGGAAATAGATGTTATAGGAATCAGAAACATATCCGAGGTCAGAGAACTTTTCCGGTGAATGAAACATGGCACCTCACGATCCGTATGGTTCAAATTGGAGCGTCCCTGTTACCGCACAGCCGGTGTGAGCGATTCCGAATCGATGCTTTTCATTAGTGTTCCGGTCAATTCAGAACATTATTTCCGAACCGCAGCAAAGCAGAACCGCAGGTTACCACCCTCCATGCTGAGTCTTACCGTGCTATTTCCGCACCACACCAAGCTGGAACCAGAAGGTGCTGCCCTGTCCGGGCTTGCTGTCTACACCGAATTCGGCCTTGTGGAGTGTGAGAATTTCCTTGCAGATCGCAAGACCCAGACCGGTGCCGCCTGTTTCCCGGACGGTATTGGAGCTTGCGCGGTAGTAACGATCCCATACATGGTCTAGATCCTTCGCGGCGATCCCGATTCCGTTATCGGCGACGGACAGCCGGACAGCTCTTCCCTGCTGTTTGATCGACACTGTTACTCTGCCGTCATTCCCGCAGAACTTAATGGCATTTGAAATGAAGTTTGAAATAACCTGCTTGATTTTATCTTCATCCGCAAATACATTGAAACTGCCTTTGCATTTGAATTCTATATGATATTGCCTGTCATCATCCGTTTTCTCCCCGTCACCGTTGGAATCATATCTGTTCTCCATGCCCCTGTAGGCATTGATTATAGATTCCGCAGTATCCGTCAGATTAAAGGTACGCCTGTTCAGAGTGATTTTACCGGACTGGATTCGGGATACTGTCAGGAGATCCTCAACCAGATTGTTTAGCCTGTCAGACTCGTCGATAATTACCTGAAGGTGCTCCTCTCTCTTCTCAGGCTTATCGCCGGAAATATCGCGGATCATCTCCGCATAGGATTTTATCATTGTAAGCGGTGTCCTCAGATCGTGAGAAACATTAGCCACGAGATCCTTCTGCATAAGGTCGGATTTTTCAAGCTCTATGGACGCCCCGGTAAGAGTATCCGAGAGATTGGACAGTTCGGTATAATGTCCGTCGGGAAAAACGATCCCGTACTCGCCTGAAGCCAGCCTCCCGGCCGATTTCTGCATTTTCCTGAGCGGTCTTGTGATTCTGAAAGACAGGTAGAAGGAAATCAGGCAGGCAACTATGAGGGATATTATGGTAACGATAATAAGCTGGTGCTTGAGAATTTCGATCGTGGATGAGACGGGCCACAGCGGCGAGAAAACATATGTGATCATGTCCTCCTTGCCTTTTGCCTTCAGAACATTTGCAAAAGCAAGTATCTCCTGCGAATCGCTTTCCCTTTTGAATGTCATATTAGCCGAGCCGTTATTCTGAATCATCTCCTCCGTCAGTTCCCTGAGCTGAGAGGAATAAAGCACCGAAGTGCCGCTCTCGCTGTTTATGCCGGGCGCTATCGCATGATTGTTGCCTGAAGGTGAGAAGTAGGTGGTTTTGCCATCAAAAGAAACGACATAGATGTACATGTCGTATGAATCGGAAATCTTGTCAACATCCATAAGAAACCTGTCACTGCCATGGTGGCGGAAGTCCGTCTCGATTTCACTGACAACTTTTTCTGTCTGCTCTGACTTCATCGCCCCGTAAAAATTGTTCAGCAGGAAGACCTGCATGATCCACAGTGCGGCCATGAGTACAGCTGCGAAGAGGATGAAGTAGAGCCATGTTTTGAATTTGATGCTGTGTGAATCAATTTTTAGTTTCAAATTTGTATCCTACTCCCCTGAGCGTGACAATGTAGTCACGGTATTTACCCAGATTGTTTCTCAGATTTTTAATGTGCGTATCGATCGTACGGTCATCACCGTAAAAGTCATAGCCCCAGATGTCCGAAAGCAGCTTGTCTCTGGAAAGCGCTATGTTCTTGTTCTCCACCAGATAAAACAGGAGATCGTATTCCTTAGGCGTCAGATCGACCCTTTCTCCGTCAATGGTGACGGTTCTTGCCGGTATGTTGATCTCCAGTCCGTCAAAAATCAGCAGTTCAGGATTGACCACCTTGCCGCTGCCTCTTCGGGCGAGAACAGCATTGACCCTTGCCATCAGTTCTTTAGGGCTGAATGGCTTTACTACATAGTCATCGATTCCCAGTTCAAATCCAAACAGCTTGTCGTACTCTTCTCCCCGGGCAGAAAGCATTATTATGGGAGTATCGGTTATTTTGCGTATTTCCTTGCATGCCGAAAAGCCGTCAAGCTTCGGCATCATAACATCCATTATTATCAGGTCGTATTCCCCCAGCTTGCAGAAGCCCACAGCCGTCATTCCGTCTTCAGCTTCCGTAACTTCGTGACCGTTAAATTCCGAGTATTCCCGTATTACTTCCCGTATACCTTTTTCATCATCTGCTACCAGCAACTTTGCCATATCACATCCCTCCTTGAGAACATTCTAACTCAAAACTGTGTATTTTGCATGAAAAGATGTAAGAATAGGGGCACAGCATCTGCCTCGGGGCGATATAATAACAGCAGCTGCCGCACCGGAAAGGGTGCGACAGCCGCCTGTATGGGATATTCATTAGATTATTTTTCTTCCTGTGAAGCCTTGTAGTCGGCCATAACCTTCTGTTCAATGTTCTTTGGAACAGGGTCATATCTTGAGAATTCCATCTCGAAGGAGCCTCTTGCCTGAGTCATTGTTCTCAGCGCAATCGCATAGTCCAGAAGTTCTGCCTGTGGAGCTTCTGCCATAAGCTTCTGGATCCCGCCTCCGATAGGCTCCATACCCAGTACGGCACCGCGCCTGTTCGGCAGATCGCCCATTACCGCTCCAACATAATCGTCAGGAACCTTTATGGTCAGTTTCATGATCGGCTCAAGCAGACAAGGATTTGCCTCCGCGATACCCTTCTTGAATGCCAGTGATGCGGCAATCTTGAATGCCATCTCGTTTGAGTCTACTTCATGGTATGAACCGTCGTAGAGAACAGCTTTAACATTCTGAACCTTACATCCTGCGAGAGGACCCTTTTCCATGCACTCTCTCAGACCTTTTTCAACTGCAGGCACATAGTTTTTAGGAACTGAACCGCCGAAGAGTTCCTCGTCAAATTCGAACTCCTCCTCCGACGGTGAAAATCTGATGTGTACATCACCGTACTGTCCTGCGCCTCCGGTCTGCTTCTTGTGCTTGCCCTGAACATCTGATGTCCCCTTGATTGTTTCTCTATATGCGATCTTCTGCGGAACAGTCTGAACATCGACACCGAATTTATCCTTGAGCTTATCCTTCATGATGTTAAGCTGAATGTCTCCCTGACCCCCTATGAGTGTCTGGTGGGTTTCTATATTATTTTCAAGCACGAATGAAGGGTCTTCTTCCATAAGTCTCTTCAGACCCGTACCCATCTTTTCATCATCACCGCTCTTGGCAGGCTCAATGCACTGATAAAGTGTCGGTGAAGGGAACTGTATCGCAGGGAACTTTATCTGATTGGCTTTCTCACAGAGAGTATCGCCTGTCTTCGTATTCTGCAGCTTGCCTATTGCAACGATGTCACCGGCAACTACTTCTGCTGCATCCTCCTGATTCTTTCCTCTCACGAAGAACAGTGAACCCAGCTTCTCATCCTTTCCTGAATTAGAATTGTACAGATTCTGTCCTGTTCTGATAGTTCCGCTGATGACCTTTGCCAATGAAATCTTGCCGAGGAATGAATCAGCCAGAGTCTTGAATATGAGAACTGCAGGCTTGCCTGCCGGATCCACAGCAACCTCAATGTCTGCATCCGATCCGTCCTTTGCAGGATACGGTTCGTGATCCGTTGCCTTAGGAACGAAGTCGATAAGCTGCTGAAGCACCTCCTCAATTCCTTCGCCTGTAAGTGATGAGCATGTAAATACAGGAACGATGTCTCCCTGACCTATGCCCTTTGACAGACCCTTCGCAAACTGCTCGTCAGTAAGAGTCATATTCTCAAAGTATGCTTCCATAAGCTCTTCGTCTGTTCCCGCGATCTCCTCTTCCATTGACTCTCTGTCATCCAAGGTTACAACCGCTGAACCGAACTTGGTCTTAAGCTCGCCGATGAGTTCCTCAACATTTACATTTTCCTTGTCAGTCTTGTTGATAAGGAAAAATCTCGGCACTCCGAATTCCCTGCATGAATCCCACGCCTTTTCCGTACCTACCTGAATGCCTGACGAAGCATCCACGAGAATTACCGCCGCTTCAACAGCTCTCAGTGCCGAATTAACTTCTCCCACGAAGTCAAAGGAACCCGGTGTGTCAACGAAATTGATCTTGACCTTGTTGTATTCAACCGGCACCACCGTACAATTGATCGAATAGCCCTTTTCGATTTCCATCTTATCGTAGTCGGAAACCGTCTGACCCTCTTCGACCTTGCCCAGTCTTGAAATCACGCCTGTTGCCAGCAGTCCGGCTTCAAGAAATGTGGTCTTGCCACAGCCGCCATGTCCTACCAGCGCAACATTTCTGATATTTTCGCTTTTATAGCCCTTCATCTAATGAGACCTCCCTAAAATTATTTACTGTCCTGTCGTGTATGCCCGCGCATACGCGAATAGTATATCATTTCAGGGGCTTCATAGCAATTAGTTTTTCTCTATTAGCAAGTGTTTGTTTTTCTCGGTAAATTCCCGGAGTAAGTTCCACAGTGGAAGTTGCGGTGGAATTTACTTCGATAAGAGTTTAGGTGTAGAATTTAGTATGAGAAATCCGGTGTGGGAAAAGGAGCTCACCATGACTACTAAAAAGAACAAACACATGACTCTTGATGACCGCATTGAAAT